>JAPPPF010000095.1 GCA_028817665.1 Magnetovibrio sp. | reverse complement strand
CTACACGGGCTGCACCATGGGCGAGTATTTCCGCGACAACGGCATGCACGCGGTGATCTTCTACGACGATCTGTCGAAACAGGCCGTCGCCTATCGGCAGATGTCGCTGTTGCTGCGCCGCCCGCCCGGACGCGAAGCCTATCCGGGCGACGTCTTCTACCTGCACTCGCGCCTGCTCGAGCGCTCGGCGAAAATGGGCGACGCCGCCGGCAACGGCTCGCTGACCGCGCTGCCGGTGATCGAGACCCAGGCCGGTGACGTGTCGGCCTATATTCCGACCAACGTGATTTCCATCACCGACGGCCAGATCTTCCTGGAGACGGAACTCTTCTACAAGGGTATCCGCCCGGCCGTGAACGTCGGCCTGAGCGTCAGCCGGGTCGGCTCCGCCGCCCAGATCAAGGCGATGAAGCAGGTCGCCGGCTCGATCAAGCTCGAACTCGCCCAGTACCGCGAGATGGCCGCCTTCGCGCAGTTCGCCTCGGATCTGGACGCCTCGACCCAGCGCCTTCTGGCCCGCGGCGCGCGCCTGACCGAGCTCCTGAAACAGCCGCAGTACGCGCCGCTCGCCGTCGAGGAGCAGGTCGCCGTGATCTTCGCCGGCGTCAACGGTTACACCGACGACGTCGCGGTCGGCGACATCACCCGCTTCGAGCGTCAGTACCTGGACGCGATCCGCGACAAGGGCGCCGACATCCTGTCCACGATCCGCGAGGAGAAGGCCATTTCGGACGACACCGAGGGCAAGCTCAAGGCGTTCCTCGACGACTTCGTCAAGACCTTCGCCTAAGGCCGGCGGACACGGAAACTAGGGATCGGAACGCGGCACCATGCCAAGTCTCAAGGACCTCAAGATCCGGATCGACAGCGTCAAGTCGACGCAGAAGATCACCTCGGCCATGAAGATGGTCGCCGCCGCGAAACTGCGGCGCGCCCAGGAATCGGCCGAGGCGGCCCGCCCCTACGCCCTGCGCATGGAGCGGATGCTGGGATCGCTGGCGCAATCCGTCGGCAGCACCGAGGGCGCGCCGAAGCTGCTCGCGGGCACCGGCGCCGACGAGACCCACCTGCTGGTCGCCTTCACCGCCGACCGCGGGCTTTGCGGCGGTTTCAACGGCTCGATCATCCGCCAGACCCGCAACATGACCAACGAATTGCGGGCCGCCGGCAAGACCGTGAAGATCTTCTGCGTCGGCCGCAAGGGCCACGACGTCCTGAAGCGCGAGTTCCCGGACGAAATCATCGACCATGTCCAGGGCCTCGGCCGCCGTACCGTCGAGTACCAGGAGGCCGCGGGCGTCGCGCAATCGATCACCAGCCTGTTCGAGGACGGCGCCTTCGACATCTGCACCATCATCTTCAACCGGTTCCAATCGGCGATGACGCAGATCGTGACGCCGCAACAGCTCATTCCCTTCGAGCCGGCCGTCGCCGAGGAGGCCGAGGACGAAGCGGCCGACGACGGCCCGAAGGCGGTCTATATCTTCGAGCCCGAGGAGGACGAAATCCTCGCCGACCTGCTGCCGCGCAACCTGGCGGTGCAGATTTTCCAGGCGCTCCTGGAAAGCTCCGCCTCCGAGCACGGAGCGCGGATGACGGCCATGGACAACGCAACCCGCAACGCGGGCGAAATGATCGACAACCTGACGCTGACCTACAACCGGACGCGCCAGGCCTTCATCACCAAAGAACTCATTGAGATCATCTCCGGCGCGGAAGCGCTGTAGAACGGGAGTATCCGAGATGGCTAAGAATAACGTGGGAACCATCAGTCAGGTCATGGGCGCCGTCGTCGACGTGCAGTTCACCGGCGAACTACCCGAGATCCTGAACGCGCTGCACACCGAGAACCAGGGCAAGCACCTGGTGCTGGAAGTCGCGCAGCACCTCGGCGAGAACGCCGTCAGGACCATCGCCATGGACTCCACCGAAGGCCTGGAGCGCGGCATCGAGGTCGCCGACACGGGCGCGCCGATTTCCATGCCGGTCGGCCCGGAGACGCTGGGCCGCATCCTCAACGTCATCGGCGAGCCGATCGACGAACGCGGCCCGCTTGAGGCCAAGACGACCCTGCCGATCCACCGCGACGCGCCGGAGTTCATCGAGCAGGCCACGGAAACCGAGATCCTGACCACCGGCATCAAGGTCGTCGACCTGATCTGCCCCTACGCCAAGGGCGGCAAGATCGGGTTGTTCGGCGGCGCCGGCGTCGGCAAGACGGTGCTGATCATGGAACTGATCAACAACGTCGCCAAGGGCCACGGCGGATACTCCGTGTTCGCCGGTGTCGGCGAGCGGACCCGCGAAGGCAACGACCTCTACCACGAAATGATCGAATCGGGCGTTATCGACCTGGAAGGCGGCGAATCCAAGGCCGCCCTGGTCTACGGCCAGATGAACGAGCCGCCGGGCGCGCGCGCCCGCGTCGGCCTGTCGGGCCTGACCCTGGCCGAGTACTTCCGCGACCAGGAAGGCCAGGACGTGCTGCTGTTCGTCGACAACATCTTCCGGTTCACCCAGGCCGGTTCGGAAGTGTCCGCCCTGCTCGGCCGCATTCCCTCGGCCGTCGGCTACCAGCCGACCCTGGCCACCGACATGGGCACCCTGCAGGAACGCATCACGTCCACCACCAAGGGCTCGATCACCTCGGTGCAGGCCATTTACGTGCCGGCCGATGACTTGACCGACCCGGCGCCGGCGACCTCGTTCTCGCACTTGGACGCGACCACGGTGTTGAACCGGCAGATCGCCGAGTTGGGCATCTACCCGGCCGTCGACCCGCTCGATTCGACCTCGCGGATCCTCGATCCCAGGATCATCGGCGAGGAGCACTACGGCGTCGCCACCGGCGTGCAGCAGGTGCTGCAGACCTACAAGGGCCTGCAGGACATCATCGCCATCCTCGGCATGGATGAGCTTTCCGAGGAGGACAAGCTCATCGTCGCCCGGGCCCGGAAGATTCAGCGCTTCCTCTCGCAGCCGTTCCACGTGGCCGAAGTCTTCACCGGCACGCCGGGCGTCCTGGTCGGCCTCGAGGACACCATCAAGGGCTTCAAGGGCATCGTCGAGGGCGAGTACGACCACATTCCGGAAGCCGCCTTCTACATGGTCGGCACCATCGACGAGGCGCTGGAGAAGGCGAAACGTCTGGCCGCCGAGGCCGCTTAAGGCCGGCGACGGCAGTCATAGGAGAACCGCGTCATGGCCGATAGCACCGCCGCAACGGTCGAGTTCGAACTGGTTTCGCCGCAGAAGCTGGTGGCCTCGGAACCCGTCGAGATGGTCGTCGTGCCCGGCGCCGAGGGCGACCTCGGTGTGCTGCCCGGCCACTCGCCGCTGATCGCGACGGTCCGGCCCGGCGTCATCGACATCCACGAGAAGGGCAAGGTCCGCGAGCGCATCTTCGTCGGCGGCGGTTTCGCCGAGGTCTCGCCGGAGCGTTGCACGGTGTTGGCCGAGGAAGCGGTGCCGGTCGCCGACATCGACCGCGCCGCCGCCGAGGCCCGCTTGGCCGAGGCCAAGGAGAAGGCCGCCCAGGCCGGCGAGGACGAGGCCGCCGAGGCGGCCCGCCAGGTCGCCATCGCCGAGGGGCTGGTCGCCGCGGCCGCGTCCGGCGGCGGCTGACGCCGGCTTCCGCATCGACCGAACGGAGCCCGGGCACGTCCCGGGCTTTTTCGTGCCCAGGCCGGCGCGGTTTTGCTATTCTCGGGCCACGGAGGACCGTGCCATGCATCTCTATCTCGTCCAGCACGGCTTGGCGAAGCCCAAGGATGAGGACCCGGAGCGGCCGCTCAGCGACCAGGGCCGCACCGACGTCGGCCGCATGGCCGCCTTCCTGGCCCGCACCCGGCCGGCCATCGGCCGGGTCATACATTCGGGCAAGCTGCGCGCCGCCCAGACCGCCCTGATCTTCGCCGAGACCATCGGACCGGGACGCATCGTCGAGCAGGCGGCGGAAGGCCTGGCGCCCAAGGACTCCACCGACCTGGTCGCCGCCGCCATCGACGGCTGGACCGACGACACCATGATCGTCGGCCACCTGCCGCATCTCGGCAGGCTGGTCGGCCGGCTGGTGGTCGGCGACGAGGACGAGACCGTGGTTCACTTCCAGCCCGGCACCGTGGTCTGCGTCGAGCGCGGCGAGAACGGCGGCGGCTGGACCGTGACCTGGGCCGTGCGCCCCGAGCTGATGGGCGGCTGAGCGTGCCCGCCGACGGGGCGAAGGGCGGCGTCACCTTCGACGCCAAGACCGCCCGCTCGGTCGAGCGCGGCTACATGACCCCGGAAATCGCCCACCAGCGCGCCCGCACCCGCGCCGCGCTCGCGCTCGAGGCCGGCGACCACGTCCTCGACGTCGGCTGCGGGCCGGGGCTTTTGGTCCGGGAAATGGCCGAGGCCGTCGGCGCCGGGGGCCGGGTCACGGGCATCGACACCAGCGCCGCGATGCTCGAATTGGCGGCCGATCGCTGCGCCGGACTGCCCCAGGTGAGGCTCGCCGACGACGATCTGCGCGCCCTGTCGGCGGCCGACGCCAGTTTCGACGCCATCGCCTGCACCCAGGTTCTGCTGTTCATCGAGGACGTCCCGGCGGCCCTCGCCGAGTTGGCGCGGACGCTGAAACCCGGCGGCCGCATCGCGGTGCTCGAGACCGATTGGCGCGGCTGCATCCTCAACACCGGCGACGCCGCCCTGACCCGCAGGCTCTTCGACGCCTGGGACGAGGCCGCGGTCAGCCCCAACCTGCCGGTCGTGCTGAGCGCCCTGCTGGCGGAAACGGGGTTCGCGGAGATCGGCGTCGAGGCCGTGCCGATCATCAACCGGAACTTCGGCGCCGACAACTTCTCCACCGGTTTCGTCCGCGGCCTGGCGCGCAAGTGCACGGATTGGGGCGTTATCGACGACGACGGGGCCAGGGACTGGCTCGCCGACCTCGAGCGCAAGGACCGCGACGGCGCCTATTTCTTCTCGGTCAGCCGGTTCCTGTTCTCGGCCGCCAAGGCCTGAGCCGGCTCCCTAGCCCGGCGCGCCCTTCTTCACCACCAGCCACAACGCGTGGATCATGCCGGGCACGAAGAAGCACAGCGTCAGGATCAGGTTGAGCCAGAAATGCAGCGCGATGCCGACGGTCAGGAACGCCGCCAGCGGCGGAATGAAGATGGCGATGATGATGCGAAGAATGTCCAAGACGACCCCCTTGATTGTTCTCTCGCCGCAAGGTTAGCGGAGCGGCGGGGGACGGATCAAGCGGCAGGGCGGCCCGCCTAGCGCCCGCGTTTCTTCTTCTTCACCTTGCCCTTCGGCTCCCAGCGCGCCTTTTTCGACACGCCGGGCTTGGTCAGGCCGAGCTCGGTGGCCTCCAGGCGCCGGATTTCGTCGCGCAAGCGCGCCGCCTCCTCGAACTCGAGCTCGGCGGCGGCGGCCTTCATGCGCTCGGACAGGTCCTTGAGCACGGCCTGGATGTTGTGGCCGACCAGTTCGGTCTCGCCTGTGACGCCGGTGTCGACGGTCACGTAATCGCTCTCGTAGACGCTCTCGATGACGTCGGTGATGCCCTTCTTGACGCTTTCCGGCGTGATCCCGTGGGCTTCATTGTAGGCCTGCTGCTTCTCGCGCCGCCGGTTGGTCTCTGAGATGGCGTAGTCCAGGCTGTCGGTCATCTTGTCGGCGTAGAGGATCACCCGGCCCTCGACGTTCCGCGCCGCCCGGCCGATGGTCTGCACCAACGACGTCTTGGAGCGCAGGAACCCCTCCTTGTCGGCGTCGAGGATCGCCACCAGGCCGCATTCCGGGATGTCGAGACCCTCGCGCAGCAGGTTGATGCCGACCAAGACGTCGAAGGCGCCGAGGCGCAGGTCGCGAATGATCTCGATGCGCTCCAGGGTCTCGATGTCGGAGTGCATGTAGCGGACGCGGACGCCGTGCTCGTGGAGGTACTCGGTCAGGTCCTCGGCCATGCGCTTGGTCAGCGTCGTCACCAGGGTCCGCATGCCCTGGGCGGCGACCTGGCGGACCTCGGCGAGCAGGTCGTCGACCTGGGTCTCGACCGGGCGGACGATGCATTCGGGATCGATCAGCCCGGTCGGGCGGACCACCTGCTCGACGAAGACGCCGCCGGTCTTCTCCATCTCCCAGGGCCCCGGCGTCGCCGAGACATAGACGGTGTCGGGGCGCATCTCCTGCCATTCCTCGAACTTCAGGGGCCGGTTGTCGACGCAGCTCGGCAGCCGGAAGCCGAACTCCGACAACGTCGATTTGCGGTTGAAGTCGCCGCGGAACATGCCGCCGATCTGGGGCACCGTGACGTGGCTCTCGTCGACCATCAGCATGGCGTTCTCGGGCAGGTACTCGAACAGCGTCGGCGGCGGCTCGCCCGGCGCCCGGCCGGTCAGGTAGCGCGAGTAGTTCTCGATGCCGGCGCAGTGCCCGGTGGTCTCCAGCATCTCCAGATCGAAGGTGGTGCGCTCGTGCACCCGCTGCGCCTCCAGGAGCTTGCCCTCGGCCTCGAGCTCCTTGATCCGCTCCTTCAGTTCGGCGCGGATGCCGGGGATCGCCTGCAGCAGGGTCGGACGCGGCGTCACGTAGTGGGAATTGGGATAGACCATGATCTCGTCGAGGGCCGAGATCTTCTCGCCGGTCAGCGGGTCGATCTCCCAGATCGCCTCGACCTCGTCGCCGAACAGGCTCAGCCGCCAGGCCCGGTCCTCCAGGTGCGAGGGGTAGATCTCGATGACGTCGCCGCGCACCCGGAAGGCGCCGCGGTAGAAGTTCTGGTCGTTGCGCTGGTACTGGAGCGCCACCAGGCGCTGTTTCAGCTCGCGCTCGTCGACCCGCGCCCCGGTCGCCAGCTTGACGATCATCTCCGAGTAGGTCTCGACGGCGCCGATGCCGTAGATGCACGACACCGAGGCGACGATGATCACGTCGGAGCGCTCCAGGAGGGCGCGCGTCGCGGCGTGGCGCATGCGGTCGATCTGCTCGTTTACGCTGGCGTCCTTCTCGATGTAGGTGTCGGTGCGCGGCACGTAGGCCTCGGGCTGGTAGTAGTCGTAGTAGGAGACGAAGTACTCGACGGCGTTTTCCGGGAAGAACTCCTTCATCTCGCCGTAGAGCTGCGCGGCGAGCGTCTTGTTCGGCGCCAGCACCAGGGTCGGGCGCTGGATGTTCTGGATCACGTGGGCCATGGTGAAGGTCTTGCCCGACCCGGTGACGCCGAGCAGGACCTGGTCCATCTCGCCGGCCTCGATGCCGGCGGTCAGGGATTGAATCGCCTGCGGCTGGTCGCCGGCGGGCTGGAACGCGCTGGCCAGCTTGAACTCCCGGCCGTCGTCGACCGCCGGGCGCTTGACCGGGGTGAACATGGCCGGTTCGTGCTGCAGTTCCGTCGCCATGGGGACTATATAGGGCGGCCGGCGAGGCTTGGCCATACCCAGCTATGGCAATCGGCCGCCGGGCTGCCCATATATCCCCGGTATTGGCAATTTCTGGCAGGAGACACTTTCATGAACGCTCACGGCAAGGCCCGCGCGGTCGGCTTCAATCACGTGGCGCTGGAGGTCGGCGACCTCGACGCGGCGCTGGAATTCTACGGCCGCTTCGTCGACTTCGAACTGCGCGGCCGCTCCGAGACCATGGCCTTCATCGACCTGGGCGACCAGTTCCTGGCGCTGCAGCAGGGCCGCCAACAACCGGCCGACGACGGCCGCCACTTCGGCCTGGTGGTCGACGACAAGGAGGCTGTGCGCGCCAGCTTGGAGGAGATGGGCGTCGAGATCCTGCCCGGCCCGTTCCTCGACTTCCTCGATCCCTGGGGCAACCGGATCGAGATCGTCGGCTACACCAACATCCAGTTCACCAAGGCCGACCACGTGCTCCGCGGCATGGGCCTCGAGCACCTGGAGAAGACCGACGACGCGGTCCGCGAGCTCGCGGAGAATGGCATGGCGCCGGCCTGATCCGGCCCGTCGCCCCGGACCGATTGTCATCCGCCCGGACCGCGTGTCATAAGATCGGATCATGCGGAAGCTCGTCGCCAATCTCATCCTCCTCGCGCTGATCACCGGCGCCGGCCTGCTGGCGACGGAGTGGGCCGTGCGCCAGGTCGCGCCGCAGGTCCTGGTCCGCGGCTACAGCGTCCCGGACCCGGACCTCGGCACCTACGTCGCCGCCAACGCCGATTACACCGACCCCTACACCAAGGAAGGCGCCTACCGGGTACGGACCAACGCCCATGCCTTCCGCATGGACGAGAAAGTCGACCTCTCGGCGGACCGGCGCCGGGTCCTGGTCTACGGCGATTCCTTCACCTTCGGCTGGGGCCTCGAGCTCAAGGACACCTACTACCGCGCCCTGCACCGGGCGGCGCGGGCCCTCGATCCCCGGCTGCAGCTCCTCAACGCCGGGGTCGGCGGTTACGCCAGCGGCCACGTCAAGAAACTCCTGGAACGCCACCTGCCGGCGATCAAGCCGGCCGCCGCCATCTACTTCTTCAACAGCAACGACCTGATCGACAACACCATCACCGACGTCAACTACCGGGTCACGGCCTTCCGGATCGGCGACGACGGCCGCGGCGTGCTCGACGACGTCCGGCCCTTCGCGCCGTGGAAGCGGTTCCTCCTCAACCACACGCCCTACGCCTGGCTGAACCGGCACTCGCACCTGTTCCTGCTGGCCAAGGATCTGTTGAAGCGCGGCCTCGCGTGGACGCGCGAGATCGACCGTCCGGTCCCGGGCGGTGGCGGTGGCGGCGCCGACGCCCAGCCGGCCTTTTCCATCGACCTGCCGCCGCTCCGCGTCGACGATGCCTATCTGGCCCGCACCGTCTATGTCTCGGAACTGCACGTGGCCCGCCTCGCCGCCGTCGCGGCGGCGGCCGACGTTCCGCTGCTCCTGGTCTGGGTGCCGGCGCCCGACGAGATGTTCCCGCCGAAGGCGCAGACAGAAACCCTGCAGCTCCTGGCGCGCGGGCGGCGCATGCTCAGCCGGCTGGCCGCGGAGACCCCGGGCACCTTCTTTCTCGACACCGCGCGCCTGATCCCCGACGGGCCCGCCTGGCAGGCCCAGAAGGGCACGCTGCGGCTCTCGGACGGTCATTTCAACGCCGCCGGGACCGCCTGGTTCGCGGGTCTGGTGGAACCGGGCGTGCTGGCCTTCCTCGACAACGCGGTTGCCGGCCGGGCCAAGTAGGACACAGCGAGTTCTCTCGATTTTCGGGACGAAATCCCGGGTTTTCCCGGCTTCGATATTGCGCCGCCCGGGCGGCGGGCGTAGGGTGCGGCGTTCGAATTTTGGGACCAACTTCGAGACAACGGAACAAGACCATGGGATTCGTCGCCGACCGCCTAAACGCCATCCAACCCTCGCCCACCATCGCCGTCACCCAGAAGGCCCGCGACCTGAAGGCCGCCGGGCGCGACGTCATCAGCCTCGGCGTCGGCGAGCCCGATTTCGACACGCCTGAGCACATCATCGAGGCGGCGAAAAAGGCCCTGGACGACGGCATGACCCGCTACACGGCGGTCAACGGCATCCCCGAGCTGGTCGACGCGATCTCGGCCAAGTTCAAGCGCGATAACGGCCTCGAGTACGCGGCCGACCAGATCCACGTGAGCTGCGGCGGCAAGCCGGTGCTCTTCAACGCCTTCATGGCGACCCTCAATCCCGGCGACGAGGTCATCGTGCCGGCGCCCTATTGGGTCAGCTACCCCGACCAGGTGGTGATGTTCGGCGGCAAGCCGGTGGTCGTCGACTGCCCGGCGGAGAACGGTTTCCGGCTGCAGCCCGAGCAGTTGGAGGCGGCGATCACGCCGAACACCAAGTGGCTGGTCATGAACTCGCCTTCGAACCCGTCCGGCGCCGCCTACACGGCCGACGAACTGAAGGCCCTGGCCGACGTCCTGATGCGCCACGAGCACGTCTGGGTGCTGACCGACGACATCTACGAGCACCTCGTCTACGACGACTTCACCTTCGCCACCATGGCCCAGGTGGAGCCCGGGCTGGTCGAGCGCACCCTGACCATGAACGGCATGTCGAAGGCTTATTGCATGACCGGATGGCGGGTCGGCTTCGCCGGCGGGCCAACGAACCTGATCAAGGCGATGACCAAGGTCCAAGGTCAGTCGATCACCCACACGGCCGCCGTCAGCCAGGCCGCGTCGGTCGCCGCCCTGAACGGCCCGCACGATTTCATCGCCGCCAACAACGCCGTGTTCAAGGACCGCCGCGACCTGGTGGTCAGCATGCTCAACCAGTGCACCGGAATTTCCTGCCCGACCCCGGAAGGCGCCTTCTACGTCTATCCCTCGATCGCCGGCGCGCTCGGCAAGAAGACGCCGGACGGCACCGAGATCACCGACGACGAGGCCTTCGTCACGGCGCTCCTGGAATCGGAAAGCGTCGCCGCCGTGCACGGCGAGGCCTTCGGTCTCAGCCCGCATTTCCGGATCAGCTACGCCACCTCCACCGAGGTTCTGGAGGACGCCTGCAGCCGCATCCAGCGGTTCTGCGCGTCGTTGCGCTAGGC
>JAPPPF010000036.1 GCA_028817665.1 Magnetovibrio sp. | reverse complement strand
ACAGCGCTGGACGTGCTTGCGCCGGCGCTCGGGGCGGATGATATCGCCTGGTACAGTCTGCAGGTCGGCCCGGCCTCCGCCGACGCTGCGGCTCGCTCGGACATTGAGGACCTCGCGCCCCGGCTTGGCGATTTCGCCGACACGGCAGCGGCCATCGGCGGGCTCGATCTCGTCATCAGTATCGACACGGCGGTCGCCCACCTGGCGGGCGCGCTCGGCGCACCGGTCTGGGTCATGCTCTCCCATGGCGGTGACTGGCGCTATGGACGCACCGGCACGGCCTGCCCGTGGTATCCTGGGATGCGCCTCTACCGCCAGCCCGCCCCCGGCGACTGGGACGCGGTGATCAAGGCCATCCTCGCGGACCTCGCTGATCCGGCCAACGCGCCGGCACGCTGACATCGCCGCGCCCATCCCCTAGGATCGCCGGCAACCAGGAAATGCCGGAGACCGAGACCATGGATGACACCGCCATCGCCCAGGCCGTTGAAATTCTCGCGGCCATGCGCCGACGCGAGGCCGCGCCCGATGAACTGCCTGAAAGTTGCCGGCCGCAGACCGTGGCCGATGGCTACCGCATCCAGGCGGCGCTCAACGAACACCACGCCTCAGGCGATGCCGGGCCCGTTGCCGGGCACAAGATCGGCTGCACCAGCCGCGTCATGCAGGAGTATCTGAAGATCGACGAGCCCTGCAGCGGCGCCATGCACGCGGCCAATATCGTCGAGGCCTTCAGTGAGCGGCCCCATGCCATCTTTCACACCCCCGGTGTCGAGTGCGAAATCGCGGTGCGCCTTGGACGTGACCTGCCGCCAAGCGGCGCGCCCTTTGACCGCGCAGCCGTCGCCGATGCCGTCGAGGCCTGTATGCCGTCCATCGAGATCGTCGACGACCGGTGGTCGGATTTTCAGGGAGTCTCCACGCCGTCCATGATCGCCGATGACTTCTTCAACTGGGGCAGCGCCATCGGCGCGCCGATCGCCAACTGGCGGAACCTCGACATGGAGGCGATGGAAGGTGTGATGTTCGTCAACGGCGAGGAGGTCGGCCGCGGCCACGGACGCGACGTGCTGGGGCATCCCTTTGAGGTGCTGACCTGGCTCGCCAACAGTCTGGCGTCCCGGGGCCGGGGACTGCGCGCCGGCGAGGTGGTGACGACCGGCAGCCTGGTCAAGACGGCGTGGTGTGAGCCGGGCGACGAGGTGCGTATCGCCATCGAGGGACTTGGCGAAACGGGGATCACCTTCACGGCGTGATCCGGCCCGGCCCGCCATCAGGGGTTGGGCAGCGTCCGCTTCAGCACCTGGCCCACCACGATGAACGCCGGGATCGTCTCCACGAAGGCCGCCAGCGTGTCGCGCAGTTTTTCCCGGTCGGCGCCAACCGGCCGGCCCGCAGCGCCATCGTGCGCGCGTGCTTCCGCCGCCATGATCGCCGCGCGTTCATCGGCCAGCGACCGCAAGGCCGACCCCGCCCGATCAATCTCGCCTGCCGCATAGAGCGGCGCGATCCGGCTCTCCGCCGCATCCGAGAGCCAGGCCGGCCAATGCGCGAGGTGCCGGTAAAGCGACGGTACGAGACCGACCTCTCCGGCCTTCTTCGGCCGCAGCAGGTCAACGGCCGGCGGCAGGTCGGCCGGCGCCACCATGGGCGGCAACGGCGGCAGGACCTGCCCGGGCACCGTCGCACCTGGCACCGGCAGCGGCGCGGGCGTGCCATGCCCTTCGGGCTCAGCAAGCAGGGCGTGGAGGGTCAACACTGCCAGAATGTTGCAGGGGTTCGCTGCGTGGTATCCGCCGATGACGTAGCGGATGGCATCCCGGTCCATCTGCCGCAAATCAAACGCCGCAACTGCCGCCGCATCATAAGGCGTGACATCGAGCTGCGGTGTCGCATCAGCCACCTCGGCGGCGGCCGCCGGCAAGACACCTGACCGCATGGCCGGGCCGAGCGCGCCCCAGGCCCACTCCAGCACGCCATCGAGGGAGCCAAGGTGCCGGTATATGAGCGCCACCATCGGCGTCCGGCAACAGGCCCGCACCTCGGCGTAAATCGCCTTCTTCTCGGGCGGTGCGTCCGCCTCCATCAGTTCTGAGAGTCGTGCCACGTGTCCCTCCCCGGCTGGTCCCGCGCAGAGTGGCCGCTTGGCCGGCGGATGGTCAAGCAGTGTGGGGG
>JAPPPF010000083.1 GCA_028817665.1 Magnetovibrio sp. | reverse complement strand
GTCACCGAACCGTTCTTCAAACTCAACGGGCTCGGCAAGCTGTTCGTTGAATCCGTCGGCAACCAGGATTTCAACATGACCCAGCAATTGGTTATGCTGGTGGTGGTGATCTTCGTGTTCACCAACCTGTTCGTCGATGTCCTCTACGCGTGGCTCGATCCGCGCATCCGCTACAGTTAAGGGAGCCGCGGCATGGTTACCGTCTCCGAGATCCAAGTCGAAGCCGATTTTGAGGAACTGGCCGAGAAGAAGCCCTGGCATCAGGTCTGTGGCGATCTGATCCGCAAGCAGCCGTTGGCCGCCTTGGGGTTCGGGCTCGTCGTGGCGATGATCCTGATGGCCATCTTCGCCGACTTCCTGACCCACTTCCCGCCCGAGGACAACGACCTCGAGCACATGCTGCAGCCTCCCGACGACGTGTATCTCCTGGGCGCCGACCAGTTCGGCCGCGATCTGCTGACGCGGATCATCTACGGCGCCCGGACGGCGCTGTTCGTCGGCTTCACCTGCGCCATCATCGGCGCCACCGCGGGCCTCGTGCTCGGCGTCGCCAGCGCCTATTTCGGCGGTTGGTTCGACTTGATCGCGCAGCGCATCGTCGACGTGATCATGGCCTTCCCGCTGATCATCCTGGCCTTGGCCGTCGTCGCCACTCTAGGACCGGGGACGGAGAACGTGATCATCGCGATCACCATACCGTTCATCCCGCAGTGCGCCCGCGTGGTTAGATCGAACGCCCTGGCGATCCGCGAGATACCCTACGTGGACGCGGCCCGGGCGCTCGGATTCAGCGACGCGCGGATCATCCTGCGCCACATGGTGCCGAACGTCATGGCGCCCTATCTGATCATGCTGACGTCGTTCCTCGGCCAGGCGATCCTGCTGGAGGCCTCGTTGAGCTACCTCGGCATGGGCGTGCAGGAACCGACGCCGGCCTGGGGCCTGATGCTGCAGGGCGGCGCCGAGGAATTCGCCGAATCGGCGCCCTGGGTCGCGATCTGGCCCGGCGTCGCCATCAGCCTCGCCGTCTTCGGCTTCAACCTGTTCGGCGACGGCGTGCGCGACACGCTCGATCCGAAGCTGCGCTCGCGCTAAGCCGCGGCGACGAAGAACATCGTGCGGCCCCGGTCCTTGCGGCCGGGGCTTCGCATTTTTGAATGCCGCGTATTCATAATCGTGGATGAACCATCCGCGCCGGGTTTGCTATAGGAGAGGGCATGTACTTCGACCCCCGGCTCTGGGCATTTACCGAAGGCGTGCGCGGCCGCATCGCCTACGCGGTCGCGGTCGGCCTGCTGGCGACGATGGTCGGGATCGCGCGGCTGGCGTTGCTGGGCTGGCTGATCGCCAAGGTCTTCGGCGGCGCCGGGCTCGACGAGGTCGCCGGGCCGGCGCTCATCGTCGCCGCCGCCATGCTGGCCCGCGGCGGCCTCGAGTACTGGCGGACCATGGTCGCCCACGAAACGGCGGCCCGCGTGCAGCGCCATATCCGGCGCCTCATCTACGCCAAGATCGTCGAGCTCGGGCCGGCGCACTTCGGCCTGCAGCGGACCGGCGACGTCATCGTCTCGATGGTCGACGGCGTCGAGCAGCTGGAGACCTACTTCGGCCGCTACCTGCCGCAACTGTTCGTCGCCGCGCTGACGCCGCTGATGATCTTCGCCTTCGCCGCCCACCTCGACGTCCCGGTGGCGCTGGCGCTGACGGCCTCGGCCCTGTTCACCCTGATCGCGCCCATGGCCTTCCACCGCATCGACCACCGGAACAGCCTGGCGCGCTCGAAATCCTACAAGGCCTTCGCCGCCGAGTTCCTCGACTCGATCCAGGGGCTCGGCACGCTCAAGGCATTCGGCCAGTCGACGGCGAAGATCGAGCTGCTGGCCCACAAGGCGCGCGACCTGTTCCGCACCACCATGTGGGTCCTGGCGACCAACGCCGCGGCCCGCGGCATCACCGATACGGGCATCGCCGTCGGCGCGGCGGCGGCGCTCGGCATCGGCGCCTGGCGGGTCACCGAGGGGGCGATGACGCTCGAGGTGCTGGTCATCGTGCTGATGCTCGGGACCGAGGTCTTCCGCCCGCTCCGCGACCTGCGCGCGCTCTTGCACAACGGCATGGTCGGATTGTCGGCGGCGCTCGGCATCTACCAGATCCTGGACGCGGAACCGACGGTCGTCGAT
>JAPPPF010000059.1:9796-10779 GCA_028817665.1 Magnetovibrio sp. | reverse complement strand
CCAACAGCGGCGCCACCAGGAGCATCGCTCGAATTCGGCGGGCCCGCTGGGCCTCGGCGAGGGCCGCCTTGAGCGGACGGCCGTCGACCGTCGTTAAAACTTCGTTCGCCGTCGGTGTAGCTGTTTCGGAGGCCATGGGTGGTATTCGCTAACTTTTATGAATCCGCAAATATCGAACAAAAGAGCGCGGGAGCGGCATTGACGCCGCCCCCGCCTCAATACTTATTTGGACAGCCAAGCGTTGAAGCGCTCGTTCAATTCGTCCTGCGTGTCGGCCCAGAACTCGAAATCGTTCTGAACGACGTTCTTGAAGTTGGCCGCGGCCGTCGGCATGTGCGGACCCATTTCGATGCCGGCTTCGGCGTGCTTGCCGATCAGCGGAATCGAGGATTTACGCACCGGACCGTATGAAATCCACGCCGCCTGCCCGGCCAGACGCTTGGTGTCGGTCGAGAAGGCGAGGAATTTCAGCGCGTTGGCCTTGTTCTTGGAGCCCTTGGGGATGGCCCAGAGATCGAGGTCGAACACCTGGCCGTCCCAGACGATCTCGAAGGGCTTCTTCTCGACCGCGATGGCGTTGAAGATACGACCGTTGTAGGCGGTGGTCATCGCCACTTCGCCGTCGGCGAGGAGCTGCGGCGGCTGCGCGCCGGCTTCCCACCACACGACCGAGCTCTTGATCGAGTCGAGCTTCTTGAAGGCGCGGTCGACACCGGCCTTCGTGTTCAGGACCTTGTAGACGTCCTTGGCGGCAACGCCGTCACCGATGAGCGCGAACTCGAGGTTGGCTTTCGGCGTCTTGCGCATGCCGCGCTTGCCCGGGAACTTCTTCACGTTGAAGAAATCGGCCATGGTCTTCGGCTCGTTGCCTTTGAACTTCGTCGTGTCGTAGGCGTAGATCGTCGACCAGACGATGGATCCCACCGCGCAATCGCCGATGGCGCCGTCAATGAAGTCGTCCTTGGCGGGGGTGCCATCGTCGC
>JAPPPF010000059.1:7105-9786 GCA_028817665.1 Magnetovibrio sp. | reverse complement strand
GCGCTCCAGCAGGCCTTCGTCGCAACCGCGGACGGCGTCGGACATCTCGAGGTCGACGAGGTCCCACTTCACCGCGCCGGCTTCCACCTGCGCCTTGATCTCGGCCAGACCACCCGAATAGTTCTCGGAAAGGATCTGCATGCCGGTCTTCTTCATGAACGGCTTGTGATAGGCCTCGACCTGGCTCTTCGTGTAGGCGCCGCCCCACGAAACCACGGTCAGCTTGTCCGCCGCCACGGCCGGGCCGACCGTGACGAGACCCAGGGCCAGCGCGCCGGCGGCCCCGAACGTTGTCGTTTTGAGAAGTGTCTTCATCAGTTTCTTACTCCCTGGTTGGCGTAGTCAGTTTTGAATTCAAACGGCATGACTTGGACACCGGTCCGATCTCATGCCCTTCCTTTGTCATTTGCGGCGTCTCGGTCGCCGCAATCGTCGCCAAAGCTCGGCCTCAGCCGTCTAGCGCCCGGCAATCCTCCATGTTCCATCCGAACTGCGCCGTCGCGCCTTCTTCCAGCTGCGCGTGGTGGCTGGCGTTCGGAATCTTGACGATGAAATCCTCCTGGCCGCACACGCTGGCCCGGGTACGAATGTGGTCGCCCAAATAAATCAGCTCCTCGATCTTCGCCTCGAAAACGTTGGGCAAGCTTCCGTTTTCCGGATTGACCTCGACCCGTTCCGGGCGCAGCGACAGGGTCGAGCGCGACCCCACGGCGTCGACGTTCACCTTCAGCGCCCGGACCGTTCCGCCGCCATCGACCTCGACGACGCAACTCTCGCCGTTGATCTCCTTGACGGTTCCGGAAAGCGTGTTGTTCTCGCCGATGAACTGGGCGACGAACGCGTTGTCCGGTCGTTCGTAGAGGTCGTCCGGCGGCGCCAACTGCTGGATCACGCCGTCGTTGAACACGGCGATCCGGTCGGACATGGTCAGGGCCTCGGATTGGTCATGGGTGACATACACCATGGTGATGCCGAGGTTCTCGTGGATGTGCTTGATCTCGTACTGCATCTGCTCGCGCAGCTGCTTGTCGAGCGCGCCCAGGGGCTCGTCCATGAGCACCAGCACCGGATCGAAAACCAGCGCCCGGGCCACGGCGACGCGCTGCTGCTGGCCGCCGGAAAGCTGCGCCGGCCGCCGGCCGCCGAAACCGCCAAGCTGGACCATGTCGAGGGCCCTGTTGACCCGGGTCTCGATCTCCGACTTGTCCATCTTGCGGACCTGCAGCGGGAACGCCAGGTTCTCGGCGACGCTCATGTGCGGAAACAGCGCGTAGTTCTGGAAAACCATGCCGATGCCGCGTCGATGCGGCGGCACATGATTGATCGGCTGCCCATCCAGGGTGATCTCGCCATGCGTCGCGGGCTCGAAACCGGCGAGCATCATCAGACAGGTCGTCTTGCCCGAGCCGGAGGGGCCGAGCATTGTCAGGAATTCACCGCGAGCTACATCAAGATTGAGATTCTTAACGACGAGAATTTCACCGTCGTAACTTTTCTGGACCTCGATAAAACGAACGAGGGCGTCAGTCGCTTCGGACATATGAACTTCACCATCCCTGTTATTTCGCGGGCACCCTTGATCGGGCTTTGTCCCACTTTTCGCTCCTTATTTATGGAGCTTCGCGTTATGTCCCGGTGTCGCAAAAACGAAATAATTAGTCTCGCAACGCCAGCCGCTTGAGAAACCCTATCATGGCCATACGCGTGACAAAAGCCTCGAATACCCGCCGTCAGGAATGGAAAATCTCCGCTTCACGAAGGCCATCCTGGACATTCGGTGCCATTTCGGACAAGTCTGGTCAGCCTTGATTTCTTGAGGACGCCCGAGTGTTCCGCCAGCGGATCGAAACAGTCGCCCAAGCGCGAAAGCTTGAACGGGATCAATCATGTGCGGCATAGCCGGCATCCTTCATCCGCGATCCGGCCAACCGCCCGGACCGGCGGCCCTTGAGGCCGCGCTCACCGCCATGGCGGAGATCATGGCGCACCGCGGACCCGATGGAGACGGTGTTTGGTCCGACCCGGAAGGCCGCGTCGGCCTCGCCCACCGGCGCCTCGCCATCGTCGATCTGTCGGCCGACGCGGCGCAGCCGATGGCCAGCGCCGACGGCCAGATCCAGCTCACGTTCAACGGCGAGATCTACAATCACCTGAAGCTCCGAAGCGAGCTGGAACAGGCCGGCCACCAGTTCCGCACCGACCACTCGGATACCGAGGTCCTGGTTCACGGTTACCGGGCCTGGGGTCTCGACGGGCTGGTCGAGCGCCTCGACGGCATGTTCGCGTTCGCGCTCTGGGACGCCTCGCGCAGGGTGCTTTCCATCGCCCGCGACCGCATCGGCATCAAGCCGGTCTATTTCACCAACCTGGGCGGCCCCTTCCGTTTCGCCTCCGAGATCAAGGCCATCCTGACCGACCCGACCATCCCCCGGGAGACCGAGGCGTCGGCGCTCGGCCATTATTTGAGCTTCATGATCTCTCCGGCGCCGTTGACCATGTTCAAGGGGATCTACAAGCTGCCGGCGGCGCATCTCATGGAGATCGACGCCGACGGCCGGATCACGACGCGGCGCTATTGGGACGCGCTGCCCGGCCGGGGCGTCACCGCCGATGCGCTTACCGGTCTCTCACCCGACGAGCTGCCGCGGCATGTCGCCGCGGCGATCCTGCGGCGGCGGGAG
>JAPPPF010000059.1:0-7095 GCA_028817665.1 Magnetovibrio sp. | reverse complement strand
CGAGCTGAGACTGCATTTCGCCGACGAGATCCTGAAGCGGCTGGAGGCGGCGGTCGAGAAGCGGATGATGTCGGACGTGCCGTTCGGGGTGTTTCTGTCGGGCGGCATCGATTCGTCGGCCAACGTCGCGCTGATGGACCGCTTCACCGACCGTCCGGTCGAAACCTTCACCGTCGGTTTCGAGGATCACACCGAGCTCAACGAGCTTGATTACGCGCGGCGGGTCGCGGCGGAGTTCAAGACCAACCACCACGAGGTGCTGGTCAACGCCGCCGACATGCAGGGGTATCTCCACGACCTGGTTCACCACCAGGACGAACCGATCGCCGATTGGGTCTGCGTGCCGCTGTATTTCGTTTCCAAGCTGGCCAAGGACTCGGGCGTCACCGTCGTCCAGGTCGGCGAGGGTTCCGACGAGCAGTTCTGCGGATACGACAGTTGGATGACCTACCTGAACGTGCACCGCCGGCAATGGACGCCCTACAACCGGCTGGTGCCGGGCTCGGCGAAGGCGGCCATCGGCAAGTTAGCGGCGGCTTTCGCGCCAATGGCGCGCGGCAAGGGCGCCCAGGTGGCGGAAGCGCTGGTCCGCGCCGGCACCGGCCGCGAACTCTTCTGGAGCGGCGCCAACGCGTTTTGGAACGTACACAAGGCGCGGGTGCTCGGCGCCCAGGCTTCGAAAGGCGGAGCGGCCGACGCGCTGGCGGCGATGGGACTGGAGACCGACGGCCTCGATGAGACCGACAGCGGCGCCGTCGTCGACGGTTATTTCTCGGCCCTCGAGCAGGCCGCGCCGGCATCCGATTTCCTGACCCGGATGGCCTACAGCGAGTTCCGGCTGCGCCTTCCGGAACTGCTGCTCATGCGGGTCGACAAGATCACCATGTCGACGTCGGTGGAGGGCCGCGTGCCGTTCCTCGATCACCGCCTGGTCGAGCAGTCCATGGACATCCCCATGGACGTCAAGGTCCGAGGCGGGATCAAGAAAGCCGTCCTGAAAACGGCCTTGGACGGGGTCATTCCGACCGACATCATTCATCGTCCGAAGATGGGTTTCGCCGCACCGGTGGCGCAGTGGCTGCGGGGCGACTTCGGCCGCGACGCCGAGGCCGGGGTCTTGGGCTCGCCGCTGGTTCGGGACGGCGTTCTCGACCGCGCGTACATCGCGCGACTGTTCGAACAGCACCGGCAATCCCGGGCCGACCACGCGCTTCACCTATGGACCCTGTTCAATTTGACCGCTTGGCACGACCAGTGGATCAGCGGCTAGCCGGCACCCTCCATTAACGCCCGGTAGTGGTCGACGGCCCGGTCCACGTAGTCGTCCCAGCTCCACCCCCCGGCGACCCGCGCGCGCGCCGCGGCGCCCTGCCGTTCGCGCCGTTCGCCGTCGTCGACCAACGCCGCCAACGCGCCGGTCAATCCATCGATGTCGCCCGGCTGGACGATCTCGCCCTCCTGGCCGGCCGTGATCATGTCGGCGGCGCCCGTCGCGCGGGTGACCACGACTGGAAGACCGGACGCCATCGCCTGGAGCAGGACCAATGGAAAGCCCTCCTCCCAGGACGGCAGACAGAAGATATCGGCGGCCCGGTAGGCGTCGGCCAGTCGATCCGCCGCCAAGGCGCCGCGAACGAAGACACCGTCCGCCGGCCCTTCGCTCAGGAACGGCCGGATGGCGTCCTCCACCGGCCCGATCAAATGAAGTTCCGCGGCGCCGGCCAGCGCCCGGAACGCCGCCAACAACTCGATCACGCCCTTCCGGAACCCGACCCGGCCGACGAACAGGATTCTGGGCACCGCGTCGGCCGCGCGATCAGGGCCGGGGGCGAACGCCGACAGATCGACGCCGTAGGGATTGACGATCAGTTTCGCCGCCGGCACGCCCCGCTTCACGAAGGTGTCGGCCGCGAAACCGGACGGCACCGCGATGGCGTCGGCGGTTTCGTACTCGGCGAGCTCGCGTTCGATGGTTTCCGGCGCCGTGTCGCCGAAGCTCAGTCCATGACGCGCATAGAGGTCCCTGAGCGTCTCCGTCTGATGTTCGATGTGGGTCGATCCCCGCTCGATGACGATCCGCATGCCGCGTTCACGGGCTGCTGGAATGGCCTCCAGGGACGCCGCGCTCCAGCCGACGAAAACGTCGCCCTCGGCCGGAAGGTGCCGCGCCGCCGCGGCGCCGAAGCGCCGCTGGATGGCGACGTCGAGCCGGCTTCCGTTCGCGCCCAGCCATTGGCCGGCCCGGCGCCGCGCTTCGAGCCAGGGCTCGGTGCGGACGTCGGCGCCGTCACCAACGACGCGCCGAACGACCCCGGCCGGATAGGTCGTGATCAACCGGCCAAGGCAGCCGCGCGCCGCCAGGCCGCGGGCCAATTCGAAGGCGTGGAAGCGGCCGTGCACGGAAACGCACACCTTCATCGCCGACCCTCCACGGCCGCGCTCAGCACCGCCTCCAGGGTTTCGGCGCGGCGCGCCCAAGTAAACGCGTCCAGGGCCTCCGGGTCGGGTGGCGGCAAGGTGCCGCTCTCGATCACCTCGAGCGCGTCGACGACCTGGTCGGGGTCGGCACAGACGAACAGGCTGCACCCGGCCTCGCCGGCCAATCGGCGGGTCTCGCCGGATTCATCGGGAAGCGCGATGACCGGCCGCGCCGCGGCCATCAGCTCCAGGCATTTGTGATGAAAGATGTTGCGGTCGTTCTGGACGTAGACATTGACGGCGGCGCCGGATTGCAGGGCGGCCAAATCCGGAAGGCCGATAAACCCGTGGACGATGACGCGGCAAAGGCCGTCGAGCGGCCGCGCCGCGTCGGCGACGCGGTCGCCGTCGTTGCCCGCGTAGACGAACTCGACATCACTGGCCCGGCCGGTCTCCAGCCAGCGGCGGATTCCGCCGATCAAACGGGCCAGGTTACGTCCGTCATAGACGCTGCCCGCCAGCAGGATCCGGAACGGCGCTGGGCTCGCGCCGCCGGAAACCGCGTCGACGCCGCTGTAGAGCACCGTCTTCCTGATATTGAACCAGCGGTCCGCTTCGTCGCAGTGGCCTTCGGAAAGCACCGTCATTTGCGCGGCGTCGCCGAACCGGCGGGCCATCAGGCCGGCGAAGCCGGCCGGCAGGAAAGCCGACCAATTGTCCTTGAAGTCGGCGACCCAGGGACATTTCGCCCGGCCGGCCAGTGCCTGGGCAATGGCCCAGGCGTCTGTGTTGCCGAACGTCGACCAGACCACGTCCGGCCCGAAATCCGACACAAGCGCAGGGAAGTAACGCGCCGCGCCCGCCTGCCAATCGCCGAACATGCCGTTATCGAAGGCGAAGCTCGCGCCGATGACGAGATGCCGCCATCCCGCCGGCAGAACGCCCGTCCGCGCCTCGGCGGCGCGCCGGTGCCCCATCGGCGGACACGGCAACACGAAAGGTTCGGACCAGTCGTGGCCGGCCAGCGTATCGCCCAGGACCGCCGGGTCGGGACAGGCCGAACCGCGCGGAAACGCCTCGCATATCAGAACCACTCGATGGCCGCGCCCTGCCATGGCCGACGCGAACCGGCCCAGGCGAAGGCCGCAGACATGCGGCATCTCCGGATGGCAGTGGTTGACGAAAACCGCCTTCATGCGGATGCCCCGCCGGCCGCGCCGCCGAGCGCCGCGACGCGCGGTTCGGTCCCAATACGCCCGACGAAATGCTGGTACCAGGCTTCGCCGATCAGCGGTTTCCAAATCTGCCAGGCGAGGTGCGCCTCGCCGGCGAGCATGCGCTCGAGGGCGCGCCGCCACCAGCCGACGTCCCAGAGACCGCGTTCGCCGAACGCCGGGCTTTCGACGGTCTCACGCGCCCAGGCGAGCAGCTCGCCGGACAGCCATTGGTCCTGCGGCGGCAGGAATCCCTGCTTGTTCCAGCGCTGCTGGATGGAGTTCGGCAAAACGTCCTGCATGGCGCGCCGCAGCAACCTCTTGGTCTCGGCGCCGCCCATCAGGTGACCGGCCGGCAGGGAGAGCGCCAGTTCGGCGATCCGGTGGTCGCAGAACGGCAGCCTGACCTCGCGGGAATGCGCCATCGAATTGCGGTCGCCGTAACGGAGCAGGGTCGGCAGATGATGGTGGAAGGCGTCCGCGGCCAACGCCGCGGTCAGCGGATGCAGCTCGGCGGACGCGCCCGGCATGGAGACCCCGAGCTTCTCGACACCCGCCGCGATATCCGGCGCGAGGCCGAACAGGAAATCGCTGCCCTTGTTGGTCGCCCCGGCCAGCGCCCGGCGTACGCGGTGCGGCAGTCCGGCCAGCCACTTCTGTCCGCCGCTCATCAGCGCGGCGGGATAGCGGGCTCGGATGGCCTCCTCCTCGTCGGCCGGCAAGTCGCCCGCCGCGCGGCGCGATTGTAGATACTGGGCGAAATACTGTTCGTAACCGGCGAGCAACTCGTCGGCGCCCTGGCCGTCCAGCAGCACGGTGACGCCGTGGTCCTTGGCCAGCCGGAACACGCACCATTGGGCGTACTGGCTGGAACTGCCGACCGGCAGTTCGTTGAACCAGACGAAGTCCCGCAACTCTTCGAGGAAGCCGCCCGCCGCCGGCGCCACGACATGGCTGGTGACCTCGGCCGCGTCGATGACGTCCTCGGCGTAGCGCCATTCGTCCGAGGGCGTGCCGGGGAACCTGCCGGTGAACGTATGGTATTCCTGACCGGGACCGACGTGGGCGCGGTTCAGACAAACGATGGCGCTCGAATCGAGCCCGCCCGACAGGCACGACCCCACCGGAACGTCGCTGCGCATCCGAATGGCGACCGACTCGCTCAGCAAATCCTTGAACCGCTCGATCGCATCAACCTCGCTGAGTCCCCAGGCCTCCTCATCCGGCGTCAGCGTCCAATATCGCTCGACCCGGACCTCCAGCGTTTCCGCGTCGACGGTCAGCCGTTCACCCGGAAGCATCTGCTTGATTCCCGCGAACACGGTTTCACGCGAATCGTCCAATCCCCGTTTCGGTTGGTGGAGGAAGGCCGCGAGGCGCAACGGGTCGATGTCGGCGGACACCTCCAACAGGGCGAACAACGCCTTGTATTCGGAGGCGAAGGCGAAGAACTCGGGGGTTTCGGCGTAGAGCAACGGTTTCTCGCCGAAACGGTCGCGCACGCAGAGCAACCTCCGGGCCTCGGCATCGAACAGCGCGTAGGCGAACATGCCGTTGAGTTCGCCGACGCCGTCGGCACCCCAGGTCTCGTGCGCGGCGAGCAGCACTTCCGTATCGCTCGACGAGCGAAAATCCCAACCCTCGCCGCGGAGCCGCGCCGCCAGTTCCAGGTAGTTGTAGATCTCGCCGTTGAAGGTCAAGACGCGGCGGCCCGACGGGTCGAGCATCGGCTGCGCGCCGGCCGGCGTCGGGTCGATCACCGCGAGGCGGCGGTGACCCAACACGACGCGTTCGTCGTCACTGACCCACAGGCCCTCGCCGTCCGGGCCACGGTGGGCCATACGGTCGATCATCGATTGAACGGCGGCTGGATTGACGGGCCGACGCGCGACGATTCCGGCGATGCCGCACATGTTGCGCCTAAGGCGTGATTGGGATCAAAAGGACGTTCATCGTGGCGTCAATAAAGCACAGGCGGGCGGTCCGCGTCACGGCTGCTCGTCGTCGACTTCCGCCGTACGCGTTGACAGGGTCGGCGCTCAGACGGTTCACTGGCCCGTCACCCACAGTTGGCCGCGTCTCAAATGGAATCACCGCCGCGCGTATTGTTCGTCGCCGACCTCAACTTCTACGCCAAGGGCCATTCGCGGCTGCAGGCGCTGCGCCGCCTGGGCTGCGAGGTTCGGGCCCTCTCGCACACGCCCATCGGCGGCGATGACAAGGGGCATCCCGACCTGACGCTGGCCTTCAGGGTCGCGTGGAAACTCGGCATTCACCTCGACACCGAATCCGTCAATTCGAGCATCATCGACGCGGCCCGGGATTTCTCGCCGGACGTCGTCTGGATTGAGAAAGGCAACATGGTCAAGCCGGCGACCCTCGAGTCGCTCGGTCGTATCTGCCCGGACGCCGTCCTCGCGTCCTACTCCGAGGACGACATGTTCAACCCGATCAACCGGACCCTCGCCTATCAACGCGGCCTCAAGCATTACGGCATCGTCTTCGTCTCGAAGACCTTCAACGCCGACAAGGAGGAGTTGCCGTCGCTCGGCGCGAAGGTCTGCATGCCCGTCGACAAGGCCTACGATCCGGACCAGCACATGCCGATCGAATTGACCGATGCCGAAGCCGCCGAATTGGGCGCCGACGTCGGCTTCATCGGCACCTATGCCATCGAACGCGGCCTCGACCTCATGTATCTCGCGGAGAACGGTATCGAGGTCCGGGTATGGGGCAACGGCTGGGAGCAGTTCGGCGGCCGCCACCCGAACCTGAAGGTGGAGCGCCGCGCGCTCGTCAACCGGCCGGACGACCTCCGCTACACCAAGGGCATCTCAGCGACGCGGATCAACCTCGGCTTCCTGCGCAAGGTGAACCGCGATCTGCAAACCGACCGCAGCATCGAGATCCCGGCATGCGGCGGGTTCATGCTGGCCGAATATTCGAGCGAGCACGGCCGGCTGTTCGAGGACGGGCGCGAAGCGGTGTTCTACCGCGACCGCCAGGAGCTGCTGGACAAGATCGGATATTACCTGGCGCACGAGGATGAACGCGCCGCGATCGCAGAGGCCGGGCGTCGAAAATGCCTGGATGCCGGCTACAGCCACGATGGGCGGCTGAGGACTATGTTGGCGGCGGCGGACCGGCAACGGCCTTGAGCGCCGCCTTCAGGCCTTCGAGGTCCTCGTCGAAGCTCCAGGTATCGATCCGCGCGGCGGCGGCGGCGCCCATCCGGCGGGCGGTTTCCGGTGCGGCCAGGATTTCCCTCAAAGCCGCGGCCAAGGCCGTGGCGTCACCGGCCGGGACCACGGCGCCGCAGGTTCCGTCGATCAGATCGACCGCCGCGCCGCTTTCGTCGGTCGTCACCACGGCGGTCCCGCAGGCCATCGCCTCATTGATGGCGAGCCCCCATGGCTCCACTGACGACGGCAGGACGAAGACGTCCGCGAGGTCGTAGAACGGG
>JAPPPF010000261.1 GCA_028817665.1 Magnetovibrio sp. | reverse complement strand
GAGGAATACTGCGCGCTGGTAGGGCGCGGCGAAGATACCTCCCTCAACGAGACAGGAGAAAACACATGAACCGCCCGGCATACCCGGCCACGCTCGGCCGCGTCGATCTGAAAGAGCTTTCGAAGTTCGCGGCGATGCACAATCCGCAGCCATCGGAGGCACTCTTGCTCCAGCGGATGCGCGAAAAGCTGGCTGAGAACTCGGGCCGGAAGCGCACCTTCATCGGTGCCGATCTGCAATTCCTGTCCATGCGGATTACCCAGGAAAAGGGCGAACTGGTGCGCGCTGTGCAGGACGGCAAAAGCGTCGAGGAAGTGTGGCGAGAGGCCGCCGACGTGGCGAACTTCGCCGCCATGATCGCCCTCAACTACGAGCTACGGCAGGCAATGCATACCTCCGCATCTGAAAGCGGAGAGAAGGTGAGCGCCTTCCAGAGACGACACGGACGCGCGCTCTACAATATTTTTCGGGAGCAATACACCCTTTCGGTTTCGGAGAAGGCGTGGAAGTGGTTCCGCAGGCTCATGGCCTACGCAAGAGAGATCGGCGTTCGTGATGACATTCCTGTGGATGGACTGAAGATCGAGCACCACACCCCGAGGGAGTCTGTCTGGACCAAGGACGAGGTGAAGCGCGTTGTTCAAGCGGCCCTGCACGGGGGCAAGGCGGAATCAGGGAATGAGATCCCCGCGCGACGCTCTATCGCTCTCGCGACCGCGATTTCCTATGACACGTCCATGCCGCAAGGTGACGTGCTTCGGTTGACCTGGAACCAGTGGGACGGCAAGGGATTTATCGGAAGGCAGCAGAAGAAGCGCGGCGGCCGGCGGCTCTACCATGTGGTTTCCGAGGAAACCCGCGCCATGCTCAATGACACGGTGAAAACCTCGACCAACATCATTGTCTGTGAAGTGACGGGGAAGCCCTACGTTGATGAACCCGACACCGTCAGCCAGAGCCGCAGGAATTCGTTTGGGAGGCTGTTCAGGAAGTTCTGCAAGCGGGCCAAGGTGAAGGGCAAGACCTTCCACGACCTCCGTAGAACAGCTCTCACGGAGGCCGGGAATAGCGGTGCCACCCAGACGGAACTGGAAGGCATGGGCGGCCACGCGCACGGCTCGAAAACACTCGGCGTTTATGTCTTGCCTGACAAGGAAGCCGCCCATAATGTGGCCAAGAAGCGGTGGGACGAATGAGATTCCCAGAAAAGTCCCAATTGTCCCAGAAGGCGCCGCCCCCTTCGTCTAGTGGCCTAGGACGCTGCCCTCTCACGGCAGAAACAGGGGTTCAAGTCCCCTAGGGGGCGCCAGCCTTCCACCGGTGCTAATTTGATCTCCGTCAATGTTGGCGAACCGCCGGGGCGTGTTAGACTTCACCCGTAGCAACCGATCGTGGAGACAGCCATGCCCACTGACGACCTGCGCCACCATCAGCGGTTCGCGCTCAGTATCGAGCAGGCCATCCGGCTGGCCAACCGCGAAGTCCTTCATCCGGTCGTCGACCCGCTGACCGAGGAGAAGGTGCTTTCCGTCGCGGTGGCGGTGGCGAAGCGCCGCGCCGCCTACATCGAGGCGACGCTGCAAATCGCCGGCCAGGGCGACGACAAGCCGAGCGGCGAGAAGCTTCGCGAGCTCAGGCTCGCATATCAGGAGAGCCGCGACGCCTTCGCCGAACTGATGACGACCATCGAGCGCGGCTACGTGGACCTGCCGAGCGGCTAGTCTCCCAGCGCCTCGAAGTGATCCTCGCGGAGCAGCGCGCCACCGTCCGCCTGCAACACCCAGAGCTCACGGGTGATCACACCATGGGCGTTGTTCATCTTCCAACCCGCGGACAGCACCGCCGAGGTCTCGTCGAGGACCTCGAGGCTGGGCTCGATGTATTCGACGTCGGCGAAGCCGTCGGCGATGATCTGGGTCCAGAAGGCCTCGATCTCGGCGCGGCCGGTGAAGGTGCCGAAGGGCTTGGCGACCATCACCGCGTCTTCCTCGTAACAGGCCGCGCAGCCGGCCGCGTCGCCGCCATTGAAGCTCGATTTCCAGCGCTCGCTGGCCGCCGCCACGGCGGTTTCGATATCCGTTGCCATCAATCCGTCCTTTCCGCGTTCATGGTCCGGTGCTCGTGATCGCGCCGCGGCTCAATAATGCGGCGGCTTCTCGTCCTCGGGGGCAGCCGCGCCGGGGCGGTCCTCCAGCGTCGCGATCTGATCCTTGAGGCGCCGGACCTCGCGCTTGAGCGCGTCGATGGCGGCCCACTGCTCGGTGGTCATGTCGCTCAGGTCCTGAAGTGCCTGTTCGGTGTGGACGAAACGCGTCTCCAGTTCGGCGAGGCGGTCGGCGTCGGTGTCGTCCGCGGGCATCTGGCATCTCCCTGCCCGGCGGCGGCGAACGGCGTTGCGCCGCGGGCGCCGGTATGGCTATGGTCGGGCGGCCCCAGGAACCGCGCCGGACCGCGTCAATGAAACTCGCCCGCACCATACGCCTCGACGTCTCCGACGCCAACGTCTTCCCGCTGGCCGCCGAGCCCGGCGAATGGGCGGTCACCGGCACCTTCGCCTTCGCCGACGCCGACCCGGCCGGCTGGGACAACAAGCAGAAGCTCGCCTTCCGCGACGGCTGGCTCGGCACCGAGAGCTTCGGCCGCGCCAGCTTCGTCCAGGTCACCACCATCGCCACCGAGCACTACGAGGAGACGGTGCGCCGCCTCGCCGCGCACCTGTTCGAAGCCCACGGCGCGCCGGGCATGATCGACGCCCTGGAGGCGGCGCGCCAGGAGGTCGACGACATGGCCGGGCTCTGCGAGCATCCCGTCGGCACGCTCCTGGCCATCGAGCGCCAGGCCGACGACCGGGCGATTACCGAGCGGACCCGCCTGGTCACCCCGCCGACCGACGAGTTCCACACCCGCATCTGGTCGATCGAGGACGGCGACGACACCGCGTCCGGCGGGTAACCCCATACGCGGTCCCGGATTTGGCAAGCCCGGGCGGAGCCGCTACATATAACCGGGACCAAGTGACGGGCGCGCGAGGCGCCGACAGGGAGCGACACTTTGACCGACACCGCCACCACCGCGCCGCTGGCCGGCCTCACCGTCGTCGAGATTGGCACCAGCGTCGCCGCGCCCTACGCCGCCTGGATCCTGGCCGCGCTCGGCGCCGACGTGATCAAGGTGGAGCCCCCCGGCAAGGGCGACGACGCCCGCCAATGGGGCAAGATGTTCGCCGACGGCTCGTCGTCCTATTTCCACGCGCTGAACCGCGACAAGCGCGGCGTCACGGTCGACCTCAAGGACGAGGCGGAGCGCAATTGGCTGAAGGCGTTCTGCATCGCCGAGGCCGACGTGGTGATCCAGAACATGCGGCCCGGGCGGGTCGAGGGCTTCGGCCTCGGCGCCCGCGACCTGCGCGCCGCTAATCCCCGGCTGATCTACTGCAACCTTTGGGCCTTCGGCGCCGTCGGTCCGATGAAGGAGAAGCCCGGCTACGACCCCCTGATGCAGGCCTACGGCGGCCTCATGAGCCTAACCGGTCACGAGGGCGACGCGCCGGTCCGCGTCGGCACGTCGATCATCGACATGGGCTCGGGGCTGTGGTGCGTGGTCGGCATCCTGACGGCGCTACATACCCGCAGGGACACCGGCGAGGGCTGCGTCATCGACGCGTCGCTCTACGAGACGTCCGTCGCCTGGATGACCAATTCGGTGGCCTCTGTCGGCGTCGACGGCAAGCGCCCGGAGAAACAGGGCTCCGGCGCCCGCGGCTTGGCGCCCTATCAGGCCTATCCTTGCAGTGACGGCCATCTCATCGTCGCCGCCCCCAACGACCGGTTGTTCGAGCGCTTGGCCGGCGTCCTCGGCCATCCCGAATGGCCCGACGACCCGCGCTTCAACTCGAACCAGAACCGCTACGCCAACCTGGCCGAGCTGAACGCCCTGATGGAACCGGTCCTGGCCGCCGAGACCCGCCGGCATTGGCGCGACGCCCTCGACCGCGTCGGCGTGCCGACAGCGCCGGTGCAGGAGATCCCGGAGATGATCGTCGATCCGCAGACCGAGGCCCTGCACATCCTCCAGAGCCTCGGCGGCGGCCCCAACCTGATGGGCATGCCGCTGAGCTTCGACGGCGTCCGGCCGCCGCTCCGCCGCTACGCGCCGGGGCTCGGCGAACACAACGAAGAGATCAAGGGAACCAAGGACTGATGCGCACCGATTTCGAGACCATCACGCTGGAACGGATCGACGACCACATCCTGATCGTCATGTACGACCGCCCCGAGGTCGCCAACGCCAAGAACACCCAGATGGGCATCGACCAGAAGGAGATCTTCGAGAGCCTCTACGTCGATACCGAGGGATTGCGCTGCGTGGTCCTGACGGGGCGCGGCGAGAAGGCGTTCTGCGCCGGCGGCGACCTGAAGGAACGCGACGGCATGACCGACGCCGACTGGAAGCGCCAGCACGCGATCTTCGAACAGGCCGTGATGGCGATGCGGTCCTGCCCGATCCCGGTGATCGGCGCGATCAACGGCGCCGCCTACGGTGGCGGTTGCGAGACGGCGCTGACCTGCGACTTCGCCTACGCATCGGAGACCGCGCGCTTCGCGCTGACCGAGATCACGCTCGGCATCATTCCCGGCGCCATGGGCACCCAGAACCTGCCGAACGCCGTCGGCGAGCGCCGCGCCAAGGAGATCATCTTCACCGGCCGCCCGTTCAGCGCCCAGGAGGCCTTCGAGTGGGGCTTGGTCAACAAGGTCTGCGCGCCCGACAGGCTGATGGAGGAGACGCTCGAGACGGCGCGACGCATCGCCGCGAACGCGCCCTTGGCGGTGCAACGGGCGAAGCGCGCCACCACCGTCGCCACCCAGGTCGACCGGACGACGGGCTACCAGTTCGAACTGGAGGCCTACAACCGCCTGGTCGGTACCGAGGACCGCATGGAGGGCGTGCGCGCCTTCAACGAGAAACGCAAGCCCAACTGGCAGGGCAAATAGCATTTGGAGGATGTCATGAAGGACGGTATCGACGTTCTGGTCCACGAGGTAGGCCCCCGCGACGGGCTGCAGAGCATCCAGACAATCTTCCCCACGGACGCCAAGCTGGAATGGATCCGGGCCGAGGCGGCGGCCGGCGTGCCGCAGATCCAGGTCGGCTCCTTCGTGCCGCCGAAACTGTTGCCGCAGATGGCCGACAGCGCGGACGTGGTGCGCCAAGCCATCGAGATACCGGGCCTCACGGTCTCCGCGCTCGTTCCCAACCTGCGCGGCGCCGAGAACGGCATGGCGGCCGGCGCCCATCAGATCGGCGTCGTGCTCTCGGTCTCCGAGGCGCACAACTATTCGAACGTCAAACGCAGCGTCCAGGAAAGCCTCGACGGGTTCTCGGAGATCGTGGCGCACCGCGACGCGCATCCCGAATACAAGGACGTGGTGATCTCCGGCGGCCTGGCGACGGCGTTCGGCTGCACCATCGACGGCCCGGTGAAGGTCGCCGACGTCATGCGCGTCGCCGAGGAATACCTGAAACGCGGCGCCGACCGGCTGAGCGTCGCCGACACGGTCGGCTACGCCAACCCGGGTCAGGTCAAGGCGCTGTTCGAGGAACTCTACCGCACCGTCGGCACCGACGTCTCCGTCGGCGCGCATTTTCACGACACCCGCGGTCTCGGTCTGGCCAACGCCTTCGCCGCGCTGGAGGCCGGCGTGCGCGAGCTCGACGCATGCCTCGGCGGTCTCGGCGGCTGCCCCTACGCGCCCGGCGCGACGGGCAACATCGTCACCGAGGACTTGGTGTTCATGCTGGAATCCATGGGCCTCCGCACCGGCATCGACTTGGACGCCCTGGTGGCCTGCCGCGAGATCATGGAGCGCCACCTGACCGACGAGCCGACCCACGGGGCCTTCGCCACCGCCGGCAAGCCGTTGGGCTTCCAGCCGGCGACGGCGGCCTGACAATCGTTCGAGCGACCAATGACCCAGACGCCCCGTTCGAACCGATCTGTCACACCCTTCGAACCTTACCGTCACTCCCGCGAAGGCGGGAGTCCACACCGCCATTGGATTCCCGCCTTCGCGGGAATGACAAGTTTGGTGGCACCGCAAGTCATGAGATCGAAAAGGAACGGACGGCCATGAGCGACCAACCGGTCACCATGGACCTCGAGGAGGACTATCCCGAGATCCGCGAACAGGTCGCCAAGCTCTGCGAGGATTTTCCCGGCGAGTACTGGCGCAACCTCGAGAACCAGCCGCCGTCGGGCAGCTATCCGACCGAGTTCATCGAGGCGTTGACGGAAGCCGGCTACCTGGCGGCGCTGATCCCCGAGGAATACGGCGGCGCCGGGCTGCCGATCCGGGGCGGCGCGGTGATCCTCGAGACCATCAACCGGACCGGCTGCTCGGCGTCGCCGGGCCACGCCCAGATGTACACCATGGGCACCATCCTCCGGCACGGGTCCAAGGAGCAGAAAAAGCACTACCTGCCGAAGATCGCGTCCGGCGAGCTGCGCCTGCAGGCCTTCGGCGTCACCGAGCCGACCACGGGGTCCGACACCACCCAGATCAAGACCCGCGCGGACAAGCAGGGCAACGGCTACGTGATCAACGGCCAGAAGGTCTGGACCAGCCGGGCCCAGCACTCGGACCTGATGCTTTTGCTGGCGCGCACGACGCCCGCCGACGAGGTGGAGAAGCGGACCCACGGCATCTCGACCTTCCTGATCGATCTCCAGGAGGCGCAGAAGCACGGCTGCGAGATCCGGCCCATCGACGCCATGGTCAACCACAATACCTGCGAGGTGTTCTTCGACAACGTGCCGATCCCAGGCGACGCGCTGATCGGCGAGGAAGGGCGCGGCTTCCGCTACATCCTGGACGGCATGAACGCGGAGCGCTGCCTGACCGCGTCGGAGGCCATCGGCAACGGCCGCTACTTCCTGGAGCGCGCCGTCGCGTACGCCAACGAGCGCGTCGTCTTCTCCCGGCCCATCGGCCAGAACCAGGGCATCCAGTTCCCCATCGCGCGCGCTTACGCGGAGTTGGAGGCGGCCGAGCTGATGGTCCGTAAAGCCACCGCGTTATTCGACGCCGGCCGGCCCTGCGGCGCCGAGGCCAACATGGCCAGGCTCCTGTCGGCGGAGGCGGCGTGGAACATGGGCGAGGCCTGCTTCTCGACGCACGGCGGCTTCGCCTTCGCGCGCGAATACGACATCGAGCGCAAGTGGCGCGAATCACGCCTCGCCCGCACCGCGCCGATCTCCCCCAACCTGATCCTCAGCTTCATCGCCCAGCACGTGCTGGGCCTGCCCAGGTCCTACTGAACGCGGGCGCCCCTCACACCGCCTTGCAGAGCCCGCCGTCGACGTTGATGGCGGCGCCATTGATGTAGGAGCCGGCGTCCGAGGCCAGGAAGCAGGCCATGCGGGCGAACTCTTCCGGCAGGCCGAGCCGGCCCATGGGTTGCTCCTGACCGGCCTCGGCGTACCAGTCCTCGAGCGAGATGTCGCGGGGCTCCGCGGCGTGACGCCGGGCCCACTGCTCGCTCCGGATCTTGCCGACCAGCATGCCGTTGACGAGCACGTTGTGGGGCGCGCCCTCGTGCGCCAGGACCTTCATCAACGCCATCCCGGCGGCCCGGCTGACGGCGGTCGGCGCGCCTTCCGCCGGCGGCGTCTTGGCGCCGACGTTCAAGACGTTGATGATCCGCCCCCACCTGCGTTCGCGCATGCCCGGAATGACCAGGCGCGAGAGCCGGATGGAGGCGAACAACTTCAGATCGAGGTCGTCCTGCCAGAGCTCGTCGGAGACCTCCAGGAAGGGGCCACGCTGCGAAGTGCCCGCGTTGTTGACCAGGATGTCGATGGGCCCGAGCCCGGCCTGGGCCTCGGCGACGGTGCGTTGGCAATCGTCGGCGAGCCGGATGTCGGCGGCGATGGCGACCACCTTGCCGTCCCCGGCGGCCGATATCTCGGCCTTCGCCTGATCCAGGACGTCGGCCCGCCTGGCGACGATGGCGACGTTGGCGCCGGACGCCACGTATTCGGTGGCGATGGCCTTGCCCAGCCCGGCGCTGCCGCCGGTGATGATCGCGTTGCGGCCGTCCATGCGTACTTCCATGATTCCCTCCCTGAAATCGATTTGATCTTGGCCGAAACCCTAGGGGCTCCGGAGAACGGATTGAATGCTTTCCTCCAGCGCCTGAAGGAAGCGCGAGCGGTCCTGCTTGGTGAATGCCCGAGGCCCGCCGGTGATCTCGCCGGTCTCGCGCAGTTCCGTGTGCAGATCGCGCATGGCGACGGCCATGCCGATGCTGTCCTCGGTGAAGGCCTTGCCGCCGGGCCCGAGCGCCTTGGCGCCGGCGGCGACACAGCGGCCGGCCAGCGGGATGTCCTGGGTAACGCAGACGTCGCCGCCGCCGATGCGCTCGGCGATCCAGTCGTCGGCCGCGTCCGCGCCCTCTGAAACGACGACCCGGTTGATCAGCGGGCTCTCGGCGAGCCGCATCCAGCTGTTCGAGACCATGTGAACCCGCCAGCCATGACGTTCGGCGACCCTCAAGACCTCGTCCTTGACCGGACAGGCATCGGCATCGACGTAGATTTCGCGCACCGTCGGGCGGTCAGGCGCGGACGGTGACGGCGCCGCGCGCGCCGGTGTTGAGCTGGTTGGCGAACTCCGGCGCCATCGGGCGGGGCGTGAACGAGTTGAGCCAGAGCCGCAGCAGCAGGCGGCGGCGGTCCGGTTCCGGATGGTCCTCGAAGCCGGTCCGCGAATGCAGGGTCGTGCGGTTGTTGAGGATCTGGATATCGCCGGCCCGGAACTCCATTTCGAGACGCAGGTCTTCGCGGACCGAGAGCTCGCGGAAATAATCCACGGCCTCCTGCTGGAGCGGCGTCAGGCCGCCCTGCTTCTTCTTGGCGCCGTGCTCGATCTGGCCCTTGTTGTAGCGGCAGCTGAGCTTGCCGTCCCAATAGGAGAACACCGGGATGGGGTGGTGGGAGAGCTCCTTCTCCTTCGTCCCCTTGCCGATGAGATCGAGGTAGAAGCCTTCGTAGAGCGGCTCCAGGAGGTCCGGGCGGGTCGCCAGGAACTCGTTGTAAAGCGCCGTCGAGGAGACCACGGCGCTCTCGCCGCCCGATTTCGCCGGGCGCACGCACAGCAGCCCGACCAGGTCGCAGCTGTCGGTGTGCGGTGGGATCGAGACCGTCGTCGTGTAGGCGCGGATGTTGTACTTGTAGGGGTCGTCGCCCTCGAACTTGTTGCCGTGATCGGTGACGTGGCCGACCAGGTCGCCCTGGGCGTTCTGATAGATGCCCTCGCCCAGGTGCGTGCCGATGCCCCAGTAGATGGCGGTCAGTTCGTCGAGGTCGTAGCGCTCGGCCGGCAGGCCCCGCATAAGGCTGAAGCCGCGGCCCCGCTCCAGCTCCTCCAGTTGCCCGGCCAGGCCCTCGGCCAGAGTGTCGAGGGGGAAGTCGTCGCGGCCGAAGCCGGCGGGGCCGGCGCCGGAACCGCGCAGCCGGTTGAGCGCGGCGTCGATCTCGCGGACGTGGGCGTCGGTGAAATCGAAGATCCAGCTATCGTCGCCGCGGAAGCGGTCCGCCTTCCAGACGGTCGCCTCGTTGACGGGTTCGCGCAGTATCTCTCGCATGGCACTAGTTTAACGATCTTCAGTGATCTGTCAGCCCCTGCCGCCTCATCCCCCCATGAGCGGCGACGAGCAGCCGGAACTTCGCGCTCATTTCAGCTAGCTGTCATCTTCGTGCCCTAGTGTCCACGGTAATAATCGTTTCGGAAGTAATCGAAATGAACGCTGTGCTCTCGAGGCTGCTCGCAGCCGCAATTCTCGTGACTTTATTCCATGGGCAGTCCGCACTCGCCCAGGCGCCGCTGGTGCTCGAATGGCGGACCAAGATGAAGTTCGGCAAGGTCGCGCCGGAAACCGGTGCCGGCGGCACCGTGGTGCTCAGTCCGAACGCCAATACCACGACGATCACGGGGAGCCTTACCGATTTCGGCGGCACGATCAGACGTGGCAAGCTGAAGATCACCGGCGAGCCGAAAACTTTCGTCATCGTTACCGCGCCGTCGTCCTTCACGTTGAGAAAGGGCAGCTCGAGCCACACCATGACGGTGACCAACATCACCATGAACTTCACGAACCCGATCAAGTTGAACAAGAACGGGATCAAGAACGTTCAATTCGGCGCAACCCTGACCGTCGCGCCGAACCAGAGAAAGGGAAGCTACAACGACGAAGGTGGGTTCATCATTGACGTCGTCTATCAATAACGGCGACGAAAAGACCGGCCTGAAGGCCGGTCTCGCGGGTTTCCCTCAAATCTCGATTTCGCCTTACGGAACCTTCAGTTCCGCCTCGCCCATGACCTTGCCGCCGGCGTCCTGCAGCTCGTTGTAGGTGAGCCGGATGGACCCGCCGGACATATTGACGCCGGACGGCACCCGGAGCGGCATCATCACGGTCCGCGACGTGTTCGGCGTATAGACCGCGAGGCGCATGATCTGGCCAAGCACCGTCTTGGCGCCGCCGGCGTTCAGCGTCGCCGTCAGGTTGCCGTAGGCGGACCGGTTGCCGTCGCGGCCGATGGTGAACTTGAGCCGCGGCACCTTGTTGTCCTTGTCGGCCGGGAGAATGCTGAGATTGTTGAGCGTCACGTTGGCCTTGGTCTTGCCGTGACGGATGATCACCGGAATGGTGATCCCGAAGATCGGCACCAACTGGATGTTGACGCCGACCGCCGCCGCAACTATCTGAACCTCAGCACCCAGGCCAGCGT
>JAPPPF010000190.1:3109-10795 GCA_028817665.1 Magnetovibrio sp. | reverse complement strand
ATTGTTCCGGGACGGCAAATTGCCCATCGACCGGTTGACCAGCCACCAGATCGGGCTCGAGGACCTCAACGAAGGGTTCGACCGCATGGCCGAGGGATCCGTCGTTCGCCAGGTAATGGTATTCTGACGCACGGTCTGAGCCGGCGAGAGGTAGCGATCACATCATGTCGACCAAAATCACCGACCTCAGCGTATTCATCCTCCGCGGCCCGAAGGACGAGCGTCTCCATTGGGTCAGCCATTTCACCGTCCCGTCGGCGAACGAGGTCCTGGTGCGCCTGCGAACGGACGACGGCGTCGAAGGATTTGGATTGGCGACGAGTTACGCCAGCGCGGAGCCCATCCTGGACGTCTTCCGCAGCGGCATCGGGGAGCGGTTGATCGGCGCCAATCCCTTGGCGCCGGAGCGCATTTACGAAGACATGTTTTCCCTGACGTCGAAACGCATCGCCCATGAAAAGGGCTGGGGGCGCGAGGCGCTTGTCCGGATTTCCGCCGCCGTGGACGTCGCCTGTTGGGACATCATCGGCAAGATGGCCGGCCTGCCGCTCTACCGGCTGTTTGGCGGTTATCGTGACCAGGTGCCCTATTACGTGACCTGCGCCTATTACCGCGACGGCAAGGATTTGGCCGAACTTCGTGAAGAGATCATCGAGCTGAAGGAGCAGGGGCATCGCGGTTTCAAGGCCAAGGTCGGCGGCATGGACTTGGCCGACGACATCAAGCGGCTCGAGGTCGTGCGCGAGGTCATCGGCGACGACTGCGACCTGATGGTCGACGTCAACCGGGCGTGGGGCCTCGAGACCGCGACGGAGGCCGTCCGCGAGCTTGCCGCCCTCAGCCCGAGGTGGCTTGAGGAGCCTTTGCGATGGCAGGACGATAGGCGCGAACTGAAACTTCTCTCCCAGCGCACGCCAATCCCGCTGTCCGCGGGCGAAAGCGAGTTGACCAGCTACGGCTGCCGTTCCCTGCTCGAGGAACAGGCCATTCGGATCCTGCAGTTCGACGTGACCATGTTCGGCGGTTTCACCGAGGGCCGGAAGATGGCCGCGCTATGCGAACTGAACCACGTTCAGGTGACGCCGCACCACGATTGCTTCATCCACGCGCAGCTCGTCGCCTCGACGCCGGCGGGCGGCTTCGTCGAGGCGTTCACCAACCCGGAACGCGACCCGCTGCAGGCCGAACTGTTCGAGAACCCGCCGACGCTGTCAGAAGGTTGGCTGACCCTCAACGATGAGCCCGGCCTGGGATTGACGCTTTCCGAGGATGCGATTTCGAAGTACGGCGAACGCGTTCTTTGATAAGCGCCGACGTCGAAACCGGCATGGCGGTTTTCGGTCGGAAGCGGACCCTCTGAGATTTGATGCAAGTCTTCGGCTCTTCACCATTGCACCACCGTCGTCGATTGCGGGCGATTGACCCCGGTGGCGGGCTCGATAGACTCGTCCAAGGTGCCGTTTCGGCGCCGGATATGAGGGAGGCAAATCTATGGACGGCGCGGCATCGATCACGGTTCGACCCTTTGATGCCGGCCTTGGCGCCGAGATTGCCGGACTCGATCTTTCGGTCATCGACGCCGACGGCTTCGCGGTCGTCCGGGCGGCATTGGACCGGCACTTCGTCCTCCGGCTCCGTGGGCAAACGCTCTCCGAACCCGAACTGATCCGCTTCGGCCAAATGTTCGGCGAGTTGGACCCGCCGGGCCCCAATCCCTACGGCAGGCCAATCAATCCCGACCATCCCGAGTTGAACGTCATCTCCAACGTCAAGGCCGACGACGGCGTGCCGATCGGCAACCTGGGCGACGGCGAGGCGGTCTGGCACCAGGACATGACCTACATCGAGACGCCGCCGAAATGCGCCGTCCTCTACGGCGTCGAGGTGCCGGTGGGGCAGGGCGACACCCATTTCGCCAACCTGTTCGACGCCTACGACGCCCTCGACGACGGCCTGAAGGCGCGGATCGACGGTAAGCGGGCGATTCACGACGCGTCGCACAACTCGGCGGGCATGCTGCGCAAGGGCTACGAAGAGATCGATGACGTCACCCGGACGCCGGGCGCCCGCCAGCCGCTGGTGCTCCGCCACCCGGCGAGCGGCCGCAAGTGCCTCTGTCTCGGCCGGCGGCCGAGGAGCTACGTTCCCGGCCTCACCATCGCGGAAAGTGATACGCTGCTGGACGCGCTCTGGGCGCATGCCACCCAGCCGCGGTTCACCTGGGTCCAGGAATGGCGTCCGGGCGATGTCCTGATCTGGGACAATCTCTCGGTCCTGCACCGTCGCGATGCCTTCGACGGCGCCGCGCGACGGATCCTGCACCGGGTTCAAATCAAGGGCGATGCGCCGCCCATCTAATCCGTCCACGGTACTGGAATTTACTTGAATCACGGTGGATTAGGGTCCATTCATGGCGCCGCGTGGCGGGCCCAGTCCGGATCCGCGCCCCATTTTCCAAAGGCCCGGGCCGCGCCGCCCGGGCTCCATAATTCTCGGAAGGAAATCACCATGGCCCGCCGTAAATCCCCCGCGAAACCGAGTTTCATGATGTTCAACGTCGTTTACGAGGACGGTACCTTGAGTTCCAACCGTAAGGTTTCCAGTGAGTTCCTCGACCAGCGGTTCGGCGAGGACATTCAGGATCTCGCCCTCGCCGCGCTGGCCATTCAGGACGAGGAGATCTTCGTCCGCTCCGGGGTCCGGCGCGCCAAGATCAAGTCGATCGCCCGGGTCTGAGCGCCGCCGCCTAGGTGGCCGACATGAACCAGACTCCCGACCTTGCCATCGAGCGGTTGATGTCCGCCGACGTCGGACCGATGCGCGAATTGTTGGCGGTGTTCGCCGACGCCTTCGACGAACACGAGACCTACCTGGGCGCGGTGCCGGAATCGGCCTATCTCGGGCGCCTGTTGGCGAAACCGCATTTCATCGCCCTGGTGGCCCGGCGGGGCGGCGCGGTGATCGGCGGCGCGGTCGCCTACGAACTGGAGAAATTCGAACAACAGCGGAGCGAGGTCTACATCTATGATCTCGCCGTGGCGCTTCCACACCGGCGCCAGGGGGTCGCCACCGCGTTGATCGAGGCGGTGCGCCGCATCGCCAAGGAGCAAGGCGCCTATGTGGTGATCATTCAGGCGGACTCCGGCGACACCCCCGCGGTCACGCTGTACGGCAAGCTGGGCGTCCGAGAAGACGTCCATCACTTCGATATCCCGGTCTGAGGTCCGGCGGCGAGAATTCGCTTGCCAAGCGGGGTTCCCGGTCGCCACAAATCCCCATGGCCAAAACACCCACCCGCCGCCAGCGCCGCCGGGCCGGCGCATCCCGCCAGACGCGCAAGTCCCTGGCGCGGGCCCGTCGGTTTCTCGACCACGGCGACGCCGCCAAGGCGGTGGCGCTGATCGAGGACGTGTTGACGACGGATCCCTCGAACGCCGGCGCCCGGCATCTCGCGGGCGTCGTCTGTTATCGGTCAGGTGACCTTGAGGCGGCGCTCGGTCACGCCGGACAAGCCCTCGAAGCCGAACCCGCGAACCCCGACTATCTGGAGGGATTCGGCGTCATCCAGCAGGCGTTGGGCCGCGCCGAGGCCGCGGCGGTGGCGTTCGAGAAGGCATGCGAGGCGGAACCCGGATCGGCCCGGCGCCACGCCAATCTCGGTTTCGCGCGCCGCCAAGCGGGTGACCTCCCGGGTGCGCTGGCGGCCTTCGCCGACGCCGTCGGTCTCGATCCCGAGCACGTCAACGCCTACCTCGGCTGGGTCGACCTGCTCGGCCGGGCGACGACGCCGGATTACGACGCGGACATCGCGGCGCAACTGTTGGCGGCGCTCACCGGACCGTTGAGCGCGCCCGAGGAGCTGGCACCGGCGGTCGCTCACCAGCTGCGCCGCCGGTTCGACCCGACCGACGACACCGACCTGCCCAATCTCGATCCCGGCGATCCGCTGCTTCGCGCCTACCTCGGCCGCTGTCTGAACATCGATCCGGCACTGGAGGCGGCGTTGCGCGGCCACCGGCGGCGCCTGTTGATGGCCGCCCGGTGGACCGAAGCCGACGCCGGCCTCGCCGGGCTGATCGCGCGGCAGGGCGTGATCAACGAGTACGCCGTCTTCGCCGAACCTGACGAGATCGAGATCGTCGAAGGACTGGAGGCGGGCCTATCGGCGGCGCTTGGCGCCGGCGCGCCGTCCGATGACCTGCTCCGCTATGCCATGTATCGGCCGCTCGGCCGCCTGAAGGACGCCGGCCAATTGGCGCCGCTGGCGCCGGACGATCTCGGCGCCGATCTCGCCGAGATCATCACTCTGAGCGTCCGCAACCCGGCCCGCGAGGCGGCGATGAAGGCCGAGATTCCGACCCTTTCGGCGATCGCCGACGCGACCTCGAAGAAGGTCCGCGCGCAGTATGAGGAACATCCCTATCCGCGCTGGACCGTCCCGACGCCGCAGGCCCCGAGCCATCCGGCGGCCGATCTCAGGCGGCTCTTCCCACACCTGGCTCCGCCTTCCTTTCTGGACGACGGGCTTTCCATCCTGATCGCCGGCTGCGGGACCGGCCGCCACGTTGCCCAAGTCGCCGCCACCTATCCCGGTGCCGCGATCACCGCCATCGACATCTCCCTCGCCTCCATCGCCTACGGCAAGCGGACCATGGTCGATCTGGGGATCGCCCCGAACGTCTCGTTCATGCAGGCCGACATCCTCGACGCCGGCCGGCTCGAGCGGGAGTTCGAGATGATCCAGTCGGTCGGTGTCCTCCACCACATGGCCAAGCCGCTGGCGGGATGGCGGGTGTTGGCCGGATTGCTAAGGCCGGGCGGTGTCATGAAGATCGGCCTCTACAGCGAACGCGGCCGCCGTCAGGTGCTGCGGTGCCGCAGGATAATCGCCGGGGAGGGCATCGGATCGTCGGACGCCGACATGCGCGCGTTCCGCCACCGGTTGATGGAGGGCGGTGCGGCGGCCAATTTCGACAAGGTCATGGCCCGCGCCGATTTCTATTCCTTGAGCATGTGCCGCGATTTGTTGTTTCACGTTCAGGAGGTCTGCTACACGCCGCTCAGGATCAAATCGGAACTTTCCGAGCTGGGCCTCCGGTTCCTGGGGTTCGAGGAGACCGAGGCGTTGGGCCTCAACGCGGTTTACCGGGAACGCTTCCCGCAATCGCCCGGCCTCGACGACCTCGACCATTGGGAGGAGTTGGAGGCGAGCCTCGACGATCCGCCGGAAGGCTATGTCTTCTGGTGCGAGAAGCCGGCGTGATCGGCGCCCGATCCTGGCCGGTCCAACCTTGTATCCTGGGTTCGATACCGCATATTTTAGGGCATCTCTTGTGAGTATGGGTCAGCACCATGAGTAGGGCGGAACGCCGACGCCAAGCGAAGCAGGCGCGGAACCGGCGCGGCGCCAAATCCGCCGTCGGCGGTCCCGTTGACGGCCGATCCCAGGAACTCCTGAAGTTGTTGCAGACGGGTGTCGTTGCCCATACTAGCGGACGCCTGCAGGAAGCCGCCGATATCTACGAACGCGTCCTCGCCGTCGCTCCGGACCATCCGGATGCCAATCATCTCCTGGGCGTCGTCGCCCATCAGGCGGGCCAGGACGAGGTGTCTGTCGAACTGATCTCGAAAGCCATCGCCGCGAACGCGGCCAATGCCGATTATCACTGCAATCTCGGCAACGCGCTGCGCGGCCTGGGCCGCCACGGCGACGCCGTCGCCGCCTATGAAACGGCGTTGGAGATACAACCCGACGATGCCGAGGTTCTGAACAACCTCGGCAATGCCTACAAGGATTCGGGCAAGCTCGATGACGCCGCCGACGCCTACGACCGAGCCCTCGCGCTGCAACCCGGGTTCGCCAAGGCGCACAACAACAAGGGTGCGTTGTTCCAGGCGCTCGGCCGGCTCGACGCCGCGGCGGAAAGTTTCCAGGCCGCGCTCGACATCGACGCCGGATTCCCCGAGGCCCTCAATAATCTCGGCGACATCCATCAGCTCGCCGGACGGCCCGAGCAGGCCAAAGCCTGCTTCCAGAAGGCGCTCGACAGCCGGCCCGACTACGCCGAGGCGCACAACAATCTCGGCACGATTTTTCAGGGCGAGGCCGACCCGGGAGCGGCGATGAAGCACTACCGGCGGGCCGTCGAACTGAAGCCCGGTTTCCACGAGGCGCTCTACAATCTCGGATACATTCTCGAGGACCATGGCAATCACCGCGAGGCGGTGACCTGCTACCAGGACGCCTTCGCAGCGCGGACCGGCCTCCGGCCCGAGGCCCGCGAAGACCTGTTCCCCGGTACCGTGTCGCTGTTCCTGGAGCTCACCAACAAGTGCAATTTCCATTGCGAGTTCTGTCCGTCCGACATTCAAAAACGCGCCGCCGGCTTCATGGACATGGACCTGGCGACGCGGATGATCGACGAGGTCGCGGAGAAGGGGTTGGCGACCCAGGTGATGCTGCATCTGATGGGCGAGCCGACCCTGCATCCCAACCTCTACGACATCCTGGCCCATGCCGGCCGCCGGGGGGTGCGGACAGAGCTGGTGACCAATGGCAGCGCGCTGGTCGCCAAGACGGTGCCGAAGCTCCTCGACAGCCTGCACGGCACCGTGATCGCCAGCCTGATGACACCGACCCGCGAGTCCTACGTCACGCGCGGCGACGTCGGTTTGAAATGGGACCGCTACATCGACAATTTCCGGCTGTTGATCCGCGAACACTTGAGCCGGTTGAGGCGCGCCGAGCCGATCAACTACGAGATCACCATGCGGGTCATGGTGACCAAGGATTCGAAAGGCCGGGTCAATATCCTGGAGACGCCCAAGGACATTCTCGACAACTGGCGCGAATGGTGCGCGGTCGCCGAGGAAATCGAGGCCGAACTGGGCCTCCCGGCCTACCCGCGGCCAGACGTCGACCCCGACATCGTTCTCAGCGCCGCCGGCGATGGCACCCATACGAAGTACATGCTGCAGCGGGGTCTCGGCCTGTCGTTCTGGAGCGCGTTCACCTTCGCCAATACGCGGGTGGGCGACGAATATGAACTGAAGACCGCGGAGTCCGAGGTCGAACGTTTCTGCAAGCACCCGTTCCTCGACGTCGGCGTGCTGTGGAACGGCGACGTCACCATGTGCTGCATGGATTACGACGCGCAGTTGACGGTGGGCAATGTCAACGACACCTCGTTGGAGGCCGTGTTGACCAGCGACGCGGCCTGCGACCTCAGGGAAAGCATGTATTCCCTCCATACGCTTCCGGAATTCTGCCGCCAGTGCCAGGCCCGCCCCGTGTTGCCGGGCGAGGAGGCCGCCGCCGACGGCGTCGCATCCACGGATCAACGCAGCCACTGACAGGTCCAACCATGCTCCAAACCACGCGCGCCTACCGCGGTATGGTCACCGCGCCCCACCATCTCGCCGCCCGGGCCGGGCTCCGGGTTCTCGAAGACGGCGGCAACGCCATCGAGGCGATGGTCGCCGCCGCCGCGGCGATCACGGTCGTCTATCCGCATATGAACGCATTGGGCGGCGATAATTTCTGGCTGATCCACGCGCCTGGCCAAGACGTTGTCGGCATCGACGCCTGCGGCGCCGCCGCCGGCGCGGCGGACGTTGATTTCTACCGCGATCAGGGACATGCGGCGATTCCGTCGCGCGGTCCGCGGTAGTCGCTGGCCACGGCGG
>JAPPPF010000190.1:0-3099 GCA_028817665.1 Magnetovibrio sp. | reverse complement strand
CTGGCGGCCCTGACCACGGCGGGCGCGGTTTCCGGTTGGGCCGAGGCGCTTGATGTGTCGCGCGCCTGGGGTGGCACGTTGCCGCTCGGACGATTGCTCGAGGACGCGATCCATTTCGCCGAGGACGGCGCCGCGGTGACCGAGACTTTGGCTGAGAATACCCGCGCCAAGCTCGACGAGCTCAAGGACGCCCCGGGTTTCACCGGCAACTTCTTCATCGACGGCGCCTTTCCCGAGAAGGGCGCGCGGTTCCGCCAACCGCGCATCGCCGAAACGCTCCGGCGGCTGGCCGAGGCCGGGCTCGACGACTTCTATCGCGGCGAACTGGCGCGCGCCATCGCCGCCGATCTGGAGCGCGCCGGCTCGCCGCTCAGGCTCGCCGATTTGGAGCGCCACCGCGCGCTTCGCGTCACGCCGCTTTCGCTGGAGGTGGCTGGACACCGGGTCTTCAACATGCCGCCGCCGACCCAGGGCCTGGCATCGCTGATGGTGCTCGGCATCTACGAGCGGCTCGGGATCGACTCGCCGGAAACCTTTGAGTACGTGCATGGGCTCGTCGAGGCCTCGAAGCGGGCCTTCCGGGTCCGCGACCGCCACATCGGGGATCCCGCCTACATGAACGTCGAACCGGCCGACTTCCTGAGCCCCGACGGCCTCGCGGAAATGGCCGCCGACATCGACATGGCGGCGGCGCTGCCGTGGCCCGATGCCGCTCAGAAGGGCGATACGGTTTGGCTCGGCGCCATCGACGGGGAGGGCCGTGCGGTCAGTTTCATCCAAAGCATCTATTGGGAATTCGGGTCCGGGACGGTGCTCGATGAGACCGGCATCACCTGGCAGAACCGGGGCACCAGTTTCTCCCTCGACCCAGCTCACCACAACTGCCTGAAACCCCACCGCCGGCCCTTCCATACCATTCAACCGGCCCTGGCGCGCCTCGGTGACGGCCGCGTCATGCCCTACGGCACCATGGGGGGCGAAGGGCAACCGCAGACCCAGGCGATGGTGTTCAGCCGCCACGTCCTGCATGGCCAGGAACTACAGCGCGCGGTGACCGCGCCGCGTTGGCTGCTGGGCCGGACCTGGGGTGCGGAGACGGCGAACCTGCGCATCGAGAACCGTTTCGACCCGGCGATCATCGATGGGCTTCGCGACGCCGGGCACGATCTGGAGGTCGTCGGCGCCTTCGACGAGGTGATGGGCCATGCCGGCGCCCTCGTTCACCACCCCGACGGTCTCATCGAAGGCGCCGCGGATCCGCGCGGCGACGGACAGGCGGCCGGGTTCTGACGTAGATTTCCGGTTTTTTACCGAGCCCGAAAATATGCTAGAACCCTCAGCGGTTCGAATACGGAGGCAGGAACTGACGATGACCTACACACTCGACGATTTCGCCGCTGATTGTCGCGCGGCGCTTCAGCAGAACAGCGGCCCGGACGGTTACGAGGCGGTGCGTCGGCACGTGGTGCGCGCGCTCAACGACGAAGCCTTCGTCGCCGAACACGTGCCGGAGGACTCGGATGTCGAGCGCAACGTGCTCTACGAGGATCCGGAGTTGGGCTTTTGCATTTGCGCCCATGTCTACAAGGGCGCCAAGCAGGGCCAGCCGCACGACCACGGCCCGACCTGGGCGATCTACGGCCAGGCCGCCGGCGAGACCGAAATGACCGACTGGCGGATGGTCACCCCGCCCAAGGACGGCGAACCGGCGAAGGTCGAGCTGGATCGCACCTACAAGCTGGTGCCCGGCGACGCGCATGTCTATGAAGTGGGCGCCATCCACGCCCCCTACCGCGACGGCCCGACACGGCTGATCCGCATCGAAGGCCAGAACACGGATAATCTGGAACGGACGCCCATCGAAGCGGTCTGACCCAGCGCCGCCGAGGAGACCACCCGGGCTAGGGCCGGCAGCCGGAGGGAAGCATGGTCCGATCCGAAGACAGCGAACTCCTGATCCTCATGGGGCTGTGGCTGGTGGCGCTGGCGCTGTCCGGCGTCGCGCCCCACGACCGCCTGACCTGGTTCCTCGAGGTCGCGCCGGTGTTGGTGGCGATTCCGTTGGTGGCGGCGACCCGGCGCCGCTATCCGCTGAGCCGCCTGCTGATCTACCTGATCTTCATCCACGGTCTGATCCTGATCCTCGGCGGACACTACACCTACGCCCGGGTGCCGCTCGGGTTCTGGGTGCATGACGCCTTCGATCTGGCGCGCAATCATTACGACCGGCTCGGCCATTTCGCGCAGGGGTTCATTCCGGCCATCCTGGCCCGCGAGATCCTGCTCAGGAACACCGCGCTGCGGCCCGGCAAGATGCTCGCCTACATCGTGCTTTCCATCTGCCTCGCGTTCAGCGCCTTTTACGAACTGATCGAATGGTGGGCGGCCGCCGCCCTCGGCCAGGACGCCGACGCCTTTCTCGGGACCCAGGGCGACGTCTGGGATACCCAATGGGACATGTTCATGGCGCTGTCGGGCGCGGCGGCGGCGTTGGCGTGCCTGTCGCGGTGGCACGACCGGCAGCTCGGGGCCGTTTGACGCCGAAGACAAGAAAAATTTCCCGACTCTTTGTATTTCCACCGTGACGCATGTCACTGACAATTCGTGCCCGCCCCGCGATAATGACCGTCAAAGCAGCAAGATCGATCGTTGTTGTGTGCCTCCGAGAACAGGAGAATTGCAATGACCACTTGGAAAGCCTTTGGACTGACTTTGATCCTGTCCGGAGTCGTCATCGCCGCCATGTACGCGACCGGAACAGCCGATCCCATGTTGGTGGCAACGCCGTCGGGGACGTTCTAGCCCCCAAGCCACGCCTCGCCCCGCCGATTCGGGCCACCGAGCCGCCCGGGTCCGGGCGGGCGGGGCGTCGTCTCCCGGTTTTAATCCCTGTGAATTTGACCCTGCGGGGACCGCGTTCCGTGCTAGCATGATCGGCGCGGGTCCCGCCCCAGGCGGGTCCCCGGTGCTTGGAGGGAGAAATGAACGCGACCACGAACAAGGGGGACGCTCCGTCCCTGAAGGGAATTTCCCTGTTCGACTCGCGGTCGTCATCGGATCGCAAGGAACGCGAGATGCAGTGCCGCTGGCATGAATACG
>JAPPPF010000029.1 GCA_028817665.1 Magnetovibrio sp. | reverse complement strand
ACAAAGTCGTAACCTTGATCGCATATGGGATCGAGTAGCTGGTTGATTTCATGGGGTCTGTCCTTGTTGTTGCCGGCGATGACGACGGCGATGTCGAAGCCCTCGCGCCGCGCCACCGCATAGCCCTCGCGAATGGCGAACCCAACACCCTTCACCGCGCCCAGGCTCAACACCTCCGCGCCGGCGGCGCGCGCCACCTCCACGGTGGCATCCGTCGAGCCGTCGTCGACGACCAGGATCTTGTCGACAATATCGCGCGGCGCGCGCTCGACGACCTGGCCGATCTTCCGGTCTTCGTCGTAAGCCGGCGCGATCAGGATAATTCTGCGGCCTTTATACACGCCGTTGCCTTATCGGGTTGTCTCGGAATTCTCGCGGGCCGGGCGGGTGGACATGGCGCGTCTATACGATCGGCGTCAGCCGCCCGCCGTTTCTCATGCTCTCCTCGGCGGCGATCAGGGCGCGCACCACGTCCAACCCGGACCGCCCGTCCGAAAGCGGCCGGGCGCCGGTCTTGACGCATTCGAGGAAATGCTCGCATTCCGTTTTCAGCGGCTGGTTGAGCTCGACCGTCGGCGTCGAGGTGCCGCCATCGACCACCAGTGTCTTATGCTCGAGAAAAGATCCCTCGAGCGCGCCCGGTTGCGGCTGTTCGATCCGCTTGTCGAACAACCGCACGGGTTCGGCCATGTCGAGATCGTCCCAAACGGCCATTTTCTCGGTTCCGACGACGGTAATCTGACGCACCTTCCTGGGGTTCAGCCAACTCGCGTGGACATGGGCGACGGCGCCGCTCCGGAAGACGAAGGTGCCGAACACGACGTCCGCGATGCCGGCGTTCAGGAACGACTGGCCGATGGCGCTGACCGATTCCGGCATTTCCCCCAACAAGTCGGCCATGATGTAGGCGTCATGGGACACGAGATCCCACAACGCGTTCACGTCAGTCCGGACCGGGCCCAGGTTGGTCCGTTCGAGATTGATGTAATTGACCTCCCCCAGTTCACCGCGCGAGATCATCTCGCGCAGGGCGATGACCGTGTTGTTGTATTGAAAGACATGGCCGACCATCAGTATCAGACCGCGCGATTCGGCCAGCTCGACGAGCTCCTCGGCCTCCCCGACATCGACGGTGATGGGCTTCTCGACCAACACGTGCTTGTCGTGCTCAAGGGCCGCCTTGACCATGGCGTAATGGGTCCGGGTCGGTGTCGAGATCGCGACGGCTTCGATCGTGGGGTCGCCAAAGACATCGGCCGCGTCGGTCGTGCGGCGGCTGTCCGGATAGCGTTCGCCGATGACCTCGAGCGTGGCGGCGTCGCGATCGCACAAGCAGACGAGATCGGCGCCGCCCGTTTCGACCATCGATCGGGCGACATTGGGGCCCCAGTAACCGGTCCCTATCAAGCCCAATTTGATCAATCTCGAAGTCCCTTCCGATTCATGCCAGGGATTTGAGGACGTCGGCGGCGCGCCGGTAGGCCGCCGCCGGCAGCTCCGCGTAGATGGGCAGGCTGAGACAGCGTCGCGCCCAATCCTCGGAGACCGGAAAATCGCCCGTCGCGTGCCCTAGGTTCTTGTAGGCGCCGAGTTCGTGCACGGCGAAGGGGTAGTGGATCCCGGCGCCGATTCCCGCTTCGTTCAAGGCCGCCAGAACGGTGTCGCGGTCCTCGACCCGCACGACGAAGAGGTGGTAAATGGCGCCGTCGTCGTAGCGTGTCAAGGTGACGCCGTTCAATCCGGCGAGCGCCTCCTGGTATCCGGCGGCGTGCCGGCGGCGAGCGTCATTCCAATCTTCCAGGTGCCGCAGCTTGACGCGCAGGATGGCGGCCTGAACCGTGTCGAGGCGGCTATTCAGGCCGACCTCGTCGTGATGATACTTCTTCAACGAGCCCCAGTTGCGGAGCAGCCGCAAGCCCTCGGCCAGCTCGGCGTTGTTGGTCGTGATGATCCCGGCGTCGCCGTAGGCGCCGAGATTCTTCCCTGGATAAAAACTGAAGCAACCGACGTCTCCGAGGCTTCCGGCGCGGCGCCCGGCGAAGGTCGCGCCTTGCGCCTGGGCGGCGTCTTCGATGATCACCAGCCCGTGCTCCTCGGCGATGCCGGCGAGCGCCGCCATATCGGCGCATTGGCCGAACAGGTGAACCGGGATGATGGCCTTGGTCGCCGGCGTGATCGCCCGCGCCACCTGAACGGGATCGATG
>JAPPPF010000217.1 GCA_028817665.1 Magnetovibrio sp. | reverse complement strand
ATCTTTGGTGTTCGACCTCGACGATGTTGCCGCCGGCCTTGGCGATGAGGTCCGCGACCCGGGCCAGTTGCCCGGGCACGTCGGCGGTGACGACGCGAATCCGCGCGATCCGCCCCTCGCGCACCAGGGCGCGCATGATCACCATGGCCATCAGCCGGGAATCGATATTGCCGCCGCACAGCACCAACCCGACGCGGCGTCCGGCGAAGCGGTCCGGGTTGGCGAGCAGCGCCGCCAGGCCGGCCGCGCCGGCGCCCTCGGCCACCGTCTTCTCGACGTTGAAGTAGAGATTGATGGCCTGTTCGAGATCGTCCTCACCGACGACCATCACGTCGGCGACGAGCTCGCGGATGATCGGCAGGGTCAGCGCGCCCGGCGCCTTCACGGCGATGCCCTCGGCCACCGTCGGCCCGCCGTAGGTGCCGTCGGTCCCGGCCAAGGCGTCGCGCGTCGAGGCATAGGCGGCGGCCTCGCAGCCGACGATCTCGATATCCGGGTTGAGCGCCTTGGCCGCGGTGGCGATGCCGGAGATCAGACCGCCGCCGCCGATCGGCACGACCAGGCATTCGAGGGTCGGCGCGTCGGCCAGCATCTCCAGCGCGATGGTGCCTTGGCCGGCGATGATCGCCTCGTCGTCGAAGGGGTGCACGAACGTCAATCCCTCGTCGGCGGCGATCCGCTCGGCCTCCGGCGCGCATTCGGCGATGGTCTCGCCGGTCAACACCACCCGGGCGCCGAAGGCTTCGGTGTGGCGGACCTTGATGAACGGCGTGTTGGCCGGCATCACGATGGTCGCCGGCATGCCGAGGCGTTGGGTGTGGCAGGCGACCCCCTGGGCGTGGTTGCCGGCGGATATGGCGATGACGCCGCGCCCGCGCTCGGCCGCTTCCAGGCTCAACAGCTTGTTGAGGGCGCCGCGCTCCTTGAAGGACGCCGTGAACTGCAGGTTCTCGAACTTGACGAACACCTCGGCGCCGGTGATCTGGGTCAGCGTCTCGGACCGGCGCAGGGGCGTGCGCTGCACGGCGCCCTCGATGCGCGCCGCCGCCGCCTCGATATGTTCCAGCTTCACCGTCATGGCGGCGTCCCAAACGCCTTCCGCGGAGGCCGCGCAACCCCCGTCGGCGAAGCGGCTGGCGGACGGCGCCTCATTTCGCGCCCGCCGGCCGGACCGTCATCGTCGACGCCGCCTGGTCGCGGACCGTTCTCGGCGGCAGGCCGAGCGTCAGGTAGCGTCCGTTGGCCCACCCCTCGAGTTGATCGCGGTACCCGGGTGACAACGGGTTTCCCGATTGCCCGGTGGCGATGGCGAAGCGCGACCGGCCGAGGTTGGCGAGATCGTAGACGGCCCGGAACCCGGCGCCGTGAACGTTGGTGAAGGGCGCCGCCGCCGCCAGATGCATGGCGCCCCGGTTCAGCGTCGCGGTGCCGCCGCCGGTGGGCACGCTGAGGTCGGCGAGCCGGTTGAGCACCGGCACGTGGGTCAGCACGGGATGCGGAAACCGCGCCAGGTGAAGCTCGTCCCAGCGCCAGTCCGACATGTCCGGGCCGAGGCTTTCCACCAAGTTTTGAACCGATCGGTCCAGCGAACGCCGGAGGATGTCCGCGCAGGTTTCCGGGGCCGCGCTGGCGACGTCGTCACACCAGGCGCGCCGCCGCGTCAGCAGGGACCGGACGGTCAGCGGCCGGGCCCCGAGGTAGGCGCCCAGGTCGGCCCCCAGTTCGTCTCCGTAGAGCGCCTTGTTGAGTTCCAGCAGCCAGGCCATGAACAGGGTCGGCTCGACCCGGTTGCCGGCCATCTCGCCGTCCCAGTTGCGGAGCAGCGCCACCGCCTCCCGGGCCCGCGCCGTCTCCGGCGCCGCCTTGCCCATGACGCCGAGGAGATCGACGGCCATCAGCGACACCGTGTCGCGCTGCATGGCGCCGGTATCCTCGACCGTGCGGCCCTTGCCGGCGGCCAGCAACTCGGCGATCCGCCGCGCCCGGAACGGCGGCGCCCAGTCAAAGCCGAGAAAATGCGGATAGGCGTCGCCGACGACGCGGTTGTTGGCGTTGATCAAGGTCTTGGTTTCGGGGTCGAAGCTCGTCGGCAATTCACCGAACGGCACGAAGCCCCGCCAATCGGTCTCGCCGGTCCATCCGGACGTCGGCACGAACCCGCGGCCCGCGCCGCGAAACGTCACATTGCCGGCGTCCAGGAAGACGATATTG
>JAPPPF010000115.1 GCA_028817665.1 Magnetovibrio sp. | reverse complement strand
CCCCTGAAAGGCATCTTCTGGATGCTCGTCTACGGGCTGTTCATTTCCGGCATGCACGTCTCCATCCGCTACGTCTCGACCACCGGCATCCATCCCTTCGAGATCGCCTTTTTCCGCAACCTCTTCGGCCTGATCGCGGTGGTGCCCTGGTTCATCAAGCTCGGCTGGGCGCCGCTCCGGACCAACCGCATGGGCATGCTGGTGGCGCGCGGCACGGTCAACACGTTCTGCATGCTCGGCTTCTTCATGGCGGTCAGCCTGACGCCGCTGGCGGAAGTCACGGCGCTCGGCTTCACCGCGCCGATCTTCGCCACCCTGCTGGCCATCTTCGTGTTCCGCGAACGCGTCGGATTGCGCCGCTGGTCGGCCATCGCGGTCGGCTTCTTCGGGGTCATGGTGGTGCTCCGGCCGGGCTTCCACGAGATCGGCCTCGGCCAGATCCTGGTGCTCTCCTCGGCGCTCGGCTGGGGCATCTGCATGCTGATGATCAAGGATCTGGGCCGCACCGAATCGAGCGTCACCACGACCACCTACATGTCGCTGGTGATGGCGCCGCTCTCATTGGTGCCGGCGCTGTTCTACTGGACCTGGCCGAGCTGGGAACAGCTCGCCTGGCTGGCGTTCCTGGGCACCCTCGGCGGCATCGGCCAGATGGCGGTGGCCGAATCGCTGCGCTGGGCGCCGACCCACGTGGTCGCGCCGATCGATTTCACCCGTTTGCTGATCGTCGCCGGCCTGGCGTACCTGTTCTTCGCCGAGGTCCCGGACTCGTTCACCTGGCTCGGCGGCACGATGATCTTCGCGGCCACCGCGTTCATCGCCTACCGCGAGCACAAGGTCCGCGAGGCCCGGCGCAAGTCGGCGTGACGGGCACGGGAAGCGGATATAATCTGAGCGCGAACCAACGAAGGAATGCCGCATGCCCATCGCCAATCAACGCCACCTCTTCGACATCGAGGACGGGGTCACCTACCTGAACTGCGCGTCGCACGCGCCGCTCCTGAAGGCCGTCTACGAGGCCGGCCAGATCGGCCTTCGGCGGAAGTATCACCCTTGGACCATCGACAACGCCGAGACCCCGGCGGAAGCCGAGCGCCTGCGCGGACTGTTCGCCGGCCTCATCGGCGCCGAGGCCGACGACGTGGCGATCGTCAACTCGACCTCCTACGGGATCGCCGTGGCGGCCCGCAACCTGGACATCGCGGCGGGCCAGACGATCGTCGTCATCGAGGACCAGTTCCCGTCGAACCTGTTCAGCTGGCGGAGCCTCGCCGAAGCCGCCGGGGCGGCGCTCAAGGTGGTGCCCCGGCCCGCCGACGGCGACTGGACGCCGGGCGTGCTGGAGGCCATCGACGCGGCGACCGCGATCGCCGCCCTGCCGCCGTGCCACTGGTCGGACGGCAGCCGCCTCGACCTCGCCGCCATCGGCGCGCGCTGCCGCGAGGCCGGCGCGGCGCTGGTCATCGACGCCACCCAGGTGGCCGGCGCCATGGCCCTCGACGTGGCCGAGATCCAGCCCGATTTCCTGGTCAGCTCGGCCTACAAGTGGCTGCTCTGCCCCTACACGCTGGGGTTCCTCTACGCCGCGCCACACCGCCAGCGGGGCGTGCCCTTGGAACAGCACCGCTGGAACATGGCCGGCGTCCAGGCGGAGGCCACCGAGGTCGCCTACCCCGAGGACTTCGCGCCGGGCGCCAAGCGCTACGACATGGGCGAGCGCAACAACTTCATCAACATGCCGATGGCTGTCGCGGCGCTCGAGCAACTGAGCGCGTGGACGCCGGCGGCGATCCAGGAAACGCTGGCGCCGCTGACCGACCGGGCCGCGGCGCTCGCCGCCGAGCGCGGCTGGGCGGTCCCGGCGCAACGGGTCGGGCACTTCATCGGCATCCGCCCGCCCGAACCGCCACCCGGCGACATCGGCGCCCGGCTCAAACAGGAAGGCATCCACATCAGCCTGCGCGGCGGCGACGCGCTCCGGATCAGCCCGCACCTGTTCAACGACGCGGCCGACATCGAGCGCACCTTCACCGCCCTCGACCGGTTGCTCGCCTGAGCCCATGGCCGCCGCCCGGACCATCGCCGAGAAGATCCTATCGCGCGCCGCCGGCACCGACGCCGCCGCCGGCGAGACGCTGATCTGCGCCGTCGACGCGGCGCTCGGCACCGACGCGTCCGGCCCCATGGCCATCGACCATTACGCGCCGCCGCCGACCCAGAAGGCGGCCGGGCATCTGGCGGCGGTGCGCGCGTTCTCAGCCGAGCACGGCATCCACCTGCACGAGATCGGCGAGGGCATCGGCCACCAGTTGATCGTCGAGACCGGCCGCGCCCGGCCCGGCGCCCTGGTCGTCGGCGCCGACAGCCACGCCGTCACCTACGGCGCGCTGAACTGCTTCGGCACCGGCATCGGGTCGTCGGACCTGGCCGCGGCGATGCTGACCTCCAAGGTCTGGCTCCGGGTGCCCGAGACCATCCGGGTCGTCCTCGACGGGCGCCTCGGGCCCGGCGTCGCCGCCAAGGACGCGGCGCTGGCCCTGATCGGGCGCCTGGGCGCCGACGGCGCCGCCTACAAGGCCCTCGAATTCACCGGCCCGGCGCTCGACACGCTCTCCATGGACGCGCGTTTCGTGCTCGCCAACATGTCCATGGAATGCGGCGCCAAGGCCGGGCTGTTCCCGGCCGACGCGGCGACCCGGGACTACCTGGACGGCCGCGCCGACGGCCCCTTCGCTGCCGTCGAGGCCGATCCGGACGCCGCCTACGCCGATGAGGTCGGCCTCGATCTCCAGGCACTGATCCCGCAATTGGCGAAACCGCACCTCGTCGACAACGTGGTGCCCATCGACGCCGGCCTCGGCCAGCCCGCCGACATGGTCTACCTCGGCACCTGCACGGGCGGCCGGGCGCAGGACTTCCGCGACGCGCTGGCGGTGCTGCGCCGCGCCGGCGGGCCGAAACCCGGGGTCCGGCTGATCGTCACCCCGGCGTCCAAGGAGGTGCACCTGGCGTTGCTCGCCGACGGCACCCTGGCCGATTTCGCGGCCATGGGCGCGATCATCCAGACGCCGGGCTGCGGATCGTGCTGCGGCACCTGCGGCAGCGTCGTCGCCGACGGCATGACCGTGGTCTCCACCGCCAACCGCAACTTCAAGGGCCGCATGGGCAACCCGAACGCCGAGATCTGGCTGGCCTCGCCGGAGACCTGCGCGATGACCGCGGCCCGGGGCCGGATCGCCGACCCCCGCGAGGTACTGGCATGAGCGTCTTGTTCACCGGCCGGGCCCGCAGGCTCGGCGACGACATCGACACCGACACCATCATCCAATCCCGGCGCAAGCGCGAGACCCTGGATCCGGCCGAACTCAAGCGCTACCTGATGGAGGCCTGGGACCCGGCCTTCGCGGCGACCGTCGAGGCCGGCGACATCCTCGTCGCCGGGCGCAACTTCGGCTGCGGCTCGGCCATGGAGGTGGCGGTCACCGTAGTCCTCGGCGCCGGCATCCGGGCCGTCGTCGCGAAGAGCTTCGCCCGCACCTATTTCCGCAACGCCATCAACAACGGCCTGCTGCCGGTGATCTGCGACACCGCCGGCATCGACGACGGCGAGACCATCGAGATCGCGGCGGCGGAGGACGGCCTCCGTGTCCGCGGCCTCGCGAGCGGTTTCACGGCCGCCGCCGAGCCCTTGCCGCCGGCCGTCCGGGGCATCGTCGAGGCCGGCGGCCTCGTCGCCTACCTGAAACGCCACGGCGACTTTCAAACCGCGGCGCCGGCTGCTAACACAATTGCCGACCAGCCTTGAGGGGACATGACATGGCACAAGACCTGGCACACATCGCCGAGCGCACCACCCGGATCGAAACGTCGGCCAGTTCCGTGGCCACCCAGAAGGCCCGCGAACTCCGGGCCCAGGGCCACGACATCATCGCCCTGACCCAGGGCCAGCCCGACTTCCCGACGCCGGACAACGTCAAGCAGGCGGCGGTCCGGGCCATGGAACGCGACGAGACCGCCTACACCCCGGTCGGCGGCACGCCGGCCTTGAAGGACGCCATCCAGGAGAAGTTCCGGCGCGACAACGGGCTCGACTACAGCCACGACCAGATCATCGCGTCGAACGGCGGCAAGCAGGTCATCTACAACGCCATCATGGCGACGGTGGAACCGGGCGACGAGGTCATCGTCGCGGCGCCCTTCTGGGTCTCCTACCCGGAGATGACGAAGTTCGCCGGCGGCGTCCCGGTGATCCACGAATGCACGGCCGAGAACGGCTTCAAGATGACCCCGGAGGAACTCAAGGCCCGGCTCACCCCGAAGAGCCGCTGGCTGATGCTGAACTCGCCCAACAACCCGTCCGGCGCCGTCTACACGGCCGACGAGTACCGGGCCTTGGGCGACGTCCTGGTCGAGCACCCCCAGTGCCTGCTGCTGAGCGACGACATCTACGAGCACATCCTGTTCGACGGCGCCAGCTTCGCCAGCCCGGCCGCCGCCGACCCGCGCCTCTACGACCGCACCCTGACCGTCAACGGCGTCTCCAAGGCCTACGCCATGACCGGCTGGCGGATGGGCTACGCCGGCGGGCCCGAGAACCTGATCCAGACCATGCACAAGCTGCAGAACCAGAGCACCGGCAACCCCTGCTCGATCACCCAAGCCGCCGTCATCGAGGCGCTGACCGGGCCGCAGGACGTCCTGGCCGAGCGCGCCGCGTCCTTCCAGGAGCGCCGCGAGCTGATGCTCGACCGCCTCAACAACTGCCCCGGCCTGAGCTGCATGCGCCCGGACGGCGCCTTCTACGTCTACCCGAGCTGCGAGAAGCTGATCGGGCGGACGACGCCCGGCGGCAAGGTGATCGAGACCGACCGCGACTTCGTCATCTACCTGATTGAGGAGCACGGCGTCGCCGCCGTGCACGGCGAGGCCTACGGACTGAGCCCCTACTTCCGGCTCTCCTTCGCCGCCTCGACGGAGGAACTGGACGAGGCCTGCCGGCGCATCCAGGCGGCCTGCCAGGCCTTGATATGAGGGCGCTCGGCGGGGCGCTCGCCGTCTTCGCGGCGTTGGCCCTGGCGGCCGGCGACGCGGCGGCGGCGAAGCCGCTGAAGGTGCGGTTCCCGAGCGCCGACGCGGCCGGCACCCTGATCGGCGGCCTCTACTACAAACCGGACGTCAATTCCGGGCGGCCGGGGCGGCGCGCCGGCGTCATCATGCTGCACGGCTGCGCCGGGATGCTGACCAAGTCGGGCAAGCTGAAGCGGCGGCCCAAGTTCTGGGCCGAGTGGCTGGCCGACCAGGGCTACGCGGTGCTGCTCGCCGACAGCTTCAACCCGCGCGGCTTCCGCTCCATCTGCCAGACCGCCGCCCGGCCCCTGTCGCCGAAGCGCGATCGCCCCTTCGACGCCTACGGGGCGCTCAAGTTCCTGCAGGTGCAGCCCGAGGTGAACCCGGGGCGCATCGCGCTGATGGGCTGGTCGAACGGCGCCATGACGCTGCTCTGGGCGGTCCGCGAGGGCGCGCCGGCCCGGCCCGCCGACCTGACCGACGGCTTTCGCGCCGCCGTCGCCTTCTATCCGGGCTGCATCGCGCTCGGACGGAAACCCTACGCCACCGACGTGCCGACCCTGCTGCAGCTCGGCCGCGCCGACGATTGGACCCCAGCGGCGCCCTGTCTCAAGATGGTCCGCGAGGCGGCCGGCCGCGGCGTGCCGATCGAAGCCGACGCCTACGACGGCGCTTACCACGGCTTCGACAACCCGGCCCTCGAGATCAAGACGGTGGTCACCCGCAACAACGCCTCGAAGACCAAGGAACGGCGCGTCCACGTCGGCACCGACGTGGCGGCCCGCGTCGCCGCCATCGAACGGGTCCGGGATTTCCTGGCGACGCGGCTCGCCGAATAGCGCCGCTAGGGCGTGCCGTGGAGGTCGTCCAGTTTGAACTGGGCGTCGGCGTAGCTGGCGCCGGCATGCGGGTCGGGCCGGGCGAAGACATGGCGGATGCCGACGGCGCCGGCGGCCATCACCAGGTTGCGGCTCGGCAGGTCCTTGGCGTAGGGCACCAGGCCCGCCTGGCTGGCGCCGATGGCGAAGTTGGCCATCTTGTCGGTGGCCTCGTCTTCATCCATGTCGGGATCGGCCGAGAACCCGACCCATTCGACGCCCCAGGATTTCAGGTTCGAGAACATCCGCCAGCCGATCCCGCAGGATACGCCGATGCGGCCGACGAAGGGCTGGAACAGGCGGACCACGTCCTCCACCGCCGTCAGGTGGATGCCGTCCGGGAACGAGACCTCGCCCATGACCCTGGGCCTGGCCTCGGCCGGCAGGTCGAGACACGCGGTGAACAGGAGCGCCCGGTTGCGCATGCTCGCCAGCGACATGAAATGGACCGGAATGACGACCCGTTCCGGCCCGTCTTCGGTTTCCGCCGCCAGTTCGTCGCAGGCCCATTTGACGGCCAGCCGGTCGAGGCTGAGGGTGACCACGCCCATGGGGTTGGCGCCGACCATGGCGTCGCCGACGATGGTCTTGGGCAGCCGCCTGACCGGCACGCTCGCCACCGCCGCCATGACCTTACGCTCGACGTCCCAGACCGGCCGCGGCACCACCTCGGCGGCCTCGAACTGGCTCCGCAAGGTCGCCGGGTCGAAGGTTTCGGTGTTCGCCGGCGCCGCCGCGCCGAGCCCTTCGTAGGGAATGTCCCGCCACCGCGGGCCGTCCGTGGCGGCCGCGCCGCCGGGCGCGGTCACCGGTTGCACGGGCTCGCCGGCGCCGGCGGCGTCGACGTTCAGCCACTGGTCCCAGTCGTCGTAGGCGGCCGCTGAGACGGTTCCCGCCTCGGCCGGGGCCGCCGTCGGGGCCGCTTCCGGCGCGGCTTCCTGGGCGGCCGCCCGCGGCGCTTCCTGGGACTCCTCGAGACGCGCGAACACCGCTTCGAAATCGTCGAGGTCGCTGACTTTCATGGTGCCATCGACCGCGGCGACGACGGTCGACACCTGGAGCTCGCCCTTGAGGTTGGGGTCGCCGGCGGCGAACTGGTTGACGTCGTCGCGGATCAACGCGCACTTGGCTTCCGCCTCGGCCTTGGAAATGCCGCCGAAAATGGTGATGAAGACGCCGTTGCCCATGGCCCGGAGCACGTCCCCAGACCCGATGTATTTCCTGGCGATGCCCTCGATGGCGTTTTCCAAGCGCTCCGCGCGCTTCGGCCCGACGCTGTTCAGCAACTCGTCGAAACGCAGCATCTGCACCCGCCCACCGCGTCGAGGCCGGCTGAGGCGATCGCCGGAGAAAGCTTGGCGGCGGCTGTTTTTTTTGGCAGACAAGGCGCCAGCGCCAGGGCGGTGCGCCGCCGCGACACAGAAAGACATGCGAATGACCGACAGCGACCCGACCACGGACGACGCAACCGACGACGCGAGCGATGACGCGCCCCGGGACTTCATCCGCGAGATCATCGCCGCGGAGGTCGCGGCCGGAGAACTCGAGCGGCCGGTGACGCGGTTCCCGCCCGAGCCCAACGGGTATCTGCACATCGGGCACGCCAAGTCGATCTGCTTGAATTTCGGCGTCGCCCGCGAATTCGGCGGCCGCTGCCACCTGCGCTTCGACGACACCAACCCGGCCAAGGAGGAGCAGGAGTTCATCGACGCCATCGAGGCCGACTTGCGCTGGCTCGGCTTCGACTGGGGCGAGCACCTCTACCACGCGTCCGACAATTTCGAGCTGCTCTACCAATGGGCCGAGCACCTGATCACCGAGGGCAAGGCCTACGTCGAGGACCTGTCGGCCGACGAGATCCGCGAATACCGGGGCACCCTGACCGAGCCGGGCCGCGACAGCCCCTACCGGGACCGCGCCCCCGACGAGAACCTGGACCTGTTCCGGCGCATGCGGGCCGGCGAGTTCGCCGAGGGCGAGAGGGCGCTGAGGGCAAAGATCGACATGGCGTCGGGCAACATCAACCTCCGTGACCCGGTGATCTACCGGATCGTCCACGCCGCGCATCCGCGCACGGGCGATGCCTGGTGCATCTACCCGACCTACGATTTCGCGCACGGCCAGTCGGACGCCATCGAGCACGTCACCCATTCGCTGTGCACGCTGGAGTTCGAGGACCACCGGCCGCTCTACGACTGGCTGGTCGAGAACCTGCCGGTCCCGTCGCGGCCGCGCCAGTACGAGTTCGCGCGCCTCAGCCTGACCCACACGGTGCTGTCGAAGCGCCGCCTGACGGCCCTCGTCCAGGACGGCCACGTGACCGGCTGGGACGATCCGCGCATGCCGACCCTCGCCGGCCTGCGCCGGCGCGGCCTGCCGGCGGAGGCGATCCGCGACTTCGTCGGCCGCATCGGCGTCACCAAGAGCGGCGCGGTGGTCGAGATGGCGCTGCTCGACCACTGCGTGCGCGACCACCTGAACCGCCACGCCGAGCGCCGGATGGCCGTGCTCAACCCCCTCAAGGTGGTGATCGAGAACTATCCTGAAGGCGGGAGCGAAACCCTGGACGCCATCAACAACCCCGAGGACGAGGCCGCCGGCAAGCGCCAGGTGCCGTTCGGGCGCGAGCTCTGGATCGAGCGCGACGACTTCATGGAGGATCCGCCGAAGAAGTTCTTCCGGCTGGCGCCGGGCCGCGAGGTGCGGCTGCGCTACGCCTACTTCCTGACCTGCACGGAGGCCGTCAAGGACGCCACCGGCGAGATCACCGAACTGCGCTGCACCTACGACCCGGAGACCCGGGGCGGCAACGCGCCGGACGGACGCAAGGTCAAGGCCACCCTGCACTGGGTCGCGGCGGCGGACGCGGTGGAGGCGGAGGTCCGGCTCTACGAACCCCTGTTCACGCGCCCCGACCCGGGCGCCGACGGCGATCTCGGCGCCGACATCAATCCCGATTCACTCGTGGCGCGGCGCGGCTGCAAGCTGGAGCCGGCGCTGGCCGGCACGGCCGCCGGCGAGACGGTCCAGTTCGAACGCCTCGGCTACTTCACCGCCGACCCGGACGGCGCGCCCGGACGGCCGGTGTTCAACCGGACCATCGGGCTCCGCGACACCTGGGCCAAGGTTCAGAAAAAGGGTTAGACCGGTCTCAGTCGAGATCCCGGGTCTGACGCTCCGCCCAGGCCAGCAACAGCATGAAGCCGACGAAGACACAGACTGAAGCCGTGACGAAAATTGTGGCACCGGTAGTCATGCTCGATCTCCCGCATTGGTGACAATGACCGGACCCTAGTGGGCGCGGACGCGTCGATCCTTGATCCAGATCAACGCCATGTGATCACCGGCCGCCGGATTCCGGTTGCGCCGGTGCGCTTCGCCGGGCCACAGTAAGGCGGTCGGCCGGAATCGGGACATACGCCGCGGCGGATCGCCCGCTAGGGAGGACATTCAATCCGGGAGACCGACACCATGTTAAGTGGACTGTTACGCATGACCGCGGGCCTCGCCCTACTGGCCCTGCCCGCCGCCGCCCAGGCGGCCGACGTGACCTGGTACGGCCAGGCCGCCTTCAAGATCGTCTCGCCGAACGGCAAGGTGATCCTCATCGACCCGTTCATCTCGAAGAACCCGAAGACGCCGAAGGCGATGAAGGATCTCGCCAAGATCGGCAACATCGACCTGATCCTGGTCACCCACGGCCACGGCGACCACATCGGCGACACCGTGGCGCTGGCCAAGCAGAGCGGCGCCAAGGTCGGCATCAACGCCGACATGGGTCGCACCTTCGCCACGCTGGGCTGGCTCGGCATGAAGCAGATGATCCGCTTCAACAAGTCCGGCCCGGTGAAGCCCGCCGACGGCATCACCGTGACCATGGTGCCGGCCAACCATTCGTCGGAGGTCGTCTTCAAGGACCCGAAGACCGGCAAGCAGACCATGTACCCGGGCGGCGAGCCGGCCGGCTACGTCATCGAGCTCTCCGACGGCTACAAGATCTACCACGCCGGCGACACCGGCGTGTTCCTCGACATGAAGTTCATCGGCGAGTACTACAAGCCGGACCTGGCCCTGCTGCCCATCGGCGGGCACTTCACCATGGACCCGACGCACGCCGCCTACGCCGTCAACAACCTGTTGAAGACGCCGACCGTGATGCCCATGCACTACGGCACCTTCGGATTGCTCAAGGGCACACCCGAGCAGTTCAAGAAGGCGCTCGGCACCACGTCGACCAAGGTCGTGGTCATGCAGCCGGGCGAGACCCGCAAGTTCGGCGGCTGAGCCGCCGGCGGCACCCGTTTCCGGCCCCCGGGGCGATGCCCCGGGGGCCTTTTTCGTGGGCGGCATGCGCCAAAGAGGTGAATTTCCGCGGCTTTTACCATTCATGTGTATTAATATGAATTAATCTCCGCGTATCATCGTATTCATTCCCCGGCAACGCCGACGCCCCAATCTCGGGCCCGAAACTGGACCGCTCCGCCTCGGCCGCGGACATGGGGAACCGAAACATGGGCTTGCCGCCGACCGCCATCCGACCGAGCCGCTGGATCGCCGCGGCGCTCTGCCTGGCCTGGCTGGCCAGTGCCGGGCCGGCGTCCGCCGCGGACCCGGAGCAGGCCTACGCGCCGGCCGGCGGGACGCCGCCGGCGGAGACGCTCCGCGGGACGGCCTGCGCCGTCGACGGCGACACGCTGCGCCTCGGCGGCCGCCGCACGGCGGGGCGGTGCCGGGGCGGCCTGGTGGTGCACCTGACCGGCCTCGACGCGCCGGAGAAAGCGCAGAAATGCCGGGCCAGCCTGTTCCGCATGGTCGCCTGCGGGCGCTACGCCCTGAGCCGCCTGACGGCGCGGATCCGCGGCCGGGAATTGCGCTGCGAGGCCCGCCGCCGGCCGGGCGCCGCCGCGTGGGCCGGCACCTGCCACGTCGGCGCCGAAAACCTCAACGCCGCCCTCG
>JAPPPF010000172.1 GCA_028817665.1 Magnetovibrio sp. | reverse complement strand
GTCCCACTGTTTCCTCGGAATAATGGCTGTTTGGCGTAGGGAGTATTCTTTAGCGCTGGCGCGCGGGTCGGCCGCCAGGTGACCGAGTTGAAAGGGCCGGGCCGGTATCCTGGCTGAAGGCCAAAAAACTTCGAGAGGGATCCGACCCGCAACCGGCCATATGGGCGCGGAGCTCGGAGCGAGCGGGCGATTCTGTCGCTGTCATGAGTGGGTGCAACTCCCATCGCGTCCAACGCCCCTTGGGCCGCGATCCGTTTTAACCTGAGAGATTGCCGCCGCCTTCCGGCCTTCCCAAACGCGGGCATTCGCCCTATAAGACCGGCGGACGCCTGAACATCAACCGTCGCTGAAGATTTTTCCCATGTTTGACATCAAATGGATCCGCAGCCATCCCGACGCCTTCGACGAGGGCCTGGCGAAGCGCGGCCTGGAGCCGCAGGCCGAAAGGCTCATCGACCTCGACGCGAAACGCCGCGTCCTGCAGACATCGGCCCAGAACATCCAGACCGAGCGCAACAAGCTGTCGAAGGAAATCGGCGCCGCCAAGGCGCGCGGCGAGGACGCCCAGGCGATCATCGACCAGGTCTCGGCGAGCAAGGAGACTCAGGCCAAGGCCGAGCAGGCCGCCGCCCAGGCTTCCGAGGAACTGAACGAGCTGCTCGCGGGCCTGCCCAACCTGCCGCTCGACGACGTGCCCGTCGGCGCCGACGAGAGCGCCAACGTCGAGGTCCGGACCTGGGGCGAGCCGCGCCAATTCGACTTCGAGATCAAGGACCACGTCGATCTCGGCGAGGGCCTGGGGCTGATGGATTTCGAGCGCGCCGCGAAGCTCTCGGGCGCGCGCTTCGTCGTGCTGTCCGGCGCGCTGGCCCGGATGGAACGCGCGCTCGCCAACTTCATGCTCAACTTCCACACCCGCGAGAACGGCTACACCGAGGTCAACCCGCCGGCCCTGGTCAACGATGACACCATGTTCGGCACCGGCCAGTTGCCGAAGTTCGGCGATGACCTGTTCCGCACGGAAGAGGGCTTCTGGATGATCCCGACGGCCGAGGTGCCGCTGACCAACATGGTCGCCGGCGACATCGTCGACGAGGCGACGCTGCCGCGGCGGATGACGGCGATGACCTGGTGCTTCCGCTCGGAGGCGGGCGCCGCCGGCAAGGACACTCGGGGCATGATCCGCCAGCACCAGTTCACCAAGGTCGAGATGGTCTCGGTGACCACGCCGGAGCAGTCGGCCGAGGAGCTCGAGCGCATGACCAACTGCGCCGAGGAGGTGCTGAAGCGCCTCGAGCTGCCCTACCGCACGGTGGTGCTGTCGACCGGCGACATGGGCTTCGGCGCGCGCAAGACCTACGACATCGAGGTCTGGCTGCCGGCCCAGGACACCTACCGCGAGATCTCGTCGTGCTCCAACTGCGGCGACTTCCAGGCGCGGCGCATGAACGCGCGCTGCCGGCCCGGCGGCGAGCAGGGGAGCGGCAAGGACACGCGTTTCGTGCACACGCTGAACGGTTCCGGCCTCGCCGTCGGCCGGACCCTGATCGCGATCATGGAGAACTACCAGCAGGCCGACGGCTCCATCGTCGTCCCCGACGCCCTCAAGCACTACATGGGCGGCGTCGAGGTGATCGGCGCCGACGGAGTGTGAGGCCCGTGAACCTGAAACGCGCGCGGGTGCTGATCTCCAACGACGACGGCATTCACGCGCCTGGCCTCAAGGTCCTGGAGCGGGTCGCCAAGAAGCTGTTCAAGGAAGTCTGGGTGGTCGCGCCGGAAACCGAGCAGAGCGCCGCCAGCCATTCGCTGACGCTCCGCCAGCCCCTGCGCATCCGCCGCGTCTCGCCGAGGCGCTTCGCCGTCGACGGCACGCCCACGGACAGCGTCCTGCTCGGCGTCCAGGAGATCCTGAAGGACAAGCGCCCCGACCTGGTGCTCTCGGGCGTCAACCGGGGCGGCAACCTGGGCGAGGACATCACCTATTCGGGGACCGTCGCGGCGGCCATGGAAGGGACCCTGCTGGGCTTGCCGTCGGTGGCGCTGTCGCAGCAGTACACGGACCGCGAGAACGTTCATTGGGGCACCGCCGAACACTGGACCGAAACGGTCCTGAGGAGGCTGTTCAAGATGGACTGGCCGGCCGGGGTGCTGATGAACGTCAACTTCCCCGACGTCACCGCCAAGGCGGTCACCGGCGTCGAGGTGGTCCGCCAGGGCCGGCGCAAGATCGGCGGCCAGCTGAGCGAGGGCACGGACCCGCGCGGCGACCGCTACTACTGGGTCGGCCCGCAGCGCGACGAGGACGCCTTCCGCGCCGGCACGGACCTGGCCGCCGTCAACCGCGGCGCCATCGCGGTGACGCCGCTGACCATGAACCTGACCCACGCCGGCGCGCTCAGGAAGCTGAAGGCGGCGCTCGGGTGAGCCTGGACGCGCGCATGGGGGCGTTGATCCTGGAGCTCCGCCGGGGCGGCGTCACCGATGCCCGCGTCCTCGGCGCCATCGAGACGACGCCGCGCGAGGTATTCCTGCCCGATCCCTTCAAGGCGCGCGCCTACGAGAACGTGGCGCTGCCCATCGGCCACCACCAGACCGTCAGCCAGCCCGGCGTGGTCGGGCTGATGACCCAGGAACTCGACGTCACCGACCGCCACAAGGTCCTGGAGATCGGCACCGGGTCGGGCTACCAGGCGGTGATCCTGGCGAAGCTCTGCCGGCGCCTCTACACGGTCGAGCGCCACCCCGAGCTGCTGGCCATTTCCGAGAAACGCTTCGCCGAGATGAAGCTCACCAACATCACCGCCATCGCCGCCGACGGCGCCGGCGGCTGGCCCGAGCAGGCGCCCTTCGAGCGCATCCTGGTCGCCGCCGCGGCCGCCGACGTGCCGCCGGTGCTGTTCAACCAGCTCGCCGTCGGCGGCATCATGATCCTGCCCATCGGCCTCGACGAGGAGGACCAGCGCCTGACCAAGGTGGTGCGCACCGAGGACGGCGCCGAGACCCACGACCTCGGCCCGACCCGCTTCGTGCCGCTGGTCGACGGCCTCGCCGAGACCGGCGAATGACCCCGTTGCAGGGGGGTGCCGCCTCGACGATAATCGGCTCATGACCGCTAGGCTCAAGACATACGGCGCGGTGGCGCTGGCGCTTCTCGTCGCCGGCTGCGGTTACGCCGAATGGCCGCCGAAGAGCGAGGTCCGGCGCGACGTCGAGAGCGGCCGGCCGGTAGCGGCGGGCGCCGCCGCCGCCTTCCGGGGCGCCACCGCGGTGATCGTCGGCCGTGGCGACACGGTCTACGGATTGAGCCGCCGGCACGGCGTCTCCATGCGCGCCATCATCGTCGCCAACGGCCTCGAGGCGCCGTTCCACCTGAGCGTCGGCCAGCGCATCGAACTGCCCCGCGACCCTGAATACACGGTCGCCACGGGCGACACGCTCTCGGGGATCGCGGCGGCCAGGAACCTGGGCATGTACGACCTGGCGCGGCTCAACGGCCTGGAGCCGCCCTACACCATCTACGTCGGCCAGCGGCTCAGGCTGCCCGGCGCCGACGCTTCGATGGACTCCGACGGCGAGGTGAAGACCGTCTCCGTCAGTCCGAACGCCGGTAAGCCATCGGCCCCGAAACCGGCGCCGCTGCCGACCAAGCCGCCGGCCTGGACCCAGGCGAAGCCGGCGGCGGGCGCCGGGCCCGCCCCGGTACGGGCCCGCAAGCCGGCCAGCGGCGCCACCCGCGCCGTGCCGCCGCCGCCGCCGCGCGCCGGGCGCGGCTTCCAGTGGCCGGTCAAGGGCCGGGTGATCTCCGGCTTCGGCGCCAAGTCGAAGGGGCTCAGGAACGACGGCATCAACATCGCCGCGGCCCGCGGCACCCCCGTCGCTGCGGCCGAGAACGGCGTCGTCGTCTACGCCGGCAACGAACTCAGGGGCTTCGGCAACCTGGTGTTGATCAAGCACGCCGACGGCTGGGTCTCGGCCTACGCCCATCACGAGCGCCTGTTGGTGAAGCGCGGCGACAAGGTGAAGAAGGGCCAGCGCATCGGCACGGTCGGCTCGACCGGCAACGTGACGACGCCGCAACTGCACTTCGAACTCAGGAAGGGCCGCCGCGCCCGCGATCCCCGGAAGCACCTGCGCCGGGTCTGAGGCGCGCCGGCCGGCGCCGCCCTATTTCGAGCAGCCGACCAGGGCCTCGGCGACCAGCGCGGTCGTCGTCGCCGCGCTGGCCGAGAGGTTGAAGCCGCCGCCGCCGGTCTGCGACGCGATGAACTGCGCCAGCGCCGCCGGCGCGACCGTCTGGGCGAGGCGCTTGACGGTGCACGAACAGGTCGACTCGGTGGCCGACTTGGCGCCGGTGCACCAGCTGATGAACTGTTGTTTCTGATCGGCCGAGTAGGCTTCCAGGGCCGGCGCCGGCGCGCGGCGCGCGAACTGGTGGCCGCCGGTTTCGCCCGCCCGCGCCCGGCGGAAGCCGCCCGGCACTACGCCCTCGCCGCCGAGAGCTGCCGTGAACGCGTCCTCAGCCTGGTCGCCGTGGCCCGCGCCCAGGCCGCCGACGGCCGCGCCGGGAGCGCCGTCCTGACCCTGGCCCGGGCGCGCCAGGAGATGACCGACGGCAACCTGGTCCGGGCGCTGGAAAGCCAGGTGATGTCGGACACGGCGGTGATCCTGGCCGGGATCGGCGATTTCGAGGGCGCGCGCCGGGCCAACGAGCGGGTCGCCAGCGCCGCCCTGAGGTCGCACCTGCGCCGCTACATCGCCGCCGCCGAAAGGTTCTGGCCGCGCTGATCAGTCGAGGTCGATGGGCTTGCCGAGACGGCCGGCCAGGTCCTGGATGAACTGCCAGGCGACGCGGCCCGAGCGCGCGCCGCGGGTGACCGCCCATTCGTTGGCCTCGGCCTGCAGGTCGATGCTGGCGCCGTCGAGGCCGAAGCGCCGGGCGTAGCCCTCGATGATGGCGAAGTAGGTCTTCTGGTCGCAGTTGTGGAAGCCGAGCCAGAGCCCGAAGCGGTCCGACAGCGAGACCTTCTCCTCGACCGCCTCCGAGGTGTGGATGGCGGTCGAGCGCTCGTTCTCGATCATGTCCCGGGCCATCAGGTGGCGGCGGTTCGAGGTCGCGTAAAAGAGCACGTTCTCCGGCCGCCCCTCGACGCCGCCCTCCAGCACCGCCTTCAGGGACTTGTAGGAATCGTCGTGCGCGTCGAAGGAGAGATCGTCGCAGAACAGCAGGCAGCGGCGCTCGACGCCGCGCAGCATGGCCAGCAGGCGGGGCAGCGACGGGATGTCCTCGCGGTGGATCTCGACCAGCGCCAGCGCGCCGCCAGAGGCGTGGTTGATCTCGGCGTGCACGGCCTTGACCAGCGAGCTCTTGCCGGTGCCGCGCGCCCCCCACAGGAGCGCGTTGTTGGCCGGCAGGCCGCCGGCGAAGCGCTCGGTGTTGGCGAGCAGCGTGTCGGTCTGCCGGTCGATGCCCTTGAGCAAGTCCAGCGGAATCCGGTTGACCTTGTCGACGGGCTCGAGGCGCCCCGTCTCGGCCCGCCAGATGAAGGCGTCGGCGGACGCGATGTCGGTGGCCTCGGGCGCCGCCGGCGCCAGGCGCTCCAGCGCGTCGGCGATACGCTTCAGAGTCGGTAAAAGATCATCGTTGCTCATGGCCGGCGAGGGTAGGGGCCGGGGCCGGTGGCGTCAATCCGGGGCCGCCGGCACGCCCCTTGCGTCGTCAGGTAACCCCTAGTCCAACAAGCACTTGGAATCCCACAAAGCCGCGCCCGCGCCCCCAGCGCCCCCGCCGCCCGAAGACAAAGAAAATTGTCACCCCGGCGGCGAAGCCGCCGAGCCGAGAGACCAATGCGGCATCGGCCAGCACGCCCGATGGGAGAAACAGGATTTTTGCCATCAGCCCAGCGGCGATGGCGAAGGCAACGCAACCGACCCAGCGGAACAGGGGCGTATCCTCTTCAAGATGCCCGGCTCCAATCACGCCGAGCGCCCGCAGCCCGAAGGTACCGAGCAAGGCGAAGATTAAGAGCCACAAAGGATCGTGGCCGGTCATGGGATACGCCTCAATTCGAAGACCACGAAGGCGACCGTTCCGGCGATCAAGCCGCCAACCACGACGCCCCATTCCGGCGACCAAAGATGTGCAATCGGCACACCGGCACATCCGAGGACGGCGGCCGCGAGCATCATTGAATCGCGCGTTCGCCCGGTCAGCAGGAGAAGATACAAAGGGGTTATGAAAATCAGCATCCGGACGCCTTGCGCCGGAAGCTGGCTGGCCAATGTGTGGCCGATGATCGTGCCGAGACCGCCGAGGATCAGGGTCCCCAGACAAAAACCCTCGAAGTAGCGATCGAGCTGGCGACGATCGAAAAACCGTCCGTGCGCGTCGGTCAGCTGGACGAACCCGGTTACCGAGTTGATCTGGGCGAGCCAGAAATGCCTGGCCGTGACGCCGGGCCGGTCGCGCAGCAAGGGGACAGAGGCGAGGGTCAGCGGCAGCATCCGCAGGTTCGGGTTGGCCCCGGTGACCGCCTCGCGCAGCAGCTTGCGGAACAGGTAGACCCCGCCGTCGGCCTTCATGGGCCGCTCCAGCGCGTGCACCGCGATCGGCCGCTGGGTGATGATCACCTCGTAGTCGCCGGGCGCGTACTGGGCGTCCTTGTAGCAGTCGCGCTCGCGGTGGTGCTTCGGGATCGGCGGCAGGTTGCCCTGGCCGTACTTCTCGCGCTCCGGCCGGCGCATGGCGACCTGGCCTTCCAGGAAGTCCATGTTCTCGTAGCCGACCAGGTTCTTCTTGCCGATGCCGCGGGGGTCGATGTTCGGGCCGATGACCCGCCAGCCGATCATCTTCGAGTTGGTGTTGTCGACGGGCACCGTCCAGCGGATCATGTGGAGCCGGCTGAAGTGCTTGCGTTCCGAGCCGTCCTCGAACAGGTACGAATGGAAGCTCAGGTTGGGCAGCGCTTGGTGGTTGACGCGGATGAAGATCTTCTCGTCGTCGACCCGCCTGGAAGACGTCCAGGCCATGCCGGTGCCGTCGTGGACCGGGAAGAACTGCAGGTCCGGCCGCACCAGGTAGGGCGCCGCGCCGGCCTCGCCGAAGGTCGTGCCCTGTTCGTGGCCCGGCACCACCGCCGTCGTGTGCAGCGGGATGTGGTGGTACTGGTCGGCGGCGTTGTCCTGGACCTGCAGCCAGTTGCAGTGCTGGAAGTTGCTGAAGGCGACCAGTTCGTCGCCGTCCTGGACGGTGAAGTCGTCCTCCCATTCGGGGAACGGCGGTTCCTCCTCGGCCGGCCCCATGTAGGCGAAGACCAGGCCGTGCCGCTCGAAGGCCTTGTAGGCGCCCTGGCAGACGGTCTTCTTGAAGGCTTCCGCCTCGGCTTCCTCGCCGGTCGGCGCCGGCACGTCGAGACAGGTCCCGTCGACGTCGTAGACCCAGCCGTGGTAGGAGCACATGATCCCCTTTTCCTTGATCATGCCATACTCCAGCGACGCGCCGCGGTGGCAGCAGTGCGCGTGCAGCAGCCCGACCTGGCCGCTCTTGTCGCGGAAGGCGACCAGTTCCTCGCCCATGATCATCAGGAACAGCGGCGTGTCGGTCAGCTCCTCCGACATGCAGACCGGATGCCAGAAGCGCCGCATGTATTCGCCCATGTCGGTGCCGGCGTCGGTCTCCGTCAGGGTCGGGTCGTGGGCCGGCACACGGTTCTTCTCATAGCCGCTGAACGCCTTCACCAGGGTCTTCGCGACGTTCGGGTCGGCGTGGCAGGGATTGACTTTGGTATCCATTTTCTCCTCCGTGCCGGCGGGCGGTCCCGCCGGTAAAAACCTAGTAAACGTAGGGGTTTTTAACCCTAGGAAAATTGTGGAAATAACTTGGCACGCGTCATTTCGCCGCGTCCAATTCAAAGTTCAGATGATATCTATTCGAAAACTCAATGAGCTTCGAGTGAAACGAGATAAAGCGGGATTTCCGGGCGCCGCGCCCCGGGCGAGGCCCCGATGGGCGGGCGCTGGGGCCTAGGCGGCGCGGATCATCGCCGCCGCCTTCTCGGCGATCATCAGGGTCGCCGCGTTGGTGTTGGCGGACGGCATGGTCGGCATGATCGAGGCGTCGACGACGCGCAAGCCCCCGATGCCGCGGACCCGGAGTTCCGCATCGACGACGGCGGTCGGGTCGACCTCGGGCCCCATCCGGCAGGTGCCCATCATGTGGAAGGTGGTGGTGCCGCGCCGGCGCGCGGTGTCGAGCAGCTCGTCGTCGGTGACGACGCCGTCGCCGGGGTAGATCTCGCCGGCGAAGTAGGGCACCATGGGCTCGGTGCGGAGGAGCTTGCGCGCCAGCTTCAGCCCGGCCAGCAGGACCCGCCGGTCGCTCGCCTCGCCGAGGTAATTGGCGTCGATCACCGGCTTCTCGAAGGGGTCGGCCGAGCCCGCCCGCACCCGGCCCTTGCTGTCCGGGCGCTGCTGCCAGGCGGCGATGGTCACGCCGGGCTGGTCGTCGAGCTGGCTCTGGTGGCCGTCCTTGTAGCTCGCCGGCATGAAGGTGATCTGCAGGTCGTTGACCTCGAGCGCCGGGTCGGAACGCGCGAAGGCGTAGCAGACCGTCGAGGCGATCCCCAGCACCGAGGGCCGCTTCAACGCCCACTTCACCGCCTCGGCCATCAGCCGGACGCCGTGCACGCGCTCGTTCAGGGTGTCGGTGTTCCGGACCCGCGCGGTGAAGCGCGGCGTGTAGTGGTCGCGCAGGTTCTCGCCGACGCCGGCGAGCGCGTGGCGGACCTCGACGCCGATCCCGGCGAGGTGCGCGGGGTCGCCGATCCCGGCCAGTTGCAGGAGCTGCGGCGAGTTGATGACGCCGCCCGACAGCAAGACCTCGCGGCCGGCCCTGAGATCGACGGCGCCGCCGCCGCGTCCGCCCCGTGCGTAGCGGACCCCGACGCAGCGCCGGCCCTCGAACACCAGGCCGGTGACGTGGGCGCCGGTCCGGACGTCGAGGTTGGGGCGTCCCTTGACGGGGGTCAGGAAGGCTTTCGCGGCGCTCTCGCGGCGCCCGTCGACGATGGTCCGCTGGGTGTAGGCGGTGCCCTCCTGGGTGCGGCCGTTGTAGTCCGGGTTCCTCGGGATGCCGAGGGTCGCGGCGCCGTCCATGAAGGCCTCGACCAGCGGGTGGCGCCAGTCCGTCGGCGTCACCCGCAGCGGCCCGTCGCGGCCGCGCCGCCCGTCCGGGTCGTCGCCGGAGAAGCTCTCCAGGCTCTTGAAGTGGGGCAGCACGTCGTCGTAGCTCCAGCCCCGGTTGCCGCGCTGCGCCCAATGGTCGAAATCGCCCGGCGTGCCGCGGTTGAAGATGCAGCCGTTGATCGACGACGAGCCGCCCAAGGCCTTGCCGCGGGGCACCTCGACGCGGCGCCCGCCGGTCCATTCCGACGGTTCGGCCTCGTAGAGCCAGTTGTAGGCCGGCGACTTCAACAGCTTCATCCAGCCGACTGGCATGTGGATCAGCGGATTCCAGTCCGACGGCCCGGCCTCGAGGACGCAGACCCGGGTGCCCGGATCGGCGGACAGCCGGTTGGCGAGGACGCAGCCGGCGGACCCGGCGCCGATGATGATGTAGTCGAAGGTGTCGGTCATATGGATCCGGCCGGTGTTCCCACGATGGAGTGCGGTGCGGAGTGCGAGGTTAGCCGCACCGGTTCGAAATGCAATCCTCGTCTGCGGGATCGTGACGGTATCTCATGTCCGATAAGGCGGGCGAGGCGGCGGCGGTTCCTTCGGCGGGTTTGTTTACGGGTTTAGATGGCGGCTTCCGGCTCGGTGCCGGACCGAGTTTTATTCCGTCCCTAATGCGCGGTATTGACCCGAGGCGGAAGCCCGGCACGTTGGCATGCGCCTACCAATTTGTCCCAGAATTATGACGATACGTCGACACCTGTTCGGGACGAAATCGTCACGCAAGCTACGCGGCACTCGGCCCGCAAGACCGGCTGGCGGCTGCTGCGGGTGCCGCGCATCCAGGCCCGCATCCGCGAGATCCAGGCCGAACTGGCCGACCACCAGAACCGCGAGCGCGACGTCGTCGTCGGCAAGCTCGAGGTCGTCTATCAGCGCGCGCTCGAGGATCACCACTTCTACGCCGCGGCCCGCGCCGCCGAGTTGCAGGCGCGGCTCACCGGCGTCGGTCGGGCGCCGGCGGCGACGGAAGACGGACAAAGGCGGCATCCGTCGCGAAACCCGTCGCAAATGTCTCCGTCGCCGGAAGCGCCGCGGGGCGCGGGCTCGGAGCCGGCGGACCCGGACCGCCGGCATTGACCGGCGGACAATCGCGGACAAATGCGGACATCCGCGGACAAAGACTATGGGCCGGGCCATTGCGCCGGCGGGCCGGCGGGCCTAACTCAGATGTCGAACATCGGGAAGGGTTGACGGGGACGCGGGATTGCCTCGCCGGCCATCCCAATCCCGCTTGAGACTGGGATCGGCTATGGACCTGGTTATCGTTTGCAACTCCGCCGCCGGTGGGTATAGTCCCGCAGGTTTTCTTGAGGCGCGGAAAAGCTTGCCGTTTCCGGCCCCGAACATGAGGAGTTTCGAATGTTGATTTCCACCGCATATGCCCAGTCCGGCGGCGCCAGCGCGGGCGGCGGCTTTGAGGCGATGCTGCCGCTGATCCTCATCTTCGTGGTCTTCTATTTCCTGCTGATCCGGCCGCAACAGAAGAAGATGAAGCAGCACAAGGAAATGCTCGGCGCCATCCGGCGCGGCGACAAGGTGGTCACCGGCGGCGGCATCATGGGCACCGTCACCAAGGTCGACAACGACGTCGAGGTGACCGTCGAGATCGCCAAGGACGTCAAGGTCAAGGTGCAACGCAGCCTGGTCTCCGGCGTGGTCTCCAAGACCCGGCCGGTGGACGGCGC
>JAPPPF010000144.1 GCA_028817665.1 Magnetovibrio sp. | reverse complement strand
GAGGGCGCCGCGGCTTTCGCGTGCTCGGGCTACGCCAAGCTCTCGGGCCGGCCGGCGGCGTGCCTGACCATCGCCGGGCCCGGCGCCACCAACCTGATGACCGGGCTCTGGGACGCCAAGGTCGACCGGGCCCCGGTCCTCGCCCTGACCGGCCAGGTCGATACCCAGGTCCTGGGGCCCGGCGCCTTCCAGGAGATCGATCAGTCCTCGGCCTTCGAGGCGGTCGCGGCGTGGAGCCAGGCGGTCCTGCAATCGTCGAAGCACGCCGAGCTGATGACCCTGGCCCTGAAGCACGCGACGTTGAAGCGCGATGTCGCGCACCTGATCTTCCCCGACGAGGTCCAGGTCCTGCCGGCCGGCGAGGGCGCGAGGGCGTCCGGGCCGAAGGGCCGGGTGAGCCCGTCCGATATCTCGCCGCCGGCCGGGTCCATCCGCGACGCCCGCAAGCTGATCGGCAAGGCCAAGCGGCCGGTGATCATCGTCGGCTACGGGGCCAGGGACGGCATGGGGCCGATCGTCAAGCTGGCCGAACGCCTCAAGGCGCCGGTGCTGACGACCTTCAAGGGCAAGGGCCAGATTCCGGACCGCCACCCGCTGGCCGCCGGCGTGCTCGGCCGGAGCGGCACGCCGATCGCCAGTTGGTTCATGAACGAGGCGGACCTGCTGATCGTCTTCGGCGCCTCGTTCTCCAATCACACGGGCATCGAACGGAGCAAGAAGATCATCCAGGTCGATTTCGAGCAGATGGCGCTGGGTAAGTTCCACCCCGTCGACGTGCCGGTTTGGGGCGAGGTCGCGATCACCGCCGGGCTCCTGCGCAAGGGCCTGGCGAAGGGCCTCCGGCCGGCGGACCAGCGCCCCGAGGTCGCGGCGCGGTGGAAGGCCTGGCGCGCCGAGAAGCGGAGCCGGGCCCGGGACGCGCGCGGCAAGGGCATCAGTTCCGCCGCCGTCTTCGATGCCCTGACCCGGACCGCCCCGGCGGACGCCGTCATCGCCGTCGACGTCGGCAACAACGCCTATTCCTTCGGCCGGTATTTCGAGGTGGCGCGCCAGTCGGTGCTGATGTCGGGGTACCTGGGGTCCATCGGCTTCGCCTTTCCCGCCGCCATGGGCGCCTGGGCGGCGGCGCCGGAGCGCGCCATCATCTCGGTCTCCGGCGACGGCGGGTTCGGCCAGTACATGGGTGAGTTCACCACCGCCGTGAAGTACGGGATGAACATCACCCACATCCTGCTCAACAACAGCGAGCTCGGGAAGATCTCGAAGGAGCAGCGGGCCGGCGAATGGCAGGTCTGGCAGACCTCGCTCCACAACCCGCCGTTCGCCAAGTTCGCCCAGATCTGCGGCGGCTTCGGGGTGCGCGTCTCGAAGCCGGAGCAACTCGCCGACGCCATGAAACGGGCGCTGGCCTATGACGGCCCGGCCCTGGTGGAGATCGTCACCGACGTCGATCTCGTCTAGGGGCGATCCCCGCGTCGGAACGGCGGGGTCGCGTCCCCGAGTGGCTGTGGTAAGCTCGGGCGTCACGGATAATCGAAGGTCTGAGAGATGGACTCATCGAACCCGCTCAACGCCGTCACCCCGGCCCAGAAGGCCTTCTTCGAGGACCAGGGGTATCTGTCGCTTCCCGGCTTCGTCGGCGCCGACTGGCTCGAGCGCCTGGGCCGGGCGACGGCGCGGACCGTCGAGGAGAGCCGCGGCGTTACCGCCTCCGACGAGAAGTTCGACGTCGAGGACGACCACACGGCCGACAATCCCCGGCTCCGGCGCCTGATGCGGCCGCAGGACCACGACGACGCCTACCACGCCTTCGCCACCTCCGGCCCCATCGTCGACCTGGCCGCCGACCTGCTCGGGCCCGACGTCAAGTTCCACCACGGCAAGCTCAACTTCAAATGGTCGGGCGGCGGCACCGAGGTGAAGTGGCACCAGGACATCCCGTTCTGGCCGCACACCGCCTACAACGTGCTGACGATCGGCCTGGCGCTCGCCGACATCACCGACGAGATGGGGCCCATGGGGGTGCTGCCGGCGAGCCACAAGGGACCGGTGTTCGACCACTACTCGGCGGCCGGCGACTGGCAGGGCTTCATCGGCGCCGACGACCTCCAGACCCTCGACCTCAGCGCCGCCGACTACCTGAAGGGCCCGGCCGGCACCCTCACCGTGCACCACTGCCGGACGGTGCACGGCTCGAAACCCAACACCCATGTCGCGTATG
>JAPPPF010000102.1 GCA_028817665.1 Magnetovibrio sp. | reverse complement strand
TCTACGTCCAGTGCGACACCTGCAAGGGCAAGCGCTACAACCGCGAGACCCTGGAGATCGACTTCCGCGGCAAGTCCATCGCTGACGTCCTCGACATGACCGTCGAGGAAGCGGCCGAGTTCTTCAAGGCGGTGCCGTCGATTCGCGACAAGATGGTCACCCTGAACCGGGTCGGGCTCGGTTACATCCACCTGGGCCAGCAGGCGACGACGCTGTCCGGCGGCGAGGCGCAGCGGGTCAAGCTGGCCAAGGAGCTGAGCCGGCGGGCCACCGGCAAGACGCTCTACATCCTCGACGAGCCGACCACCGGCCTGCACTTCGAGGACGTCCGCAAGCTCCTCGAGGTCCTGCACGCGCTGGTCGAGACCGGAAACACGGTCATCGTCATCGAGCACAACCTGGAGGTCATCAAGACCGCCGACTGGATCGTCGACCTCGGCCCCGAGGGCGGCGACAAGGGCGGCCGGGTGGTCGCCGAGGGTCCGCCCGAGACGGTCTCCCAGACGCCGGGCAGCTTCACCGGCGAATACCTGGCGCCCTACCTGGGGCTGAAGAAGAAGCGCCGGAAGAAGGCCTCCTAGGACGGACAGGGCCGGCAAACTTCCTATAGACTATGAGAAGTTCATAGGACGGAGTTTGAAAGTAATGGCAGCGCAAACTCGGAGTGTTGTTCCCGCCCACCCCTACTCAACCGGTTTGATGTGGTTACTGACCAACAATTGGGACCGTGCGAGATCAGCAAAGGATGCACATCCTTATTACCAAGCGCTATACGGCGCTCAGCCAGATTCGATCAAATCGCGCGCCGCCGCCCTGGCATGCCTTTTCGAAACGATAATCTTGCCGCCCGTTGACGCGCCACTTCCCGACCATCGGATCTATCTCAAAGATCGCCACTACTACCATCCAGATTTGCGCCTCAAGATGAGCTACGAGGCCATATCGTCCGACGCCTACAATCATATCGGGATGTTATGTGACATTCTTGTCAAATCAGAAGAGGCACGCGTCGCGCTTCTTAAGATCGTACCTGAATCGAATGACGACAGTATCGCGTGGAATGTTTTCAGACAAATTTGCGATCAAGTCCGGACAGCGGAGTAAAATGATTCGATCCTTTTGGGAGACTTAAAATTTCACAATGTTGTGGGAATAATGGCGACAACCTATGCCAAGCACGTTTCCGAAGAGACTAATCTGTTTTCTGAAATTCATTCCTTGTCACTCTCAGAACACACACTTGATATCTTCGGATTGGACTTCTCACCAGCCGATCTAGATACGTTCGCTGCAATTCGACAAGATGAGTTCATCACCAGCTACGCTGAAAAGTTTCGAGCAACGCTTACAGAAGATTCGGATGAGGACATTCGCAAAAAACGACAACTCACCCTTATGAAAGAGGCCATGGACGATGAGTCCGTCGCGAAGAAGGCCAAAGGCGCATTTCAAACTGTGGGGAGCGCGGCAAACGTGGGCGGGATTATACCTGTAGTAAACTTGCTATCTGCTCCTGTTGCGATGGTTACGGATGTTCTCGCGCGTGAAAAAGAGGCGGCGATACTTGGCAAGCAATTTTACCTTCTTGGACCAAAGATGCACGAAATTGCGATCAAAACCGTGTTGGAAAAGCTCGGGGATGAGAATGGTGATGATCAATAAACCGGCGTTCCTGGACCGCGAAGGATGACCGACACCGCCACCCTCACCTACCTGCACGCAGCCCTGAAGGAGGTCCAGGACACGGTGCGTTCCTACGACGCGAAGGCGCAGATCTGCGGCATCGGCTACATCTTCGCCATCGGCATCGTCACCGCAATCGGCGAGCTCAACCCCGACCAGCCGCCGTTCACGCCGACCGTGGTCGCCGTCTCCTGGCTGGTCGTCATGGTGCCGATCATGATGTTCGGCGCGGTGCTCTACCCGACCCGCGCGGTGGCGCCGAGGCTGGGCGAGCAGCCCGACAACGTGGCCCGCACCTTCTACCGGGACCGCGAGCGCTTCCAGGGCGTCGACGGCTACATCGAGAAGCTCGACGGCGCCGATCTTTCGCGCGAGCTCGCCTACGAGATCCTGAAATCCAGCGGGCTCCGCAATCTGAAGCGCCAGCGCTTCCTGCGCGCGCTCTACGCGGCGGCGGCCAGTTTCGCCTTCATCTGCGCCGCTCAGATGCTGCGCGCCGCCGGCGTCACGCTGCTGCACTGAGCGATGATCGCCGCCCCCGACCCGACCGACGAGATCGCCCGCCTTGAAGCCCAGCTCCGCGAGCTCAAGGCCGCCTGGGCCGAGTTCGAGCACCAGGCCCGGCGCCACCGCGATGCCCAGGAACGCGGCGGCGGCATTCTCGGCGCCGAGGCCATCGACGCCCGCCAGCTCTACCGCAACCTGGCCGACAACGAGGCCGAGCAGGCGCGCGTCGGCGCCGAGATCGCCGGGCTGCGCGCCCGGCTTGCCGGCCCGCCCGAAACCAAAGAGGAGTCCGCGTCATGAGCGACGACGCCATCAGAAACCTGAGCCCCGAGGTCATCGCGGAGCGGATCAAGGGCACCCTGGTCGAGGCCATGGGCATCGAGATCGGCGCCCTCGACGACGGCGCGCTCAACTCGACCATGACCGTGCGCCCCGACCACCTGGCCCCGAACGGCTACCTGCACGCCGCCTCCGTCGTCGCGCTGGCCGACACCACCGCCGGCTTCGCCACCTACGCGCACCTGCCGGACGGCGCCGAGGGCTTCACCACCATCGAGCTGAAGAGCAACTTCCTCGGCACCGCCACCGAGGGCCAGCTGCACTGCCGGGCGACGCCTCAGCACACCGGCCGCTCGACCCAGGTATGGGACGCCGAGGTGACGCATCCGGCGAGCGGCCGCACCATCGCGCAATTTCGCTGCACGCAGATGATCCTGTGGCCGAAATAGGCCGGCCGGCCCGGCCTTTCAATTTCCGGCCGGGCTGGTGTAGGGTGCTGTGACCACGACAAAGGGAAGGAAACCCATGCCGCCGAAGGTGTTCGAGACGATTTTGAAACTCGCGCTGATCTCGCTCGTGGTCGGCGTCGTGTTCATGTTCTTCGACATCCATCCGCGCGACCTGGTCGAGAACTTCGGTGAAACCATCCAATGGATGTTCAAGACCACCGCCGACCTCATCAAGTGGGCGGTCGAGCCGATCCTCTTGGGCGCCGTCGTGGTCCTGCCGATCTGGCTGATCCTGTTCCTGATCAACAAGGCCCACGGCCGCTCGGGAACGGTCAGGAAATAGGCATCTCGAACAAGCGCCCGTAACCGTCGACGGCGCTGGCGCTGCCCATCAGCCTGAGGCTGTGCCAGACCAGCGCCTGGTTGCTGGTGACCACGGGCTTCGCCAATTTCCGTTCCACCGCGTCGATCACCGCCGCCGCCCGGATGGCGGTGCAGGAGATGAAGAGCGCGTCGGCGTCCGGGGCGCAGACCTGCAGCGCGGCCTCGGCGATGGCGGCGACGGGCAGCCCGGTCATCTCGATGTCGTCGTCCAGGCCGAAGCCCTCGATGTTCGCGATCTCGAACCCCTGCCCCTGGAAGCTCTCGACGATGGCGCCGTTGACCTCGTCGTTGTAGGGCGTCAGCACGGAGATCCGCCGGGCGTCGAACGCGTTCAGCGCGGCTGAGGCCGCGGCGACGGGGTTGGTCACCGGCACGTCGGGCTGAGCGACGCGGACCAGGCGCTCGATCTCGGCGTCGCCGATGGCGGCGGTCCCGGACGTGCAGCCGTAGATCATCACGTCGACGCCGAGGCCGGGCAGGATGCCGCTTGCCGCGCGGGTGATGTCGCCGGCCATGGCGCGCAGGTTCTCCAGCGTCAGCGGGTTGGCGTTGAGGACCCGGTTGGTGAATAGATCGACGCCGGCGGGCAGCATCCGGCGCAGGTCCGTCTCGCTGTTGAAGTCGGTGGCCAGCGCGATCAGGCCGATCCGGCCGCCGGGCGCGATGTTCTCGAGTTGGTAGTCCACATCCATGGCGTCTATCCGACTATGGGGAGTTCCGCCGGCGCGCGTCGGCTCAACAGGCGCGCGCCGTCCCCGGTGATGACGATGTTCTCCTCGTGCACCATCTGCTTACCCGGCTCGAACTCCATGCCCGGCTCCAGGGTCAGGACCACGCCCGGTTCCAGCGGGGTCATGTCGTCGGGCGTGTTCGACGGCCATTCGGTCAGTTCCATGCCGAGCCCGTGGCCCATGCGCCCGACGCTGTTGCCGAGCGCGCCGCCGGCCTCCAGCACCCGCCACATGGCGGCCCAGACGTCTGAGGTCGTGGCGCCGGGCCGGGCCGCTTTGAGCCCGGCGTCCGTCGATGCGTACACCACCTCGTAGGCGCGCCGCAACGCGTCGTCGGCGCGGCCGAAGGCGAAGTTGCGGTCGAAGTCGCAGAAATAGCCGTCGAAGGTGGTGCCGGTGTCGATGATCAGGACATCGCCCGGCTCGAGCACCCGGTCCGTCGGCCCCATGATGATGCTGTCGTAGCCGCCCGGCCCGGACCCGGCGATCAGGTACGGCGTCCGGTCGGCGCCGCGCTCGAGCAGGTCGATGCGCATGCGGTGGCAGGCCTGGCGCTCGGTCTCGCCGGACCTTAAGACCCCGGGCAGCGCCTCGAAGGCGTCCGACGCGATACCGCAGATGTGTTCGATCTTCTCGATCTCGGCCGCCGACTTGACGTAGCGGAGCCGGTGCAGCAGCGCCGCCGCGTCGACGATCTCGAGACCGGCCAGGCCATCGGTCAGCCGCTGGAAGTCGCCGGCCGGCAGCCTCAGGTGGCTCTCGTGGCCCAGGGGCACGCCGAGGCGGCCGTGCCGGCGCGGCAGCCCGCCGATGACGCCCTGCAGCAAGGAGACGCCGTCGTCGTCGGGGCGCGGCGCCGGCCAGGTGTGGATTTCGTCCACCCAGGTCCCGGCCATGCCGGCGGCGCCGATCTCGGGGATCACCGCGACGGGCTTGCCGTCGGCGGGCAGCACCATGAACCAGGGCCGGGTCGGGCTTTCCCAGAACTGGGTGAAGAAGCCGGTGAAATAGCGCACGTCGGGCTCGGTGGTCAGCAGGATGGCGTCCAAGCGCTCGGCCGCCATGCGGGCCTGCGCGCGGTCCATGCGGGCCTCGAATTCGGCAAGCCCGAACCCGCGTCGCGGCTGGCCGCTCATCGGCGCCGGCCCCCGCTCACGGGCGGAGCTGGTCCTGCACCAGCCGGACCCAGAACTCGGCGCCGGTGGTCAGGATCTCGTCGTTGAAGTCGTAGTGAGGGCTGTGCAGGCCGCAGCCGCCGGGTCCATCGCCGCCGTTGCCGAGCAACAGATAGCATCCCGGCTTCCTTTGCAGCATGAAGCCGAAGTCCTCCGACGCCATCAGCGGCGCGCAAGCGGCGTCGACCTTCTCGGCGCCGACCATCCGGCGGGCGACGTCGGCGGCCACGCGGGCCTCGGCGGCGGTGTTGATGGTCGCCGCGAACTCCCGCGAATAGGTGAAGTCGTAGCCCGCCCCGTGGGCCGCGCAGATGCCGGCGGCCAGGCGTTCCATGGTTTCCTCGATACGCGACTGGACGTCCGGCGTGAAGGACCGCGTGTCGCCGCGCAGCACGACGGTTTCGGGGATCACGTTGCGGGTCGCGTCGACGTCGAAATCGGTGACCGAGAGCACGCAGTTGTCCGTCGGCCCGAGGGTGCGCGAAACGACGCTCTGCAGGGCGAGGACGATCTCGGACGCGGTGACGATGGGATCGACGGCGGTGTGCGGCAGCGCCGCGTGGCCGCCCTTGCCGCGGATGGTGATCTCGAAATTGTCCTCGCAGGCCATGATCGGCCCCGGGCGCACGGCGAAATGGCCGGTCGGCAGCGACGGCATGTTGTGGATCCCGTAGACGGCGTCGACGGGGAAGCGCTCGAACAGGCCGTCCTCCATCATCGCCAGGGCGCCCCGGCCGTGCTCCTCGGCCGGCTGGAAGATCAGCACCACGGTGCCGTCGTAGTCGTGGCTGGCGGCCAGGATCTTCGCGGCGCCCAGCAGCATCGCCGTGTGCCCGTCGTGGCCGCAGGCGTGCATGGTGCCGGGATGCCTGGACGCGTGCGCGAAGGTGTTCTCCTCGGTGATGGAAAGCGCATCCATGTCGGCGCGCAGGCCGATCGCCTTGCCGCCAGCGCCGCGCTTCAGGACGCCGACGACGCCGGTGCCGCCGACACTCTCGTGCACCTCGACGCCGAACTCCCTGAGCAGTTCGGCGACGCGGGCCGCGGTGCGGTGTTCGGCGAACCCGAGTTCCGGGTACTGGTGAAAATCGTGGCGCCAGGCGACGAGTTCGCCGTGGATGTCGTTGGCGCGCGGATGAATGTCAGGCATGGATGCTCCCGGTATCGAACGGCGGCGGCGGACCGCCGGCTCCCTCACCCCTCCTCAAGGCCCTCGGTGACGAACGCCAAGCACCGGCTGTCGGCGCCCGGCGCCATCTTCTTCAACGCCGCGAACGAGGCCGCGCCGCGCGGCGTGGTGCGGATATTATGCCCCGCCAGTTGCTCGACGGCCATCGCGGCTTCCTCTTCGGAAATCAGCAGGAACCGGTCGGCGTCGTCCTTCAGCGCCGAGAACGCGATCAGCGACGCCTCCTTGCAATCGAGCCGGCCCATCTCCGAGACGGGCCCTTCGGCCCGGGTCATGCGGCCGGCCTTGACGCTTTCCAGCAGACACGGCGCGGCTTCCGGCTCGACCACGGTGATCTTCGGCTGCACCGCCCAGAATTCGCGGATGTGCGCGGCGACGGCGGCGGCCAGGCCGCCGACCCCGGCTTGCACGAAGACATGGGTCGGCCATTCGCCGCCCGCCTCGAATTCCCGCCGGCACTCCTCGGCCAGCACGGTGTAGCCTTCCATGACCATGGCCGGGCGCTCGATGTAGCCGTCCCAGGAGCCGTCGGCCAACAGCAGCCAGCCGTTCTCATCGGCCGACGATTGGGCGTGGGCGACGCTCGCCTCGTAGTCGCCGTCGACCCGGCCGACGTCTGCGCCCAAGGTCCGGATGCGCTCGGCGAAACCCTCGGGCACCGTCGCGGCGAGGACGATGACGGCGCCGGCGCCGAACACCCGCGCCCCGGCGGCGACGGAGAGCCCGTGGTTGCCGGCGCTGGCGGTGATGAAGGTGAGGCCGGCGGCGACCGGTTTCGCGGCGTCGGACGTCGGGTCGGCCTCGCCGGCGCGCTCCGAGATCATCTGGGCCACGGCGAAGGCGCCGCCCAGCGCCTTGAAGCTGCCGAGGCGCATGCGCTGGGTCTCATCCTTCAGGAGCAAGGCACCGACGCCGCATTCGGCGGCCAGCGCCGGCGACGCGAGGAGCGGCGTCGGCTGGTAGGCCGGGCAAAGACCTAGCATCGCCATGGGGCGGCCGGCGTCGGCGCGGAACAGGCGCGGCGCGGCCGAGGCCGGGCGGGTGTTTTGGTACATCATGATGCGGGGACCCTAGCGAAAAGCGCTGTTGCCGAATGTTCAAAAATTCCGATATTTTGGGAAAAATTTTCATATTTGACCCATATTCAACAGCTAAACATCAATCGAGGGCCAATCGATGACCGACCTCTCCGACAGCGACCGCGGCATCCTGCGGCTGTTGCAGGCCAACGCCCGCGAGAAGCTCGAGACCATCGCCCAGGAAACCGGCCTTTCGGTGGCCACGGTGCAGCGCCGGATCAAGCAGATGAAGTCGGCCGGCGTGATCACCGGCGAACACGCCCTGGTGGCGCCCGAGAAGGCCGGCTACGCCATGACCTTCTTGGTACTGGTCGAGCTGGAACGCGAGCGCCTCGACCAGCTCGACGCGTTCCGCCGCAAGGCCAAGGCCGAGCGCCAGGTCCAGCAGTGCTATTACCTGACCGGCGAGGCCGACTTCGCGCTGGTCGTGCTGGCACGGGACATGGAGGACTTCGAAAAACTGACCCACCGGTTGTTCTTCGACGACGCCAACGTCAAGCGCTTCCGCACTTCGGTCGTGATGAGCCGCACCAAGGTCGGCCTCACCGTGCCCCTCGAATCCGCCTAGGGCGCCGCCGGCACTTGACGCGTTCGCGTCCAGTTGCTTAATTTCCGCTCGCGGCATGGAGGCGGGATTCTGGCTCGCCTTCCGCCGAAAATCCTGACGGGCTCTCTCACGACGGCTTTGACGTCCTAGCCCTCCGTTTTCAATTGTTCGCCGTGGCGGCACCGAGGTGCCGTGCGTCACGCAATTTCCGCGGCGATCCCGCCGACGCGCACCCGCGAGAGCCGGCGCGAAGCCGACTGAGTATCGGCCGAGCGGCCCGGTTGTGGTGTCCGGCGGCGCATCGAGAGGAGCCAACCATGAGCAGCCAAATTCTGGACGTCATCGGCGAGAACTTTAACACCAGCCGGAAAATCAAGGGGACCAGCCCGCGGGTCGAGAAATCCGACGGCCGGGTCGTGCTCAATTACGTCGATAACGAAGGCACGGCATCGGCGCTGGACATCACGGATATCTTCCCCGACGACCCGGCGGAAGTGAAGAAGTTCCAAATTCCCCACATCGCCCAGGCGGTGCGCCAAAAGAACATGCCGTACCTGACGTGGGTCATTCGCGCGCAGATCGAGGCCGGCGCCAACATCATCGATATCTGCCTCGACGAGATTTCCGTCGATCCCGACGAACGGAACGCCTGGATGCAATGGGTCATCCCGCAGGCGCAGGAGATCGCCGGGGTCACGTTGGCCATCGATTCGTCGGACCCGAAGACGATCGCCATCGGCCTCGAGGTTTACGACAAGTCGAAAAGCCGGCCCGCGATCAATTCCGTGAACCTGGAGGACGGACGCCAGGACTTGATCGATCTCGCGAAGGGACACGACGCCCTCCTGTTCGCCAACGCGCGCGGCCGCGAGGGCATGCCGCAGAACGCCGAGGAGCGGGTCGAGAACATGACCGAAATCATGGGCATGATGGACAAGGTCGGGATCCCCATGACCGACCGCTACCTCGACCCCCTGGCGTTCCCCATCGGGGCCGGCACCGAATACGGCAACCACTACCTCGATGCCGTGCGCGCCCTCCGCGAGACCTACCCCGAGGTCCACATTTTTGGCGGCCACTCCAACATTTCCTTCGGACTGCCGAGCCGCAAGGCCGCCAACAATGCGTTCCTGATCATGTCCATTCTCGCCGGTTGCGACACCCTCATGATCGACCCGGTCATGAACCCGCCCACCGGACTGGCCGACTTCAAGGTCGCCGCCGACACCATCGCGGGGAAAGACGAGTTCGCCATGAACTACATGACGCATTTTCGCAAGTAGGGCGTGGCGGCGCCGGCCGGGACCCGAACCGGACGAAAATGGAGCCGAAGGCAGTCAGACAACGGGCGGCTCGTCCGCGATCTCCGCCGTCGCACCACTGTCATAGTCGTCGTCCGGCTCGAAGGCATCGAGCGCATCGGCGCTCGCCTTCGTTCCCTCGGAAAGTCCGACGTGAAACAGGGCGTCTCCCTCGTTGACGACAGGCAGCGTCGCGCCGCCGATGATGATGCCGTCGAAACGGGACCTCACCTCGACCTCGTGCGCGCCGAACGGATCGGAGATCACCCCGAGAAGGTCCCCGCGGCGGACGGCCGTTCCGGGCTCCATCAGGGCCCGCATGACACCACTGATGGGCGCGCGCTCCCAGCGACTGCTGCGAACCGTCACCGGATCAACCTTCGAAGAGGACGACCGGAGCTTCGGCAGCATGCCAAGGTGGCGCATGGTTCGGATCACGCCGTTGACGCCCGCCCGGATGGACATTTCGTCGTATCTCAGGGCCTCGCCGGCCTCGTAGACCAGAATTGGGATTCCGAACTTGCCGGCGGCGGCGCGCAGGCTTCCTTCCCTCAAACCCGCGTTGATGATGACCGGCACACCGAATGAGCGGGCGAGCGCCACCGTTTCCACGTCGTCCAGGTCGGCCCGCACCTGCGGAAAATTGGTCCGATGGATAGCGCCCGTATGGAGATCGATGCCATGCGTCGCCTTGGCGACGATCTCGGAGAGGAAAAAATCGGCCAGCCGGCCCGCCATTGACCCTTGTTCCGAACTCGGAAACGACCGGTTCAAATCCCGCCGGTCCGGCAGGTAGCGCGACTGCGCCAGGAAGCCGAAGACGTTGACGACGGGAATCGCGAGCAAGGTCCCGCGCATGTTCTTGAGTATGCTCAACTGCAAAAGCCGGCGAATGATTTCAACACCGTTGATTTCGTCGCCATGCAACGCCGCGCAGACGAAAAGGACGGGACCCTCCTGGCGCCCATGTATGACGTGGACGGGCATGTCGACGGGGGTGTGCGTCGACAAGTGCATGATCGGAAGATCGACCGTGGTCCGATCACCGGCCGCGACGACGGCCTCGCCGATTTCAAATTGGTCCCTGGTCGACTTGGTCATCGCGGCGCGCTTCGTCTTGCACGGAACACCTTGGGCGGTCGCGCGCTCTTCGCCAGGTTCTCGATGATCAGTCCGGCCACGTCCTTGTCCGTCACCGACTCGATTCCCTCGAGGCCCGGTGATGAATTGACCTCCAGAACCTTCGGGCCGTCGTCGGCGCGCAGCAGGTCAACGCCCGCCAACGAGAGCCCCAGGATCCGGGCCGCCCGCACGGCAGTTTTCCTTTCCTCCTTGGTCAACTTCACGGAGACGGCTTTGCCGCCCCGGTGGAGATTGGCGCGGAAATCATCGTCGCCCCCCACCCGCTTCATCGCCGCGACCACCCGGTTGCCAACGACAAGGCAGCGAAGGTCGGTGCCCGCGGCCTCCTTGATGAACTGTTGGACGAGGATATTGGCCTTCAGCCCTCGGAACGCGCCGATGACGGACTCCGCCGCCTTCTTGGTCTCGGCCAGACCGCCCCCGCGCCCGGGGGTCCCGGCCAACAACTTGAGGCCACGCCGCGCGCCCCCGAAAAAGGAGAAAAAGTCGGGGGCTGTCTATTAA
>JAPPPF010000210.1 GCA_028817665.1 Magnetovibrio sp. | reverse complement strand
TCACCGGGATGCCGGCCCGACGGTACTGATCGACGACCAGATAGAGCAGCGGTCCGGTGCCGGCGAACACCGCATTCGGCGCGGCCAGGCCGTGCGCCTTCAGGGCAATCTGGGCGGCGCCGACGGTCATCACGCCGGGCAGGGTCCAGCCGGGCACGGGGAACGGGCGTTCCAGGGCACCGGTGGCGATGATCACCGCGTCGGCTGTCACCACCTGGGCCAGGCCGGCGACGGCAACGCCGATCTCGCGGTCCGGCGAAACCTGCCAGACCGTGGCGCCCGGGACATGGGGCACGCCGGCATCAAGCATGGCGCCGGCCTATTCGCGGCCGCGTCCGTAGGCATCGCCGAGGATGGCGTCGTTGGCGCCCTCGGGCGCGTTGGCGCCGCGGTAAATCTGGCCACCCGGCCCGGGCTGTTCGTCCAGGACCAGGACGTCGGCGCCGCGCGCTGCGGCCGTCGCCGCGGCTGCCATGCCGGCCGGACCAGCGCCGATGACGGCAATGTCGTGATGCGTCTTCACGGGCCGACCACCGCGGCGCCCCGCTGGCGGCGCACCACCATGCCGTCCCGCACGTTGACCATGCAGCCCTGCTGGTTGGGTACCCCGTCGATCTCCACCAGGCACTCGAAACACGCCCCCATCAGGCAGTAGGCGCCGCGCGCCTGGCCGCTCACGGGGGTGTCCCGGGTCGCCGTCTCGCCCGCCGCCAACAAGGCCGCGGCGACACTTATCCCGGCCCGCGTCGTGATCGGGCGGCCTTCGAAGTGGAAGGTCACGTCGGGTCCCTTGGCTGCGTCATCAATGTCAATGAACATGGAACCGTGCCGCCTTCAGAACAGAAACATCGTCCGGCAATTGTCCGTCCGCGATGGCGGCGGCCAGCGGGCCGGCATGGATCGCGGCCAGGGTGACACCGCTATGCACCGAGGCGACGAAGGCACCGTCGCCTTCTGGCGGCCGGTCGTAAACGGGCAGGCCATCCGGCGAATAAGGCCTGAGCGCACCCCAGGCGCGAACGATGCGCGCGCCTTCGAGAAACGGAAAGATGCGCCGCGCCCGGTCCGCGATCCCGGCCAAGACATCCCAGCGCGTGCCGTCGTCAAAACCCACGTCTTCGTGTGAGTCACCCATCATGATGCTGCCTTCGCCGGTCTGGCGGACCCAGGTCAACGGCAGGTCCAAGAACGGCTCGGCCCGTTCGGTCACCAGGATTTGGCCACGCAGCGGGTTGATCGGCGCCGCCAAGCCCAGCATGGCGGCCAGCGGCTTGGTGCCGAGACCGGCCGCGATGACGACTTTCGGCGCCTCGATCGGGCCCGCCGTGGTCGCCAGGCGATAGGTGCCGTGCCGCCAGGTGATGTCGGTGACGCGGGCCTCCGTGCGGGTGCGCCCGCCCCGGGCCTGGTAGCCCGTATGCAGGGCGCGCCATAGGTGAAGCGGGTTGGCATGCCCGTCCAACGGCGAGAACGAGCCACCGACCACGTCCGGGCCAAGACCCTTGAGCCGGCTGGCTAAGGCCTGGCGGTCCAGCATCTCGAACGGGAAGGCGCCGGCGGCGTGGTTGTGCAGGCGCATCATCTGGCCGCGGCGCGTCTCGAACTCATCTTCCGACAGGCAGACGTGCAGACCGCCCGGGCGTTCGTGTTGCAGATCGATACCGGTCAGATCCGCCATTTCGGCGGCGAAGTCCGGCCACAGGTCGGCCGACCGGCGGGTCCAGGCCGCGTACTCGGGGCAGTCGATGCCCTTGCTCTGGACCCAGACCAGGCCGAAATTGCCGCGCGCCGCGCGAAAGGCGACGTCGCCTTCGTCCAGCATCAGGGTATCGAGACCCCGGCTTCGCAGGCCGTAGGCAATGGCCGCGCCGACCATGCCGCCGCCGATGATGATGGCATCCGCCGTTTGCATCCGGCCAGCATACCCGGCCCCCCTTGCCGCCGCCAGCCGCGACCGATACAACCAAGGAAACCCGGAACGGAGGCAACAATGACGGCGACGGTGACAACGGCGGAACTGCGCGAACAGCTGGATCAGGCGCTGGCGAACAGGGCGGAACTGGCCGTGCTGGACGTGCGGGAAGCAGGCCAATACGCGGCCGGTCACCTGTTCTTCGCGACCCACGTGCCCTACAGCCGCCTGGAAGTGGAGATCGGGGAATTCGTTCCGCGCCTGACGACCCAGATCGTCGTCTACGACGCCGGCGACGGGGTTGCGGCGCGGGCCCAGGCGGCGCTGACAGGCAT
>JAPPPF010000152.1:276-2248 GCA_028817665.1 Magnetovibrio sp. | reverse complement strand
TGTCTGAGCGGGTTGACGCCATCACCCGGTTCCTGACCGATCACGGTTGGGCCGGCGCGACGCGGCGCACGCTTGCCGACGACGCGTCATTCCGCCGCTACGACCGGCTGCGCGACGGCACGCGGGAAGCCGTGCTGATGGACGCGCCGCCCCCCCAGGAAGACGTGCGGCCGTTCGTCCGGATCGCCCGCCACCTGGCCGACCTTGGGTTCTCGGCGCCGGAAGTGTTGGCCGAGGACGTGGATCAGGGGTTTTTGCTGATTGAGGACCTGGGTGACGCCACCTACACCCGCGTGCTGGCCGATGCACCGGACCGGGAGCACGATCTGTATGCCCTGGCCATCGACGTGCTGATCGACCTGCACGGCCGTGCGGGCGCGGTGCCGGCCGGCCTGCCGGCCTACGACATGGGGCGCCTGTTGGACGAGGCGCTGCTGCTGACGGACTGGTTCGTGCCGGCGGTTACTGGCCGCGAGATGGACGGCGCGGCGCGCGAGAGTTATCTCACCGCCTGGCAGTCGGCCTTGGGTCCGGTAGCGGCGGCGCCGCCGACCTTGGTGTTGCGCGACTATCATGTGGACAACCTGATGTGGCTGCCGGAGCGGCCGGGCCCCCGGGCCTGCGGCGTGTTGGATTTCCAGGATGCCGTCGCCGGCCCGGCGGCCTACGACCTGATGTCGCTTCTGGAAGACGCGCGGCGCGACATCGCGCCGGCGCTGAAGCGCGACATGTGGGCCCGTTACACGGCGGCCTTCCCCGAACTGGCGGACGGCGCGGCGGCCCAGGCCTTTGCGGCCCAGTTCCACATCCTCGGCGCGCAGCGCCACGCCAAGGTCATTGGTATCTTCACGCGGCTTGCGCACCGGGATGCAAAACCGGCCTATCTGGTGCATATTCCCCGGGTCTGGCGATTGCTGGAATCAAGCCTTTCCCATCCGGCCCTGGCCCCGGTGGCAGCCTGGATGGACGCGCACGTGCCACCGGAGACAAGGATCCAACCTCCCGAATCGACGAGCGCCCCATGACCAAGAAGAAACCACCGGCTAGCCCGACGCGGGCGATGATCCTGGCCGCCGGCCGCGGCCAGCGCATGCGGCCGATCACCGACAAGACGCCGAAACCGATGATCAAGATCAACGACCGGCCCCTGCTCTCGCACGCCCTTGAACGCCTCGAAGCCGTCGGCGTCACCGACGTGGTCATCAACACCCATTACCTGGCGGAAAAGATTGAGCGCCATTTCAAGGGCTACCAGGGTGCCAAGCTGCAGTTCTCCAGCGAAGAAGACCTGTTGGAAACTGGCGGCGGCGTCAAGAAGGCACTTCCGATGCTGGGCGATGCGCCGTTCTACGTGGTCAATGGCGATGCCTTCTGGCTGAACGGGCCGACCGATGCCCTGGCCCGCCTGGCCGGCGAATGGAATGGCGACAGGATGGATGCCCTCTTGATGCTGCATTCCACCGTCGACGCCTATGGTTACGACGGTCTCGGCGACTTCCAATGCGAGGCCGACGGCCTTTTGATTCGGCGGATCGAGGCGGAGGTCGCGCCATGGCTGTTCGCCGGCGTGCAGATCCTCGATCCCGCCAGCCTGAAGGACGCGCCGGAAGGCAAGTTCTCGCTGAACTGGGTCTATGACCGGGCCCTGGAAGCCGGCCGCCTGTACGGCATGATTCACGACGGCGAATGGTTTCATATCGGCACCCCAGATGGTCTCGGCGAGGCGGAACGCTACATGCAGACCACGTTCGCGGAAACCAAGCACCGGTAAGGACCTTGCGCACGGACCCGGCCCCTACGAACGTCTTCACCATCCCCGCCGGCCGGCCCTTCGTCGACAGCCTGGCCGCCGGCATCCGGGCCCGGGTCGGCGACGCGCCGGATGCGCTGACCCGGGTCAGCGTTCTGTTGACGACAAAGAGGGCTTGCCGGGCGCGGCGCGAGGCGTTCCTGCGCGCCAGCGGCGGCCGGA
>JAPPPF010000152.1:0-266 GCA_028817665.1 Magnetovibrio sp. | reverse complement strand
GTGCTGCTGCCCCGCCTGCTGCCGCTCGGCGATCTTGACGAAGACGAGCTGCTGATCGGCGCCTCGGGCAGCATCGGCACGGATGCGGGCATGGCCGCGGACGGCGCCTTGGCGATACCCCCAGCAATCCCAGGGCTGCGTCGCCAGCTACTTCTGACGCGCCTGATCCTGGCCCGGCCCGACACGGCGGCCACGCCTGACCAGGCGGCACGGCTGGCCCGCGAACTGGCCCGCCTGCTCGACCAGGTTCACACGGAACGCGGCGC
>JAPPPF010000001.1 GCA_028817665.1 Magnetovibrio sp. | reverse complement strand
ACGACGCCGTGCCTGGGCTTTCCAACGAGGTCCGAAGCAAGCTCGAGGCCGCCCGTCCGGCGACGCTGGGCGCCGCCGCCCGGATTTCCGGCGTCACCCCGGCGGCGCTGACGGCGCTGCTCGGCTACGTCAAGCGCCGCGCCGCCGCGGACCGCCGTCTGAGCGCCTGACCGCCACACGGTCCATGTGTTTCACGTGAAACAATCGCCGCCGTCCGGTCCCGCCGAACTCCTCGAACACCTCTGCGTGCCGGCCGACGCGCTGGCCAAGCTGGAGATTTACGCGGCACTTTTGGCGCGCTGGCAGAAGAAGATCAACTTGGTCGGTCCATCCACGATCGACGACGTCTGGCGCCGTCACTTCCTCGATTCCGCACAGCTCCTGGCGCACCTGCCCGAGACCGCAACGCGCCCCGCCGACATCGGCAGCGGTGCCGGGTTTCCGGGCCTGGTGCTGGCGATCCTCGATGCGACGCCCGACCGCCAGATCCATCTGATCGAGAGCGACGCCCGCAAGGCCGCGTTCCTCGGCGAGGTCAACCGCGAGACCGGCGCCGGCGCCATCATCGTCAACGAGCGCGCCGAGGCGCTCACGGACCTCGGCGCCGACCTCGTCACGGCCCGCGCCGTCGCTCCCCTGACCCGGCTTCTGCCCTGGGTCGACGCCGTCTCGGCGGCGGGCGCGACGGCGCTCTTGATGAAGGGGAAACAGTGGCGCGATGAATTGACCGCGGCGAAAAAAGATTGGACAATGCGCGTGGCAGAGATCGCAAGTCTTACGGACGCCTCCGGTATCATTCTCAAGCTGGAAGGTCTTACCCGAATTGATTGATGGAAACGACCCCTTGCCGCGCGGCCACGGTACGCGCGTCCTGGCGATCGCCAATCAAAAGGGCGGCGTCGGCAAGACGACGACGGCGATCAACCTAGGTACCGCGTTGGCCGCGGTGCGCCAAAAGGTTCTGCTCGTTGATCTTGATCCGCAAGGCAACGCCAGCACCGGCCTCGGCATCGACCGCAACGACCGCGCCGTCAACGCCTATCACGTTTTGATCGGCGCCGCCGGCGTCCTCGACGCGACCCGAGAGACCGAGATCCCGGACTTCGACGTGATCCCGTCGGGCGTCGACCTCTACGGCGCCGAGGTCGAGCTGGTCAACGTCGGGCGCCGCGAGTACCGGCTGCGCGACGCCCTGGCGCACGGGCTCGGCGCCTACGACTACGTGCTCATCGATTGCCCGCCGGCGCTCGGTCTCCTGACCATCAACGCGCTGGCCGCGGCGCAGGCGGTGCTGGTGCCGCTGCAGTGCGAGTTCTACGCGCTGGAGGGAATCACCCAGTTGATGTCGACCATCGAGAGCGTGCGGAACGCCTTCAATCCGGGCCTGGAAATTCAAGGCATCGTGCTCACCATGCACGATAAGCGCAACAACTTATCCGAGATGGTCGCTAACGACGTCCGGGAGTTTTTCGGCGACAAGGTCTACGACACGGTGATCCCGCGCAACGTCCGCGTCTCCGAGGCGCCGTCGCACGGCATCCCGGTCCTGGTCTACGACATGAACTGCGCCGGCGCCCAGGCCTACCTGACGCTGGCCGGCGAGGTCATCCACCGCGAACGTCATATGGGGGTCCGATGAACCAAGGAAAACGCAAGAACCTGGGCCGCGGCCTCTCGGCCCTGCTGGGCGACACGGCGCAGGACTACGCCGAGCTCGACCGGGTGCGGACGGCCAAGCCGGTGCCCGTCGACCAATTGCACCCCTGTGCGTTTCAGCCGCGCCGCCGCTTCGACGCGGCGCAGATCGACGAGCTCGCGGCGTCGATCCGGGAGAAGGGCATTCTACAACCCTTGGTAGTAAGGCGCGACCCCGAGGACTCGGCGACCTTCGAGATCATCTGCGGCGAACGGCGGTGGCGCGCCGCCCAGGCGGCGCAGCTGCACGAGCTGCCGGTGATCATCAAGGAGCTCACCGACCAGGAGACGCTGGAGATCGCGCTGGTCGAGAACCTGCAGCGCGAGAACCTCTCGGCCCTCGAGGAGGCGGAGGCCTACCAGCGCCTGATGGCCGAGTTCGGCCATACCCAGGAGGACATGGCGCAGTCCATCGGCAAGAGCCGCAGCCATGTCGCCAACATGATCCGCTTGATCAACCTGCCCGCCCCGGTCAAGGCGATGCTCGAGGACGGACGGTTGAGCGCCGGCCACGGGCGCGCCCTGTTGGGCGCCAAGAACCCGCTGTCCCTGGCGAAGACCGTGGTCCAGCGGGGCCTCAACGTCCGCGAGACGGAAAACCTGGTGCGCCGCGCCGGCCAACCCAAGAAAGCCGCCAAACAGACGCCGGCCAAGGACGCCGATACGATCGCCCTGGAAAACAACCTCCGGGACCTGCTGGGGGTGAAGGCCACGATCAAGACCCAAAATAAGGGCGGCGCGTTGACCTTATTTTACAAAAACCTCGATCAGCTGGACGATCTGGTCGCCCGCCTGTCGAAACGGCCGGAATAACGGGTTTTCAGGGGCGCGCCGGGCGCCGGGCCGCCGAACAGACCTTCATCAGCGAGATGTGACAGCTCGCCATCACCGGCACGCCGGAGCTCTTGCAGTTCTGCTCGGCCTCGACGAGCAGCTCCATGGCCCGGCCGATGCGCGCCGCGTCCCAGCGCTGGCATTGGGCCCGGAACCGCTGTTTCAGCTTGAAGAACACCGGCGGGCGCAATTCCTGGATGGCGCGGTCGATGGGCGTGCCGGCGGCCGCCTTGCCGAGCACCATGTGCAGCCTTTGCACATGCAGCTGCACGGCGCGAAGGATCTGAACCGGGTTGATGCCTTCGTCGTAGGCGCCCTGGATGGCGGCGTCAAGGCCCCGGAGGTCGCCATCCATCGCCGCGTAGACGACGCTGTCGACCGTGTGCAGGGCGTTGTCGCCGATGCCGGCGGCGACGTCGTCGAGTTCGAGGCGACCGCCGGGTCCGGCGAAGACCACCAGCTTCTCGATCTCCTGGCGGCTGATCATGCGGTCGTTGCCAAGCCGGGAGAGAAGAAACTTCCGGGCGTCGGGCTGGATGTCGACGCCGGCCTCGCGGAATTGCTCGTCGACCAGCCGCTGCAGGGCGCCGGCGTCGTCGAGGTAGCTGCCGATGGCCGCGGCCCGGCCGGCGCCCTCGAACAGCTTGCGGAGTTTCGAGCGCGGCGGCAGGTCGCCGGCCTCGGCGACCACGAGATTGGGAAACCCGCCGTCGTCGAGCAGCGCCTTGAAGGTCTCGGCGTTCCGATCGGTGGCGTCCTTGACCCAAACCGCACGGCGGCCGCCGGTGAGCGCCAGGGCGCGGGCCTCGTCGATCAGACGCGACGGCTGGTCGGCAAGATCCTTGCCGCCGAACTCGGCCACCAGGAACGGGTCCGCCGCGTCGCCGGCGGCGTGGACGACCAGCGCCTTGGCGCGTTCGCGCACCAGTCCCTGGTCGGGTCCATAAACGAGGACGGCATCGACGTCGTCCGGCGGCGCCCTCAGGAAGGCGTCAGTTTCCCTGGCGGCGAGTCTCACGGTCCCGTTCTCCGCCGAGCTTGCCGCCGGAACGGAAGAACACGGCAAGCCGGTTGACGATCTCATCGCTCAGGCTGCGCACCGCGCGCTGGCGCGCGTTCTTCTCCGCCATCAGCGTGGAAAACTCCGAATCGAAGATATTGTAGCTCACCGTGACCCGCTCGGTCGCCGACATCAGCGCCTGGCGGTCGGAGATCCGCTCGAGCCGGAAGTTCGCCGACATCCTGAGGTCCGCGCGGGTCGCCAGGGCACCCTTCTGCACCGCCAGCGAAGACGTCGAATCGCGAAGTTCCGTGTGCAGGCGGTAGCGATAGATCCCGGCCCGGCCCTGAGCGTGGAGGCGGCGCAGGAGCTCGCTCTTGAGCTGTTGGCCGGTGCGATCCTCGATGGTGCCGATCTCGATGAACGGGAACTCGGCGGCGTTCCCGGCCGCGCTGAACTTGCCGTGCAGCGGCTGAAAGCCGCAGCCGGCGAGGACCAGGAGGCCGCCGAAAATCCAAACGGGCCTAAATGACCACATTGACAATCCTATTCGGCACCACGATCACGCGGCGCGCCGGTTTGCCCGCCATCGCGACGGTGACGTTCTCCAGCTCCAGCGCCGCCGCCTCGGCCGCGCCGGTCTCGCAATCCTTGGGCAGATCGACGGTACCGCGAAGCTTGCCGTTGACCTGGACGGCGACCGTGACCACGTCGTCGGTGACCATCTCGCGGTCGGCTTCCGGCCAAGGCGTATCGACGATCAGCGTCTCGTGGCCGAGCGCCTCCCACATCTCCTCGGCAAGATGCGGAAGCATCGGCCCGATCAGCCGGACGACGGTTTCCAGTCCCTGGCGCAGGGTCCAGCCGGCGCCGTCCCCGTCGGGGTCGATGCCGTCGATCGCGTTGGTCAGCTCGCGGACCCGCGCCACCGCCTTGTTGAAGTGGAAGCGGTCGAGATCCTCGGAGACGCCGGCGACGGTCTTGTGGACGAGGCGCAGAATTTCGTGGTTGGCCTCGGAGATCTCTGCCGGCCGCTCGGCGCCCGCGGCGGGCAGCGCGACGCCCGGTTCGCTGACAAGGCGCCACAACCGGCTGACGTAGCGCCACGCACCCTCGATGCCGGCGTCGGTCCAATCGAGGTCGCGGTCCGGCGGGCTGTCCGAGATCATGAACAGCCGCGCCGTATCGGCGCCGTAGGTGGCGATGATGTTTTCCGGGTCGACGACGTTCTTCTTCGACTTGCTCATCTTCTCGGAACGGCCGAGGGTCACCGCCTGGCCGCCGTCGCGCCGCACCAGGCCGCTGTCCGCCTGCTCGACGTCGTCCGGGAACACCCAGTTCCCGGCCTCGTCGCGGTAGGTGGCGTGACAGACCATGCCCTGGGTCAGGAGCCCGGCGAAGGGCTCGGCGATATCCAGGTAGCCGCACTTCCTGAGCGCCCGGGTGAAGAACCGGGAGTACAACAAATGCAGCACCGCGTGCTCGATCCCGCCGATGTATTGATCGACGGGCAGCCAATAGTCGGCGGCGGCGCGAGTAAAGCCGATGTTCTCGGCGCCCGGCGAGCAGAACCGCGCGAAATACCAGGAACTCTCGAAAAACGTATCGAAGGTATCGGTCTCGCGTTCCGCCGCGGCGCCGCAACTCGGGCAATCGACCTGTTTCCACGTCGGATGACGTTCCAGCGGATTGCCCGGCTCGTCGAGGCTGATGTCTTCGGGAAGCTCGACCGGCAGGTCGGCCTCCGGGACCGGCACCACGCCGCAATCGTCGCAATGGATCACCGGTATCGGACAGCCCCAGTAGCGCTGCCGGGAAACGCCCCAGTCACGCAGCCGGTAATTGACCGTCCGGGCGCCGACGCCGTCTCCCTCCAGCCGGTCAGCCATCGCCGCCTTGGCGGCCGGCACGTCGAGGCCGTCGAGGAAATCGGAGTTGATCAGGACGCCGTCCCCGACGTAGGCCTCGTCGCCGATCGCGAAACCGGCCGGTTCGGCGTCGGCGGGCGCGACCACCGGAATCACGTTGAGGCCGTACTTCCGGGCGAAGTCCAGGTCGCGCTGGTCGTGGGCGGGGCATCCGAAGATGGCGCCGGTGCCGTATTCCATGAGTACGAAGTTGGCGACGAAGATCGGCAGTTCGAGGCCGTCGATGAACGGATGATGCACGGTGACGCCGGTGTCGAACCCCTTCTTCTCGGCCGCCTCAATAGCCGCCTCGCTGGTGCCCAGCCGGTTGCACTCGGCGATGAAGGCGGTGAGCTCGTCGTCGCCCTCGGCGAGTTCGTGGGCCAGCGGATGGTTGGCGGCGAGCGCACAGAAGGAGGCGCCGAACAGCGTGTCGTGACGGGTCGTGTAGACCTCGAGCTCGCCGTCGCGGCCGGCCATGCGGAAGCGGACGTAGGCGCCCTCCGAGCGGCCGATCCAGTTTTCCTGCATGATCCGGACCTTGTCCGGCCAACGCTCCAAGCATTCGAGGTCGGCGCGGAGTTCTTCCGCGAACTCGGTGATCTTCAGGTTCCACTGCGCCAGCTTGCGCTTCTCGACGGGCTCGCCGGAACGCCAGCCCTTGCCGTCGATGACCTGCTCGTTGGCGAGGACGGTGTTTTCCACCGGGTCCCAGTTGACCCACGATTCCTTGCGGTAGGCGAGGCCGGCGGCGAGGAAATCCAGGAACATCTTCTGTTCGTGGCGGTAGTATTCGGGCTCGCAGGTGGCGATCTCCCGGTCCCAGTCGTAGGACAGGCCCATGGACTGCAATTGCGCGCGCATGGTGGCGATGTTCTCGCGCGTCCAGACGGCCGGGTGCACGTTGTTGTCGATGGCCGCGTTCTCGGCCGGCAGCCCGAAGGCGTCCCAGCCCATGGGATGCAGCACGTTGAACCCGCGGGCCCGCTTGTAGCGCGCCACCAGGTCGCCGAGCGTGTAATTGCGGACGTGGCCCATGTGGATGCGCCCCGACGGATAGGGAAACATCTCCAGCACGTAGTACTTGGGCCTGTCCGAATCCTCGCCGACCCGGAAGCTGTTGCGGTCCGTCCAGACCTTTTGCCACTTCTTTTCGGTCTTCTTGTGATTGTAGCGCGCCATGGCTCTTTGATGCCGCCCGCGGTTACTGTTGGACGAGGGCCGCGTTGCGGAGTTGGCGGGCGCGGGTCAGGATGGAATCCTCGATCTTCGTCTTGGTCGCCGCGGGAACCGGCGAGTCGAGCCATTGGCCGTTGCGGGTCAGCACCTGGCGGAACACCGCGACCCGCACGCCGTCGGCGCGCAGCGTGCGGCCGAGGATATAGACGTTCAGCTTGAACCGCTCGTTCGGCGCGTCGGCGGTGGAATGCCAGTCGGTGATGATGACGCCGCCGAAGGCGTCGGCGGAGTTCACAGGCATGAAGGAAACCGTGTCCAGCGAGGCGCGCCACAGGAACGCGTTGACGCCGATGTCGGTGCCGTCGCTGCCCTCGTTCTCGCCGAAGAAGGAAATGCCGCCCTCGCCGAAGATGGTCTTCCGCTTGGAATGATCCTTGAAGATCTCGGCGTCGGTCGTTTCCATTTCGCCCTCCTGGAAATGCTCGCAGGCGGACAGGCCGAAAAACGCGGCGACGGCCAATATGGCGACGAATTTGCGGTTCAATGTCATCTATGAGCTTCCGAACGCGGCCTTTGAGTCTATGGCATTCAACGGGCCGGTACTATATCGAATTCCACGGATTCGCCAAGCCGTGTCGATATTTAACGCACCCGCCCGGGGCCCGTCACCGCACCCCGCGGGGGTCGAATATGCCGATGCCGGCGATCCCGGCGGCCCCCGCGACGGCGAGCCGGCGGAGGTTGGCGGCGGAGATCCCGCCGAGGCCGTAGATCGGCAGGCCGGCGGCCCGGCACAGCCCGGCGAAGCGGGCCACTCCAAGGGGCCGCCGGTCGTCGTGGCTTTCCGTGGCGAAGACCGGCGACAGCAAGGCCGCGTCGACGCCGCAGGCCCGGGCCCGCGCCAGGGCCCGAGGGCCGTGCGCCGCGGCGGTGACCAGCCAGTCCGGGCCCCGGCGCGCGGCCCGCGCCGCGCCCGGCCGGCGCAGCCTGTATTCCGGCAGATGCACGCCGTCGGCGCCAAGCCTCAGGGCGAGGTCCCAGTCGTCGGCGATCAGGATGGCGACGCCGCGCCGCCGCGCCGCCTCGACGGCCGCGCGCGCTAGCGCGCCGCGGTCTGGATGGCCGTAATGGCGGAAAATCAGTCCGACGCCGCCGGGCAGCGCCGCGACCAGGCCGGCCGGGTCGGGCGTCCGGGCGGGGTCGGTCATCGCGAACCCCCGGGGAAGCCGTCCCGGCCAGGCCGGGCCAAAGGCCAAATTGAGGGACCGTGAAAGGTCTGGTAGCTTGGTCGCCATCGGCAGCGCTCCGCCCTTCAACTCGTTAGGTTGATCGATCAATGCAGGACAGTGAAACGGCTTCCCCCGACATTCGGCAAAATCTCGGGTCCGTCAAGTCACGCATCGCCGCCGCCGCGGCGGAGGCCGGCCGCGACGCCGCCGGCGTCACCCTGGTGGCGATCTCCAAGACCCATCCGGCGCCGACCATCGCCGCCGCGATCGAGGCCGGGCACGCGGTGTTCGGCGAGAACCGGGTTCAGGAATCGGAATCGAAATGGCCGGCGCTGAAATCCGACCATCCGGGGGTCCGCCTGCATCTGGTCGGTCCGTTGCAGAGCAACAAGGTCAAGCGCGCCGTGCAGTTGTTCGACGCCATCGAGACCGTCGACCGGGCGAAGCTGGCCCGCGCTCTGGCCCGCGAGATCGAGGCCACCGGCACCAGGCCCGACTGCTTCATCCAGGTGAACACGGGCGAGGAGGACCAGAAGGCCGGGATCCGTCCGGCCGACGCCGACGCCTTCATCAAGGAGTGCCGCGAGCAGTTCCAACTGCCGCTGGCCGGCCTGATGTGCATTCCGCCGGTGGACGAGGAGCCCGGCCTGCATTTTGGACTGCTCGCCGAGATCGCCCGGCGCAACGGGCTCGATAAACTCAGCATGGGCATGAGCGGCGATTTCGAGACGGCCATCCGGTTCGGCGCCACGCACGTGCGCGTCGGCACCGCGATCTTCGGGGCGCGGCCGCCGTTCAAGCCTCAAGAAGACTGACGTTCAGCCACGTCGCGGGGGTACAGGTGGCGAGAACCGCCACGAGATCGTCCGGCGAAAGCGCGACGCAGCCCTCGGTCGCGGCGTAGTCGGGCCGCGCCACGTGCATGAAGATGGCGCTGCCGCGCCCCGCCACCGGCGGATCGTCGTTGTATCCGACCTCGACAACGATGTCGTAGAGGTGGTCGTCACGCCACATGGTCTCGTGGCCGCCGGGGAAGGGGAGCTGGACGCGGGTGTTGTATTCGGGCCGGGCCGGGTCGTCGCACCAGCCGTCGTCGCGGCCAATGGCCTCGACCGGCAGGCCCGTCTCGACGCCGCGGACGCGGTCCGGGCGGTAGAAGACGCGGCGCAACGGATAGCGGCCGGCCGGGGTGCCGCCGTCGCCTTCGCGCTTGTTGTCGATAACGCCGCCGCGCCCGATCGCGCAGCGGTAGGTGACGGTCTGCCAGATCAGGCGATGGTCCGGGAAAACGACGATATCCAATGGATCGGTGTCCCTTGTCGGCGGCGTGCCCGGCCGGGTCAGTTGGCCGTCGTCCGCCGGTCGGCGTCACTCGCCGTCGCTGTGGCGGGCGAGTCGTAGCGGTCCAGGCCCTTCAGCATGGCGCCGGCGAACCAGCCCCCGGTCGGCGCGGTGGCGCCGGGCGTGACGGATGCCGGCGGCCGGACGGCCGGACGCGCCAGGGCGGGCGGCGCGCCATAGGCGGCGGCGGCCCGTTTTGCTTTCTGGCGGTCGAGGCCCTCGCCATCGGCCTCGCGGTTCAGTTGGACCTTGTGGCCGGCGTTGAGCGCGGCCAGGGCGCCGGACATGTCGCGGACGCCGAGCGCCGTCAGCAGGTTGCGGGCATCGGGCACGGCGCTGGCCGGCACCGGCCGGGCCGCAGGGGTGACGTCGGCGGGTTTCGCCGTGGCTTCGGCGGCACCATTGGCTGCCGTCAGCGCCGTCCAGGCGTTGTTGTTCCAGGGCGCCGCCGGGCCTCTTGGCACGGCGGCCGGGTCGGGACCAGGAGCCAGCGCCGCGGTGCCTTGATGGTAGGCCACCTCGGCACGGGCCCAGGCGGTGACCGGGTCCTCGCCGTCGGTGCCGGCGGCGGCCAGGGTATTGCCGTCGGCCGGGCCCTCGCGGCGCGCCGCGAGCTCGCCCTCGGCCCAGGCGGTGACCGGGTCGGTGCCCTCCGGCGCCGTGGCGGCCTGGTCGGATTCCGGCGCCGCGCCTTCGGCGAGGCGGGCCCGTTAGGCCCGTTCGGCGCGGGCCCAGGCGGTGACCGGGTCCTCGCCGTCGGTGCCCGCCGCCGCCGGGCCGGCGGCGCCGGCGTCGACGGTCTGCGTGGTGCCGCCGCCGTCGCGCATGAAGGCGAAGACATGGGCGCCGGCGTCCTTGCCGGTGGTTTCCTCGAGCACCACGTCGGCCACCGACAGACCGGCGCCGATGGGACCGAGGTACAGCGTGCTCCCGGTAATCCGCGGCAGCGGGTCGATGACGTCGCCGGTGAGTTCGCGGTAGACCGGCCCGATCACCGGGATGTGGTGGAGTGGATTGACCACGTCGATCAGGTCCAGGAATGAAAATCCGTCGTCGCCGAAGGGCTTGAACCCGCCTTCATCGCGCTCCGTCCGCTCCATCGCCGCCTCGGGCGCCTTGCCGGCGACCGGCTGTTCTGGCGTCTGCGTCGCGGTGACGGGCCGCGTGTGCCACGGCATGACAGCTTCTGTCGTCTCAACCATCTGATTTTTCCCGTTCTATGGCTTAAATTATTTTGTCTACAGCGTCGCAAGGCGTGTGCCAGACACGAATCCTTTATTTTCAACGCCTTAAATAGATACGAGGCAGGTAAGACACGGCGCCGCCAGGCATAAATTGCCGCCCTGTAAATGCCCTATGGCGGAAAATCCGGTGGTGATTGGGCCTGAAGGCGGCGAACCGCTTAGAACAGGTGTCCGCTGCGCGCGACCTTGGTCTTCAGGTACTGTTCGTTGTGCTTGTTCGACGGGAACGCGTGCGTCACGCGCTCGGCGACGGTGACGCCGCACGCTGCCAATCCCGCGACCTTGTCGGGATTATTGGTCATCAGCCGGACCGACGAAAAGCCCAGCTTCAGGAGGATCTGCGCGGCCGGCAGGAAGGCCCGCTCGTCGGCGTCGAAACCCAACTGCTCGTTGGCGTCGATGGTGTCGAAGCCCTGGTCCTGCAGGGTATAGGCGCGGAGTTTGTTGACCAAGCCGATGCCCCGGCCCTCCTGCGCGAGATAGAGCAGAACGCCGGCGCCGGCGGCGGCGATTTCGGAGATCGCGCCGCGCAATTGGTCGCCGCAGTCGCAACGCAGGCTGCCTAACAGATCGCCGGTGAAGCATTCCGAATGGATGCGGGCCAGGACCGGCTCGGCCGGATCGGGCTGGCCGATCAGGATCGCCAGGTGTTCGATGCCGCCGTCGGCGGGCCGGAAAGCGATGATCCGGGATTCGCTGGCGTCGGCGAGCGGCACCGGGGCCTCGCTGACCGCCGTCAGCGAGCGCGAGGCCGTCCGTTCATACTGAAAGACGTCGCCCGAATCGATCAGCATCAGGTCGTGGCGCGATGACCACAGCGCCAGGTCTTCGGCCTCGACGGCCTCGATCGGCGCGGTCACCGCGGCGGGCAGCAGCCGGGCCAGCTTGACCAAGCTGACCGCGGCGCTCTCGCTGTCGTAGGTGGCGGTGCGGCGCACCGAGATCTCGGGCAG
>JAPPPF010000187.1 GCA_028817665.1 Magnetovibrio sp. | reverse complement strand
GGCTGGCACGCACCGGATCGTCGGTGTTGTCGGGAAAGAGCGATGGTGCCCCCAGCGAGAATCGAACTCGCACTCCCTTGCGGGAACTGGATTTTGAATCCAGCGCGTCTACCAGTTCCGCCACAGGGGCACTGCCGCGCATCATAGGCAGCTTGGCGGCGCGGTCAACGGCCCTTGCGGGATTTCCGTGAATCTGTATATCAAGCGCCCATCGCTTTACGACATTCCCGGAAAGGTGACCCATGGCAGAAGCGCGCGACAGAACGCGGCTCGCGGTCGATATCGGCGGCACGTTCACGGACATCGTGCTGGAGGCCGGCGCGCGCCGGGTCACGGCGAAAGTGCTGACCACGCCCGCCGCGCCGGAGGAGGGTGTGATCCAGGGCATCGAGGCCGCTCTCGGCGAGGCCGGCCTGGCGCCGGATGCGCTGTCGCTGCTGCTCCACGGCACCACGCTGGCGACCAACGCGATCCTCGAGCGCAAGGGCGCGGCGACGGCTTTCGTCACCACCGAAGGCTTCCGCGACGTGCTCGAGATCGGTTACGAGAGCCGTTACGACCAGTACGACATCATGATCGAGAAGCCGGCGCCCCTGGTACCGCGCCGCCTGCGGCTGCCGGTCGCCGAGCGCACCGACCTCAACGGCCAAGTGCTGAAGCCGCTCGACACCGCGGCGGTCGAGGCGCTGGTGCCCACACTCGAAAGCGCCGGGATCGAGAGTGTCGCGATCGGCTATATGCACGCCTACGCCAATCCGGATCACGAGCACCGGACCCGGGATCTGCTGGCGCGGCACCTGCCGGACCTCTCCTACAGTCTCTCCTCCGAGGTCTGCCCCGAGATCCGCGAGTACGAACGCTTCACCACCACCACGGCCAACGCCTATGTGCGGCCGCTGATGGCGAGTTATCTCGGCCGCCTGCGCGACCGTCTCGCCGCCATGGGCATCGCCTGCCCGGTGCTGCTGATGACGTCGGGCGGCGGGCTGACGACGCTGGAGAACGCGATGCAGTTCCCGATCCGCCTGGTCGAATCCGGCCCGGCGGGGGGCGCCATCCTGGCGACCAAGGTCGCCCGCGAGATGGGCCTCGACAAGGTGATCTCCTTCGACATGGGCGGGACGACCGCGAAGATCTGCCTGATCGACGACTTCCGGCCGCAGACTGCCCGTGAGTTCGAGGTCGACCGCGCCGCCCGCTTCACCAAGGGCAGCGGCCTGCCGCTCCGCATCCCGGTGATCGAGATGGTTGAGATTGGCGCTGGCGGCGGCTCGATCGCCAGGCTCGATTCCCTCGGCCGGATCACCATCGGGCCGGACAGCGCCGGGGCCGACCCGGGCCCGGCCGCCTATGGCCGCGGCGGCGATCATCCGACCATCACCGACGCCGACGTTGCGCTCGGCAAGATCGACCCCGGCAGCTTCGCCGCCGGCAAGGTGCCGCTCTATCCCGAGAAGGCGGAAGCCGCGATCATGGGCGACGTCGGCACCCCGCTCGGCGTCTCGGACGTGCTGACGGCGGCCTTCGGGATCACCGAGATGGTCGACGAGACGATGTCGAACGCCGCCCGGGTCCACGCCGTCGAGCAGGGCAAGGCAGCGAACGAACATGCGGTGATCGCCTTCGGCGGCGCCGCGCCGCTCCACGCGGGCCGCCTCGCGGAGAAACTCAACGTCGCCCGCATCGTGGTGCCGACCGACGCCGGGGTCGGCAGCGCCGTCGGCTTTCTCGAGGCGCCGATCGCCTACGAGGTGGTGCGCAGCCGCAACATGCGCCTCGCCGCCTTCGAGCCGGACACGATCAACGCGCTGATGGCCGAGATGCGGGAAGAGGCGCTCGCGGTGGTCCGCGCGGCCGCGCCGGACGCGGAGTTCGTCGAGCGCCGCGTCGCCTTCATGCGCTATGTCGGCCAGGGCCACGAGATCACGGTCGAGCTGGCCGACGGCGAATTCTCCGACGGCGACCGGGCGACGGTCCAGGCCGCCTTCGACCGGGAGTACGAACGCCATTTCCGCCGCACCCTGCCGAACGCGGAGACCGAGGTGCTGACCTGGTCGCTCAGCCTCGCCGCGGCGAGCCCGCCGCCGGCCCCGGTCGGCGCCGACCCGGCCGCGACCGCCGCGCCGCCGTCCGGCACCCGCGCCGTCTTCGGCGCCAAGGCCGCGGCGATGCGCGAGGTGCCGTTCTACCGCCGGACCGATCTCGCCCCCGGCGCCGGGTTTGCGGGCCCGGGCTTCATCGTGGAAGATCAGACCGCGACCGATGTGCCGGCCGGATTTG
>JAPPPF010000045.1 GCA_028817665.1 Magnetovibrio sp. | reverse complement strand
GTGCCGATGTTCGGGTGCCTTTCGCCGGGCTGTGGCACGCGGTCGTGACGGCGCACGCGGTGAACAACGAAACTTACGTCATGAAACACACGGTGATGGTGAAGGAATGACGGCTCTGGCGTCGCGCCGCACCGACCCCGTGGACATGGTCGGCCGGGATTGCTGCGACATGGGGACGGCCGCCGCTGACGCCGTTGCTCTGGGCGCGGCCCGTGCCAGGACGCCCAGACCTGTGTTGCCCGACCCGTCAGCCTATGTGCGCACCGATGCCAACGGCCAGCACCACCTCAGTTTCTTCGTCGACGGCCTGCAGTGCGCGGCCTGCATCCGCACCATCGAACACGGCCTGACGGCGCTGGACGGCGTTGACGCGGCGCGCGTCAACATGAGCACCGGCCGACTGGCCGTCCGCTGGCGTCCTGGCACGACGGATGCGGCCGACATCGCCCACGCCGTCCAGGCCATGGGCTATGGCGTGTCGCCGTTCGACCCGAGCGAGGTTCGGGACGCACAAGATCAGGGCAATCGTGCGCTGCTGGCATCGCTGGCCGTCGCCGGGTTTGCCGCTGCCAACGTGATGCTCCTGTCCGTGTCGATTTGGGCCGGTGCTTTCGCCGACATGGGTCCGGCCACCCGCGACCTGTTCCATTGGATTTCCGCCGCGATCGCCCTGCCGGCGGTGGCCTATGCCGGACGGCCGTTCTTCCGCTCGGCCTTGGATGCCTTGCGCCATCGGCGGCTGAACATGGATGTGCCGATCTCCGTGGCAGTTCTGCTGGCGGCCGCCATGAGCCTGCACCAGACGATCCTCGGCCGCGAACACGCCTATTTCGACGCATCGATCTCCCTGTTGTTCTTCCTATTGGTCGGCCGCTACCTGGATCACCAGGCCCGCGCGAAGGCACGGTCGGCCGCCACCCACCTGCTCGGCCTGTCGGCAACCAGCGCCACTGTGATCGGCCCCGACGGCCAGCACCGCTTGGTCCCCGCGCGGAACGTCAGCGCCGGCACCATCGTGCATGTCGCCGCCGGTGCCAAGGTCCCGGTCGACGGGACCGTCGTGGATGGCCGCTCGACGGTCGATACCGGCCTGGTCACCGGCGAAAGCCTGCCCGCACCGGCCCAAAAGGGAACCGCACTCTACGCCGGCACGATCAATCGTGACGCGCCCTTGACCCTGCAGACGACGGCCGCCGGCGAAGATACCTTGTTGGCGGAGATTGTCCGGCTTGTCGAAACGGCTGAATTGGGCCGGTCCAGGTACGTGCGTCTGGCCGACCGTGCGGCGGCCATTTATGCCCCCTTGGTGCATGTATTGGCCCTGGCGGCCTTCGGCGGCTGGTGGCTGATCGGCGCTGCCGGTCTGGAAACCTCGGTGATGATCGCCGTCGCCGTCCTGATCATCACCTGCCCCTGTGCTCTGGGCCTGGCGGTGCCGGCCGTTCAGGTCGTGGCAACGGGCGTGTTGCTCAAGGCCGGCGTCCTGGCCAAATCGCGGGACGGTCTGGAACGCCTGGCGGCCGTCGATACCGTCGTTTTCGACAAGACCGGCACCCTGACGGCGGGCCGGCCGGAGCTCGCCAATCGCCAGGACATTGACCCGCGTGTCCTGGTCCAGGCCGCCGCCCTGGCCCGGCACAGCACCCATCCCATGTCGCGGGCTGTCGTTCGCGCGGCGGTCGGCCCCATTGGCAGCGCCGAGGCAATCCAGGAAACACCAGGCTTCGGGCTGGAAGGCCGGATCGACGGCACCCGCGTGCGCCTCGGCAACGCCGAATGGTGCGAAGCACGCGACGGCGCGAAGGCAAACGCGGAGGCCTTGACGATCTGGTTCCGGCGCGGCGACGACGATCCCGTTGCGCTGACTTTCTCTGATCTCTTGCGTGCGGATGCCGCGGCCACGGTTCGGCGGCTTCGGGCCATGGGCCTGGAGGTCGAACTGCTCTCCGGCGACCGCATCGAGACCGTCGCCAAGGTGGCCGCCGATCTGGGGATTGCACAGTGGCAGGGCCAATGCTTGCCGGCGGCGAAGTCCGACCGCCTGACGGCGCTGGCGGCCCAAGGGCGCCGCGTGCTGATGGTCGGCGACGGGCTCAACGACGCGCCGGCGCTGGCCGCCGGTCACGCGTCGATGTCGCCGGCCAGCGGCACGGAGATCAGTCAAGCCGCTGCCGATTTCGTCTTCCAAGGCGAAGGCCTTGCCGCCGTCACGACAGCCCTGCGCGTCGCACGTCGCGCGCAGCGACTGGTCAAACAGAACATCGGTCTGGCGATCCTGTAC
>JAPPPF010000309.1 GCA_028817665.1 Magnetovibrio sp. | reverse complement strand
CGACGCGGTGCTGACGTCAAAGCTGATCGACGGCACCTTCCCCGACTACGAGCGCGTCATCCCGGCCGGCAACGACAAGGTCATGGAAGTCGACTGCAAGAGCTTCGCCGACGCCGTCGACCGCGTGTCGGCGATCTCCAGCGAGAAATCCCGGGCCATCAAACTGGCGCTCGCCGGCGGCAATCTGGTGCTGTCGGCGTCGAGCCCCGAGCACGGCAGCGCCACCGAGGAGATCGAGGTCAACTTCGACGGCGCCGACCTCGAGATCGGCTTCAATTCCGCCTATCTGCTCGACGTGACCCGCCAGATCGAGGGCGAGACGGCCCGATTCCTGATGGCCGACGCGGCGTCGCCGACGGTCATGCAGGAAACCGATGACACCAGCGCGCTCTACGTGCTGATGCCGATGCGGGTTTAGAAACCAAGGGGACCGACGCTGTACGGATCACAAGGTTTGGCCACAGACGACCAGGTTTCGGCGCCCGCCAGTGCGATGGCCGCCGAAGACAAGAAGCCGAGTGCCAGCGCCCGCAACCGTTTCGCCATCCGCCGCCTGACGCTGACCAACTTCCGCTGTTACGACCGGCTTCGGCTTGAGGTGGAGGCCGGTCCGGTGGTGCTTTGCGGCCCCAACGGCGCCGGCAAGACGAACATCCTCGAGGCCCTGTCGCTGCTGGTTCCAGGCCGCGGCCTGCGCCGCGCGCGGCTGAGCGAGATCGCCCGGCGCGCCGCCGCCGACGCACCCGAGACGCCGCCGAGGCCGTGGGCCGTCGCCGTGAAGGCCGTAACCGGGGACGCGGCCGCGGATCTCGGTACCGGGTTCCAGCCGAGCGAGGAGGGCGCCGCCGAGCGCCGCACCGTCAAGGTCAACGGCGAAGCCGAACGCAGCCAGGCGGCGCTGGCCGAGCACATGAGCGTGCATTGGCTGACCCCGCAGATGGACCGCCTTTTCCAGGACGGCGCCTCGGCGCGGCGGCGGTTCCTCGATCGCCTCGTCTATGGCTGGGATCCGGCCCATGCCGGCCGCGTCTCGGCTTACGAACAGGCCATGCGCGAGCGCCTCAAGCTGCTGCGCGGCGGGCGCCCGGTCGATCCGGCCTGGCTGAGCGCCCTGGAGGATACCATGGCGGCCCGCGGCGTCGCCGTCGCCGCGGCGCGCGCCGACGTCGTCGCCCGGCTGGCGGGCGCGGCGGCAGAGCCGCAGGGGCCGTTCCCCGGCGCCGCCATCGCGCTCGACGGCGAGCTCGACGCCTGGGTCGGCGCCGGTCCGGCGCTCGAGGCCGAGGACCGGTTCCGGGCCGCCCTGGCCGACGAGCGCGGCCGCGACGCCGCGCTTGGGCGCACCCATACGGGCCCGCACCGCACCGATCTGGCGGTCCGGCACCAACCCAAGGACGAGGCCGCCGCCGAGTGCTCGACGGGCGAGCAGAAGGCGCTGCTGATCGCCCTGGTCCTGGCCAACGCCCGGGTCCGGGCCGCCGAGGACGGCGGCGTGCCGGTGCTGCTCCTCGACGAGGTCGTGGCGCACCTCGACGCGGAACGCCGCGCCGCGTTGTTCGACGCCCTGGACCGGCTCGGCGCCCAGGTCTGGTTCACCGGCACCGATATGGAAAACTTTCAGCCCCTGCGGGGCCGCGCCCAGTTACTGGGCGTGAACGACGCCCGCGTGACGGCGGCGTGAGAATTGACGACGGAAGGTAGATGAGAGCCCATGAGTGACGAAACCCCCATCGACGACGACCTGACCGAGGGCGTCGACGGCAGCGAGGAATACGACGCTGATTCGATCAAGGTCCTGCGCGGCCTGGAGGCGGTGCGCAAGCGCCCCGGCATGTACATCGGCGACACCGACGACGGGTCGGGCCTCCATCACATGGTCTACGAGGTCGTCGACAACGCCATCGACGAGGCGCTCGCCGGCTATTGCGATACGGTCTTCGTCACCCTGAACGGCGACGGGTCGGTGACCGTGCGCGACAACGGCCGCGGCATTCCCGTCGACATCCATCCGGAAGAGGGGATTTCCGCCGCCGAGGTGATCATGACCCAGCTCCACGCCGGCGGAAAATTCGACCAGAACTCCTACAAGGTATCGGGCGGCCTGCATGGCGTCGGCGTATCCGTCGTCAACGCGCTCTCGGAGTGGCTGGAACTGAAGATCCGGCGCGACGGCAAGGAACACATGGTGCGGTTCGCCGGCGGCGAGACCGAGAAACCGCTGGAAGTCGTCGGCGACGCGCCGCAGGGCGAGGACGGCCCGCTCACCGGCACCGAATGCACCTTCCTGGCGTCGTCCGAGATCTTCACCATGAC
>JAPPPF010000153.1 GCA_028817665.1 Magnetovibrio sp. | reverse complement strand
ACCGCCATCACGGCGATGCCGTCGTGGCGTGCGTCGTCTAGGCGGCGCAGCATGGCGCACCGGGTGGCCGCCGCCTCGTCGAGATCGCCGGCCGGGCTCAGGTTGAGGGCGGCGCCGGCGGCGCCGGGACCGAATCCGAGGAGAACCTCGCCCGCGTCGGCCGTCCGGGCGCCGAGGCGCAAGGGCGTCGCGGGCGCGTAGTGGCGGCTCAGCATGCCGGGCGATTTCGGCGCAGTGTCGTCGTCGGCGGCGATGGCCAGCGGGCCGGCGGCGGCCTCCAGCGCCTCCAGGGTGACGCCGCCGGGCCGCAGCAGGGCCGGGGCCGGCGTTGAGAGATCGACGACGCTCGATTCGAGGCCGAGCGGACAGGCGCCGCCGTCGAGGATCAGGTCCGGGCCGCCGTCGGCGGCGGATCCCAACGAGCGCGCCACGTGGCCGGCCTCGGTCGGGCTGACGGCGCCGGACCGGTTGGCGCTGGGCGCCGCGATGGGCCGCTCGGCGGCCCTGAGCAGGGCGGCGGCGACCGGATGCGACGGCACCCGGACGGCGACCGTCTCGAGGCCGGCGCTGACCAGCAGCGACAGGCCGGCGTCGGCGCGCCTCGGCAGCACCAAGGTCAGGGCACCCGGCCAGAAGCGCTCGGCCAGCGCCCGGGCGCGCGCGTCGAACGCCGCCAGGCGCTCCGCCGCTGCGAGGTCGGGGACGTGCACGATCAACGGATTGAACCGGGGCCGGCCCTTGGCCTTGAAGATCGCCGCGACGGCGCGCTCGTCGGTGGCGTCGGCGCCGAGGCCGTAGACCGTCTCGGGGGGGAAGGCGACGAGTCCGCCCCGGCGGACGGTCTCGGCGGCCCGGGCGACGCCGGCGGCGTCGGCGGCGACGATCTGGTCGGGTCCGTTCACGCCCGCCCGGCCGTTCAGCCGACGAGCACGCCGCCGCCGGCGGCGACGAAGTGCGGGTTCTCGAAACCGTCCTTGCCGTAGCCGAGCTCGGTGCCGTCGAGCCGCTCGACGGTGCCGCCGGCGAAGCGCAGCACCGCGTGCCCGGCGGCGGTGTCCCATTCCATGGTCCGGCCCATGCGCGGGTAGATGTCGGCGGCGCCCTCGGCGACGCGGCAGAACTTCAGGGAGCTGCCGGCGCTGATCTGCTGGGTGACGGTGTAGCGGGCCAGGAACTCGTCGACCTCGGGCGTCTTGTGGGAGCGCGAGACCAGGGCGGTGAGGCCGTCCGCCGGCGCCGGCCGGCACTTGATCTCCTCGCGCGCCTCGCCGCCCTTTTGGCGGAAGGCGCCCATGGAAAACCCGAAGTAGCTGACGCCCTGGGCCGGCAGGTGGACGACGCCGAGGATCGGCCGGGTGTTCTCGATCAGCGCGATGTTGACGGTGAACTCGCCGTTCCGGTTGACGAACTCCTTGGTGCCGTCGAGCGGATCGACCAGCCAGAACGGCGTGTCGCGGACCACCGGGATGTTGCCCGCCGCCGCCGCTTCCTCGCTGACGATCGGGAAATCGGCGGTGATGCCCTCGCGGATCGAGCGCAGGATCAGGTCCTCGGCCGCCTTGTCCGCCTGGGTGACGGGGGAATTGTCGTCCTTGGCCTCGACCTGGAAATCCGTCTGGTAGACGCGCATGATCTCGCCGCCGGCCCGGCGGGCGACGTCGACGGCCTGCTTGGCCAGTCCTAGTCCGATGTTCAGCACGGCAAACTCCTCCGTTCGTTGGCGGCCCTATGGGTCGCGCAGCGCCGCGCCGATGTCAACCGGCGGTTAGGCGGGCGGGGTCGGGTCGGGATAATCGTCGGTCGAGACCTGTTCGGTGACGAACCGCCAGGCCCGGAAGGTCGCCGACCAGTGGTCGGGCGCCATGCCGGCCTTCTGCTTGAGGCGCGCCACGAACTGCGCCGGGTCGGGAAGCTGGGCCCAGACCGACGGCAGGAACAGGGCGCGGCGCTGGCCGTCGGCGATGACCAGGCCGTCGCGGCCGGCCCTGAGCCCGGCCATGAACCCGGCCTCGTCGGCGAACCGCATGGGCGATTGCGGGCTGAGCACCGAGATCGAGAGGTAGAGGCCGTCGCGCTCGGCCGCCTTCAGCGGCGGGAAGCGGGGATCCTTGAAGCCGGCGCGGAAGGCGTTCTGGGCGACGTCGGCGGCCAGCGGCTGGTGCGCCTCGGGCGAGCCGATGCAGCCCCGGAGCTTGCCGTCGCGGTTCAGGGTGACGAAACACGCGCCGGCGGCGCGCAGCGCGTCGGGGTGGTCGGCCAAATCGGTGGCCAGCGGCGCGCCGTGGGCGAGGCCGTGGTCAAGGGAGGCCAGGGCGAGGCGCACCAGGGCCTCGCCGTGATCGGCCAGGAGCGCCTTGGTGGCGGCGCCGAAGTCGTCCTCGCCGGCGACCGCCGCCGCCGGGGCCTTGGTCTTGCGCCAGACCACCCGGGCCTTCTTCGGCTTCGGCGCGCCATCCTCCTCGAAGAACAGCCACGAGCCGTAGCCGACGACCCGGTCCTTCGGCCCGGCGGTGTCGCCGGAGTTGCGGAGATCGACGGTCTCCACCGTCATCCCGCGGCGCTTCGCGGCGACCAAAAGGCCGCCCACCGGGAACCGGCCGCACGCACCCTGGCGGGCGATGCGCCCGGGCATCAGGTTCTCGATCGCCTGGCAGGTCTTGCCGTCGAGCTTCCTGGCGCTTTCGTAATCGAGGTAGTGGCTCAAGTCCGAGGAGACGACGATCAGCGTCTCGTCGCCGCCCCAGAGCGCGTCCAGGACCTCGGCGACCTCGTCGGGCTTCGCCTCGCCGACGACCAGCGGCACCAGGGTGAAGTCGTCGAGCACGGCCTGCAGGAACGGCAGGTGGACCTCGAGGCTGTGCTCCATCTGGTGGGTCGGCTCGAACACCTCGACCTGGGGCAGGGTCAGGGCCTTGGCGCTCCCGTCCTTGTCGACGGGGATCTGGCCCATGGGCGTGGCGAAGGCGTCGGCGCCGCTCAAGGCCAGGCCCTTGACCGCGACCCGGTGACACGGACCCAGCAGCACGACGCGGGTGATCTTGTCGTGCACCGGCCGGAGCCGCGTGTAGGCGGTCGCCGCCACCGGGCCGGAATAGACGAACCCGGCGTGCGGCGCGATCATCGCCTTCGGCACCCGGCCGTCGCCGGCGTCGGCGGCGTCCAGGTATCGGCCGACGGCGGCGCTGAGCTCGGCTTCCTTGCCGGGGTAGAACTGGCCGGCGACGGCCGGCTGGCGGATCGCGTTCATGGGCGGACCTTTTTCCTCGAGCGCCTCGCGGCGCGGCGGTCATTGTAGCGCGTTCGGCGGGCGCCGCGCCACGCTGTCTTGGCGTCGCCGGCGAGGGAATTATACGCATCCATGGACATCCCTACGCGAACATACGCATTTCCCGCCTAGCCGGCGGACCGAAGCCGCGGAACGCCGGCGATTTCGGCCGCGGAGGTTTGCGGCCGGGCCGGCGATTTCGGCCCCGTCGATACGCATTCCGCGCCGTCCGCCGCCGGCACGGGCGCGGCGCCCCGGTGGTGGACGATCCGGAACTGCAACTCGGCGGCCCGCGCCGCGGCGCTGAACTGATGGTCCTCGAGGGCGCGTTCGTAGACCACCTGGAGCTTGCCGACGGCGGTGCGTTCGGCGAGGTCGTGATGCTCGGCGATCTCGGCCTGGATTTCGCGGATGCGCCGGCGGATCGCCGGCACCCGCAACAGCCGCCAGCCTTGCTTGTGGGCCGAGGGCCGGGCGTAGCCGGCTTCCGCCGCCGCCGTCCCCGCGGCGCCGTAATGCACGAAGAACCGGCAGAACCGTTCCTGTCTGTGGTTGAGGGGCATGGGAAACGCTCCGTTATGGAAAACGGAAAATTATCCTTTATGCAGGGAAAATATCAAGACAAAAATGAACAAAACAAGAATTAATGGCAGCGCTCACACGATCCGCGACCCGATTCCGCCCCGGCCGCCGCCCTGCCATTTGCGGGATGAAGGTGGCCGAGGCGCGCCGGACGGAGACGGCCCATCCCATGCCGGGGTTGGGGCCGATGGGGAAATCTATCGCGGATAATCGATATAGTGGGCTGTTTCATCGGCGACGTCGCGGCCGCAATGCCGTTCCACGAGGTAGAAAGCCATGTCGATGCCCGCGGCGACGCCGGCCGAGGTCACGATGCCGTCGTCGACGAACCGGCTCTCGCGGTCGACGGTGATGCCGCGGTCGAGGGACTCGAGCCGGTCGTGCGAGGCCCAGTGGGTCGTCGCCCGGCGGCCGTCCAGCAACCCGGCGTTGGCCAGCAGGAGCGCGCCCGTGCAGACCGACGTGGTCTGTCGCGCCCCGGCGGCGATGCGGCGGATCCAGTCGAGGACATCGGTGTCGTCGAGTTGCGGGCGCGTCCCGGCGCCGCCGGGCACCAGCAGAATATCGATGTCCGGCGCGTCCTCGAAGCTGTAGTCGGGAATCACCTTGAGCCCGCCGACCGCGGCGATGGGGCGGTCGCTCCGGGCGACCGTGAACACCCTGAACGGCGCGCTCTCGTCCGAGCGGCGGGATTGCGGGCCGGGCACCGTGCGGGCCCGCGACAGGACCTCGAAGGGCCCGGCGAAATCGAGGACTTCATCCGGTTGGCCCGCCGCCGGGCCAAGGCGGCCGGCTTGAACGTTCGGTTCAAGGAAGGCGACGCGCGGAAATTCTCCGTCGCCGAGGGCGGTTACGACACCGTACTGGTGATGGGGAATTCGTTCGGATACTTCAGCCAGGAGCAGGACGATCTCGCGGTTCTGACGTCGATCAAACGTGCGCTCCGGCCGTTGGGAAACCTCGTCATCGACGTCACCGACGGCAATTGGATGCGCGAGAACTTCGAACGCCGGTCCTGGGAATGGATCGACGAGAACCATTTCGTGTGCCGGGAAAGGTCGCTGTCGACCGATGGCGACCGGCTGATCTCAAGGGAAGTCGTCGTTCATGCCGAAAAAGGCGTGATCGCCGACCAATTCTACGCGGAGCGGCTGTATTCCCTAGAGCGCCTCCAGGACCTGCTCGCCAGGGCCGGGTTCCGCAACATTCGGTTCAAGGGCGAAGTGCGCGCCGAATCGCAGCGCGGTGCCGATCTCGGGATGATGGCCGTGCGCTATCTTGTCGTCGCGCAGGCGCCGGTCTTGGCGGCGGAACGCGCCGGAAGGAGACGGCAAGAGCCCGTTGCGGTCACGGTGATATTCGGTGACCCGAGGCTCCCAGACCCGGTGAAACGCGATGGCCTGTTCAACATCGAGGATCTCGATACGATCGACCGCTTCAAGGAAGCGGCCGAATCCCTTCAGGGTTACCAGTTCCGGTATCTCGATGACCACGGAACGCTCATGAAGGAGTTGCGGGAAAACCCGCCGTCCCTGGTTCTCAATCTGTGCGACGAAGGCTTCGACAACGAGCCGACCCAGGAACTCCACGTGCCGGCCCTGCTGGAAATCCTCGGCATCCCCTATACCGGGGCCGGGCCAGCGGCGCTTGGCATCTGCTACAACAAGGCTTACGTGGGCGCCGTGGCCTCCGCGAGCGACATTCCCGTGCCGCTCGAGACCTACTTCGACCCGGACGACCAGGCCGCGACCATGCCTTCGGTCTTCCCCGCCCTCATCAAGCCATGCAATGGCGACAGCAGTATCGGGATTACCCAGCAGGCCGTGGTTCACGACGTCGAGGAAGCCGTCGCCTATCCGAACGGTCTCGAGGGTGATCAGATCAGCCTCCTGGCGCGCATCACCGGCGTCGCCGACGTGATGGAATCGATGACCTCGCACCGTCCCTACCGGCCCGGGCTCGGTGTCGAGCGCGCCCTCGAGGAACTCACCAGCCACCGCGGCAGCCGCTACGACGCGGACGCCGTCGAGGCCTGCCGCCAGCTCTTCGCCAACGACAATTTCGAGTGGCGGGTCGGCGCCGACAGCGGCGCCGCAGCGTTGACCCAGATGAGCCTGAAGGCGGCCGGCTGAGGCGCCGGTTATTCCGGTTCGATGGCCAGGATCAGGATCATCGCCGGGGTGCCGGCGGGGAGGCGGAGCGGCATCTTCACCTGGTGGCAGATGAAGTAGTTCTTGTCGTTCCAGTAATGGCGGCCGCGTACGTAGGTGCGTTCGCCGTCGAGGCAGGCGGCCAGGTTCTGGCGCTGGAAGTAATCCTCGTGCTCGCCGTAACCCATGTCGGAGAACTTGCCGCCGGTGCAGTCGCGGTCATAGGCGTCGACCAGGCGCGAGCCGAAGAACCGGACCGTGAGGTCGGCTCGGTCGTCGTCCAGGTCGTAGATGAGGGCGCTCTCCCAGAACTTCATGAACGGCGGCGTCTGGAATGTCTTGAGGGTGAGCACGCCGTCCGCCGCGCTGGCGTCGACCAGCTCGACGAACTCACGGATCAGCGGATGGTCGCGCGCCTCCGGACTGTCATGCTCAACCGTCGCGATGCGTTGCCCGGCCATGCCAGGTATCCCCATCGGTTCTCGGTCCCCGCCGGGATCATCCCGCATGCCGGTGGCGATGACAACCGGTGTCTCCGGTCAGGTGCGGACCACCATGCCGTCGGCGACCGAATGGCGGTAGGCGCGGTAGGCGGGGAGCGCGCCGGCGACGAGCCCGGCTGAGAAGACCAGGGCCAGGATGGTCAGGTCGGCGGCGCTCGGCGGCGCGATCGGCAGGTAGAGCCCGAAGCGCGCGTCGATGATCGGTTGGCCGATGAGCAGCCCGGCGTACAGCATGGCGACGCCGAGGGCGCTGCCGGCGAGCGAGATCAGCGCCGATTCGGAGATCAGCATGACGAAGACGTGCGCCGGCCGGGCGCCGACGGCGCGCAGGATCGCCATCTCGCGGCGCCGTTCGTTGAGGCCCGAGAGCAGCATGGTCAGCATGCCCAGCAGGCCGCCGGCGACGACGAACATGGAGACCGCCGCCAGCGCCGTCTCCGCCGTGCCGATCAGGTCCCAGAGCTCCTGCAGGGCGACGCCGGGCAGGATGGCGAGCAGCGGCTCGCGCGAGTGGCCGTTGATGGCGCGCTGCACGGCGAAGGCCGAGAGCCGCGATTTCAGCCCGACCATGAAGGCGGTGATCGATTTCGGCGTCAGGTCCATCCGCCGCACCTGTTCGGCGGTGATGGTCAGGCCCGGCACCCGGGAGCCGCCCCGCCAGTCGACGTGGATCGCCTCGATGCCGGCGAGCGTCACGTGCACGGTGCGGTCGACGGGCGTGCCGGTCTTGGCCAGGACGCCGGCGACCTTGAAGGGCTTGTCCGCGTGCGACGAGAACCCGGCGGCGCCGAGGCCGTGGGCGACGACGATGGGATCGCCGAGCTCGTAGCCCAAGGCCCGGGCCACGTCGGCGCCGACGACGGCGTCGAAGACATCGTCGAAGGGCTGGCCGGCGCGGAATTTCAGTGGCCGCTTGGTGCCGTAACGGTAGTGGCGGAAGTAATCCGCCGTGGTCCCCATGACCCGGAAGCCGCGGTGCGAATCGCCCAAGGAGATCGGCACCGCCCACGCGACGTCGCGGCGCTCGGCGATCGCCTGGTAGCTCTTCCAGGAGATGTTATTGGTGGCGTTGCCGATGCGGAACACGGCGTAGAGCAGCAATTGGATCGAGCCGCTGCGCGCGCCGACGATCAGGTCGGTGCCGGAGATGGTGTTGGCGAAGCTCGCCTTGGCCTCGTGGCGGACCTTCTCGACGCCGAGCACCAGCATCACGCTGACGGCGATGGCGAACACGGTGAGCCCCGCCGTGACCCGGCGGTTGACCAGGCTCCGGGGCGTCAGCGCGAGGATCGCCTTCAGGGTGCTCATGCGGCGGCGCTCCGGTTGATGTCGGTGAGCGCCAGGGTGCGGTCGAAACCGGCTTCCCGGCCGGCGGCGTGGCTGACGAACAGGAGCGTCGCGCCGGCCGCGGCGACCTCGCGGAACAGCAGGTCCATGAAGGCGGCGCGGGTGTCGTGGTCGAGGGCCGAGGTCGGCTCGTCGGCGATCACCAGGGCCGGCGCGCCGATCAAGGAGCGGGCCACCGCGACCCGCTGCTGCTGGCCGGTGCTCAGTTCCGCCGCCGGCCCGGGCCCGAGGGCGTCGGCGTCGAGTTCCATCTGCCCGAGCAGGCGCCGCGCCTCGGCCGCCGGCGAGCCGGACCGCGCCGCCGCGGCCGCGGCCCGGGCGGCCGAGAAGTGGCACGGCAGGACCACGTTGTCGACGGGCGAGAGATAGGGGATCAGGTTGAACATCTGGAAGACGAAGCCGATGTGGTCGGCCCGGAAGGCGTCGCGGCGCGCGCCGGCCAGCGCCGTGATCTCGGTGCCGGCGATGGCGATGCGCCCCGCTTCCGGCCGGGCGACGCCGCCCAGGAGGTTGAGCAGCGTCGTCTTGCCGCCGCCGCTCGGGCCCTTGATGAACAGTTTCTCGCCGGCGGCGACGGTGAGCCCGGCGATGTCGATGACCGGATCGTCTCCCGGCCGCCAGCGGAACCGGACGTCTCGAAGGTCGATCATGGTGCCGCTCGTCGTGCCGCTCATGGCTCGCGCGCCCCCTGGGTGGCCGGCGTTAGAATTTCAGGCGCGGCGCCTTCGCTGTCAACTCGGCGGTGCGCTGGCCCTTCGGCGTCAGCGCCCGGGCATGCAGCGCGGCGGCCGACGGGAAGGCCCGGAAGAAGCCGAGATCGACATGGCTCAGATGTTCGGGATGGTGGCAGTGGAAGTGGTAGTGGACGCGGAACTCGGCGTGCTCTTCCTCGTGCTTGTCGTGCTCGTGCTTATGGTCGTCTTTCTTCGCGTGTTCGTGCTTGTGGTCGTCTTTCTTGTCGTGGTCGTCGTCGCCGAGCAGCGCCGAACGGACCTCGACCTTCTCCGACTTGCATTCGGCGCGGGCCGGGAAGGTGAACAGGGCGCGCGCGTCGCGGAAGGCATGGGCGGCGCGCTCGACCGCCTTTTTCTGCTCCGGCGTCGAAGGCGCGTGCTCGAAGCCGACGGCGTCGGCGCCCGGCACGGTCAGTTCGATCTCGACCTCGTCGCCCTCGATGGCCAGCGCCAGGTGCGCGACGCCGTGCTGATGCGCGCCGTGGCCGGACTGCGCGGCGCCGGGATGGGGGAGGGCGGCCAAGGCGGCGGCGAGGAGAACAAAGGGAAGGCGGGAGGCAAGGGGCATGGCGAATCCATCCGTGGGCGGGTGAGCAATTAGATCGTAATGTTATAAAGTTACATTTCAATGTCAAGACCAAGCCGGCGCCGTGCGACGGTTGGCGGCATTACTGTTCGTAGGGTTCGATGCGCACGCCTTCCAGGGTGTAGGCGGCGTCGACGCCGGCCGAGCCGTCGACGTAGGAGAGCGACTTGTTGGTCGCCTTGACCTTCATGCGGCCGGTGATCCAGACCGGCTCGTAGAGGTTCTTGGCCTTGTAGGACTGGTTGAGCTCGACGAAGACGGTCTGGTTGGCGGGCGGCGGCGGCACGTGGATGCAGGCGCCCACGTAGGGCACGAGCAGCAGTTCCTTGACCGCCGTGTCGGTGAACTCGAGCGGCAGGGCGTAGCCCGGGATCCTGACCAGCTTGCCGTCCAGGTCCTCGACCACGGCGGCGTTGCGCTTCGCCACCTCGCGGTCGAGCCAGGCGTAGTCGGCGAGCAGCGCTTCGACGTCGAGACCGTCGCGGGTCAGCTTGTCGGTGAGCTCGATGCCGTCCTCGTAGGACTGGCTGACCTCGTTGATGACGCCCTTCTCGGTCATCCGGCGGATGTTGTAGAGCATCTCCAGCTCGACCTTGTGGTCCATGCTGAGGTGCTCGAAGGGATGCGTCAGCGGCGGGCCCTCGGGCACCAGGTTGTCCCAATTGAGCGCCTTCGCGACCTCGGCGGCGGCCACGGGCCCGCTCAGAAACGGCGCGCTCACCAGGAGCGCGGCGAGCAGCGGGGCGGTGAGCCGGAACGCGCGGACGAGGGCCTTCATGCGTCGTGTCTCCTGTTCGGTGGCGCGATCATAAGGCCTGGCCGGTGCTCCCGCTAGCCACAAATTCGTGAAGTTTCCGCGCCTTAGGGGACACCCGGCGGCGCCGATTTGCATTTCGGAAACAATCCGTGTATCCAGCGCTCCCGTCGGGCCGGTGGCAGCCGCCCGGCGAATTGGTCAAGGCGGTTCGCCGTCCAAGCGCTGCCCTTCTGAAAAGTTGGCTTGCATGCCAACGGGAGGGATGCCATGGACGGCGTTGTTATGTCCGATACAGATTCCCGGAATACCCAAACCCCATCGAGCGCGCCGAGCTTCGGCGAGGCGGCGGCCTATTGGCTGAAGCTCGGCTTCACCAGCTTCGGCGGCCCGGCCGGCCAGATCGCCATGATGCAGTCGGAATGCGTCGACAAGCGCGGCTGGATCGGCCAGGGCGCGTTCCTGCGCGGCCTCAACTATTCCATGCTGTTGCCGGGCCCCGAGGCCCAGCAGCTGGCCGCCTACATCGGCTGGCGGCTGCACGGCATCAAAGGCTGCCTGTTCGCCGGCACGGCGTTCATCGTGCCCGGCATGGTGCTGATGATCGCGCTCGCCTGGATCGCCGCGGCGCAGGGCGACTCGTCCATCGTCAAGGCGCTGTTCGAGGGCGTCAAGCCGGTCGTCGTGGCGATCATCATCCACGCGCTCTGGCGCATCGGGTCCAAGGCCTGCAACACGCCGCTGGCCATCGCGCTGGCCGTCGCCGCCTTCGCCGCCATCAAGTTCGCGGGCGTGCCGTTCCCCGTCGTCGTGCTCTGTGCCGGCCTGCTGGGCATGGTCCTGGCCGGCACCGGCTGGGGGCACCTGGGCGGCGGCGCGCACGGCGAGGACGTCGAGCCGGTCGCCGCCGGCGCCCTGAACCCCGGCGCCGTCGCCGGGCGCTGGGTCAAGGTCGGCGCCGCCTGCCTGGTCGTCGGCATCATTCCGTCGGCCGCCGTTCTGGCGGTGTTCGGCACCGAGCCCTTCGCCGACGTCATCCAACTGTTCACCACCGCCGCCTTCGTCACCTTCGGCGGCGCCTACGCGGTGCTGCCCTACATCGCCGACGCCGGCGTCAATACCTACGGCTGGCTGACGCCGCCGGAGATGATCAACGGGCTGGCCTTGGCCGAGACCACGCCGGGGCCGCTGATCCTGGTCACCACCTACGTCGGCTTCTTCGCCGGCTGGAAGGCAGCCGGATTCGCCTTCGGCGTCATCGCGGCGCTGCTGACCACCTTCGTCACCTTCCTGCCGTCGTTTTTGTTCATCATCGCCGGCACGCCCTACATCGACGCCTTGCAGGCGAAAGCCTGGGCCCGGAATGCCTTGGGCGCGATCACCGCGGCGGTGGTCGGCGTCATCTTCAACCTGGCCGTCTTCTTCGGCGAGGCGGCGCTGGTCCAGGGCGGCGAGATCCTGTGGATCAACGGCGTCGCCGCGCTCGCCGCCTTCGCGCTCCTGCACTCGGGCCGCGTCGGCGTGCCGCTGATGGTCGTCATCGGCGCGGTGTTCGGGCTGATCACGCACCTGGCGATGTAAGGACCCGGGCGGCCGACAATTTCCCTCCCCCCTTGTGGGGGAGGGTCAGGGTGGGGGGACGGCGCGCCGGCGGGCGCGAAGAAGGATTTCCCCCGACCGGATTCGCCCCCCCCCCTCGATCCTCCCCCATCAAGGGGG
>JAPPPF010000122.1:11262-11659 GCA_028817665.1 Magnetovibrio sp. | reverse complement strand
GGGGTGTGGTGGGCGGCGAAGAATGCCTCGTCGATGGCGCCGGTGTGGCGGAGGAAGCGAAGCGTCACGTCCATGGTCACCGGCACGCTCGACGCCTCCCAATGCTGACCGGCCTCGAGCAGCAGCGAGTTCTGCGGCGCTTGCGAGTCGCCGAACGGGCCGTAATCGCGCATCCGGGTGCCGGCGGCGTGGCCCGCGTCGCTGACCACGTATTCCGGCGCGCCCAGGGCCATGCCCAGGTCCTTGCCCTTCTGGTGCTCCCCGCAGAGCATCAGGGGCGGACAGACGTTCTGCATGGAATGCAGGTCGAGCAGCAGATCGACGGTATCGATCACCGGCCGCATCTCGCCGGCCCGGCCGCGCTCTCCCGTGACGCGCACACCGGCGACCACGTCCG
>JAPPPF010000122.1:0-11252 GCA_028817665.1 Magnetovibrio sp. | reverse complement strand
CCCGCATCTCGCGGGCCCGGCGGGTCGCTACCGTGGCGCGCTCGCCGTCGAGCACGTCGGCGCCCCAGACCCGGTTCAGGTCTTCGTCGACGAACCTGGACGCCGTCGGGTCGGCCGGGTCGAAACTGTGATAGGCGGCGTGGTTGTGGAAGCCGAAGGTGAGCTTGCCCTGGACCGGGCGGACGTCGTTCCTGAGCAGGTAGTCGACGGTGATCGCGCCGCAGATCTCGTTGCCGTGGGTGATCGCCATGACCATGACGTGCGGGCCGGGTTGGCCGCTGTCGAGGGTGGTGACGTAAGGCACGCCCGTGTTGCCCGCCGCGTAGGGGGTGATGTCGACGGGCTCGATCTCGATGGGGAAGGGATTGGCGTCGGATGGGGACATGGCGGGGAGGGCTCCTTGGCGAAAATACGGGCGTTCGGATGAGGGTCAGGCGGCCTTGTCGCCGCTTTTGGCCGGGATCATGGCCATGAACTCGGTCAAGCTGGGGGCGGTTTCCAGGGATTCGCAGGCGGCGAGGAGGGCCGCGGTCGCGGTCGCGCCGAGGGCCGGCGTGCAGCAGTCCTCGAACTTGCGCCGACGGTCCTCGTCGGTGAACGGGTCGCCGAGCGTGCCCTTCGCGGCGGTCCTGGACGCCGTCAGGACCTCGCCGGATTTCAGCGTCACCGTCAGTTCGTGGGTGAACGGCCCGGCCGGATCGAGTTCCTCCTCCGGCGGCGTCGCGCTCATCGTGGTGAGGGGAAGCAGGGCGCGGATCTCCGGGCGCGCGACGGCCGCGTCGGTGAAATCGCGGAGGCTCAGGAACCCGCGGGCCAGCGCCACCGCCAGGCAGTACTGCATGGAGAACCGGGCCTCCATGTCGTTTCGCGGGTCGTCGAAGCAGAGGTTGCGGACGTTCGACGTGTTGACCCGGGCATGGATCGCGGTGACGTCGCCGGGGCCGAAATCGTGCCGGCGCTTCAAATCCAGGAGGTTGTCGATACTCTTGTGGGTCGAACCGCAGCAGGGATGGCATTTCGGCGCCAGCCCAACCGTCTCGATCACAGGGGCGACGCCGGCGCCGGCGTCGGGGAGCGGATGTTTGCCGAAATCCCAACCGGGCGCGGCGTCGCCGCCGAACAGATTGAGGAAACCGTAATCGTTCTCCAGGACCTCCGTGCGGCCCTCGACGCCGGTGGCCGCGAAGGATGCCGCCATCACCGCGTTCTGGGCCGCCATGCCGGCCTGGAAGGGCTTCGCGTGGGAGCCGAACTGGCCCTTCAATCCCGCCGCCATGGAGGTGGCGAGGCTCATGGCGTGCGCCGTCCGGGCGGCGTCGAGGCCGGCGAGGCGGGCGCAGGCCGCGGCCGTGCCGATGCAGCCGACCGTCGCGGTGGCGTGCCATCCCTTCAAATAGTGCGAGCGGTTGACGCCGCGGCTGACCGCGGCGTGGCATTCCAGGCCGACGACGTAGGCGTCGACGAGGTCCCGGCCGTCGGCGTCCGTCTCCTCGCCGAGCGCCAGCAGCGCCGGCACCAGGACCGCCGACGCGTGCGTCAGTCCGGCCATGAAGTTGTCGTCGAAGTCCTGGGCGTGGGCGGCGGTGCCGTTGGCGAAGGCGGCCATCGGGGCGGGCAGGCGCCAGCCGGCGCCGATGACCGTGGCGCCGGTGACGGCGCCGGGCGCGGCCCAGCCGCCGAGGGTCTCGCGGACGCCTTTGGCGGCCGGATCGCCGGCGCCGGAAACCATGCAGGCGACCGTGTCGGCGATGGCGTGCAGCGCGCGTTCCCGCGCCGCCGCCGACCAATCGGGCGGCGTCTCCGCGGCCCAGGTCGCGATTGTCTCTATGACCGTCATCTCGGTCTCTGCCTCCCGGTAAGTTGATTACAGGAAACGACCGTCGCGGTCGATTCCCGGGTCCCGGGAATGTGTCCGCTCCGGGCCTCGATGTCCAATGTTGATCTTCGATGGATCATGCGCGATTTGCATTATCCACCGGATCGGGGCAGCATTCGAACGGTTTCGATCGATTGCGGGAGGGGACCATGGAACTGACGTGGCTCGAGGATTTCATCGTGCTCGCGCGGACCCGGCACTTCAGCCGCGCGGCGCTCGAGCGGCACGTCTCGCAGCCGGCCTTCTCGCGCCGCATCTAGGCCCTGGAGCAATGGCTGGGCACGCAACTGGTCGACCGCGGCACGACGCCGCTGACGTTGACGGAGGAGGGCGAGCGGTTCCGCGAAACCGCGGTCCGCACGCTACGCGACATCTACCAGGACCGCGACGCCTTCCGCCGCGACCTTTCGAAGACCCACGCCGATCTCTGGATCTCGGGCTCGACGGCGCTGTTGGTACACTTCCTGCCCGGCTGGCTCGACGGCGTCTACCGGGAGATCGGGCCGCTGAAGACCAACATCGGCACCTACGGGGCCCACAACCTGGGCAGCCCCTTCGACATGGTGCAGAAACTGGCGCTGGGCGAGGTCGATCTCGCGGTCACCTATTCCCATCCTAACCTGCCGCTGGTTCTCGACAGCGGCGAGTTCGTCTCGGCGGTGGTCGGCGAGGGGCGGATCGTCCCGGTCTCGGCGGTGGACGGCGACGGATGTCCCCTCTACCGCATCGACGCGGGCGGCGCGCCGCTGCCGCTGCTCGCCTATGCCACCGATTCCGTGCTGGCCCGTTTCGAGGGCTTGGCCGTGCAGAGCCTGGCGGCGGTGCAGGAACTGGAAATCCGCCACCAAAGAACCGTCGTCGACGTCCTCAAGGAGATGGTGCTGGCCGGCATGGGTATCGCCTGGCTGCCGGACTTCTGCTTCCGCGATGAATCGGACCAGGGCGTGCTGGCACCCATCGACGGCGGCGACCATAGCCTCGACCTGGCGATCCGCATGTACCGCAAGAAGGACCAGGTGCGCCCCTCGGTGGAGAAGGTGTGGGGCTACGTGGAGGCCCGTGAGGATCGGTTCGCCGGCCCCGCCGTGGTCGCCGCCGCTTGAGCCGTGATGCAAAATTTGCATCACGAATGCGATATCGGCATTTGACCGGCGGTCCCGTAATTTGACAGGGTAGGCGGACGGTTGAAGCCGGTGCCCGACCGGCGTGCGCGTGCAAGTTTTTTTGTTGTCGCTGGCGCCACCATCATGCACCATTTCAATTGTAACCCCGGCTCGAAAAAAGACCGGGCCGGAAACGAATTATTCAGGGAGGACTACAAGACATGCATTTCCGCAAAACCCTCGCGCTTGCCGCCGCGGCGGCGGCGCTGTCGCTGGCGCCGGCGGCCCATGCCCAGACCTTGACGATCGGTCTCGGCACCGAGCCGACGTCCATCGACCCGCACTATCACAACCTGGGCCCCAACAACCAGATCGCCCAGCATTTCTTCTCGCGGCTGATCGAGCAGGATCACAAGCAGAACCTGTCGCCGGGCCTGGCGACGTCGTGGAAGGCGCTCAACGACACCACTTGGGAGTTCAAGCTCCGCAAGGGCGTCAAGTTCCATGACGGTTCCGCCTTCGACGCCGACGACGTCGTCGTCTCCTTCCACCGCGGCGGCAACCACCCGAACGCCAAGTCGAGCTTCGGCCTCTACACCAAGGGCAAGACAGTCAAGAAGATCGACAGCCACACCATCCAGATCTCGACGGAAAAGCCCTATCCGCTGATGCCGGTCGACGTGTCCAACATCCACATCGTCTCCGACAAGAACCAGGGCAAGTGGGAAGGCGACTACAACAACGGCTCCGCCGCCCACGGCACCGGCCCCTACAAGCTGGGCAAATGGGTGAAGGGCGAGGTCCTGGAGATGGTCCGCTACGACGGCTACCACGGCCCGAAGCCGCACTGGGCGAAAATCGTCATCAAGCCGATCAAGTCGGCGCCGTCGCGCCTCGCGGCGCTCCTCGCCGGTGACGTCGACTTCATCGACCAGGTGCCCACCGTCGACATCGCGCGGTTGAAGAAGAACCCGAATATCGAGCTGAGCCAGGGCGTGTCGAACCGCGTCATCTACCTGCACATGGACCAGCTCCGCGACAATCCGCAGTACATCAAGGCGCCGGACGGCAAGAACCCGATGAAGGACGTGCGCGTGCGCAAGGCCATCTCCAAGGCCATCAACCGCGCCGCCATCGTCGAGCGGGTCATGGAAGGCATCGCCATCCCGGCCGGCCAGCTGCTGCCCGAGGGCTTCTTCGGCCGCTCGTCGAACCTCAAGGTCGAGGCCTACGATCCGGAAGGCGCCAAGAAGCTGTTGGCCGAGGCCGGTTATCCGAACGGCTTCTCGGCGACGCTCCACGGTCCCAACAACCGCTACATCAACGACGCCAAGATCGTCGAGGCGATCGCCCAGATGCTGACCCGCATCGGCATCAAGACGACGCCGGACACCATGCCGAAGAGCGTCTACTTCAAGCGCGGCAAGAACAAGGGTCCGAAAAAGCCGCCGGAGTGGAACTTCGTGCTGGTCGGCTGGGGCTCCGGCACCGGTGAGCCGTCCTCGCCGCTGCGCTCGCTGCTGGGCACCTACGACAAGACCAAGGGCTGGGGGTCTTCGAACCGCGGCCTGCACTCCGATCCGGAAATGGACAAGATCCTCGACCAGGCGCTGTCCACGGTGGACGACACCAAGCGCGCCGCGCTTTTGGCCAAGGCCACCGAAATCGGCATCGGCCGCAACCAGGGCATCGTCCCGCTGCACTACCAGGTCAACACCTGGGCCGGGAAGAAAGGCCTGACCTACAAGGCGCGTACCGACGAACGCACCGTCGGCTACGACGTCACGCCGAAGTAACATCGGCAGCCGGGCGGCGCGGCCGGGGGCCGCGCCGCCCGGGCTCCTACTGGGGACCGGGAAGCCGCCATGACCGTCTTCATCATCCGCCGCTTGATGCAGAGCATCCTCGTGGTGTTCGTCATGTCGTTCCTGGTGTTCGGCGGCGTCAACCTGGTCGGCGACCCGGTCGAGATGATGGTCTCCGACGAGGCCGACCAGGAAGAGCGCGAGCGGGTCATCCGCTCCATGGGGCTCGACAAGCCCTGGTACGCGCAATACGGCATCTTCGTCGCCAACGCCCTGCAGGGCGATCTCGGCAAGTCCTTCGTCTACGGCGAGCAGGCGCTCGGCATCATCGTGCAGCGGATGCCGGCGACCTTCGAGCTGGCGCTCGCGGCGCTGCTGATGGCGATCGTCATCGGCATACCCTTGGGCGTCTTCGCCGGGCTGAAACCCGAGGCCCGAACATCGAAGGTGATCATGACCGGGTCCATACTCGGGTTCTCGCTGCCGACCTTCTGGGTCGGGCTGATGTTCATCATGGTGTTCGCGGTGGTGCTCGGCTGGCTGCCGTCGACGGGGCGCGGCGAGACGGTGCAGCTGATGGGCATCGACGTCAGCTTCCTCACCTTCGACGGCCTCTCGCACCTGCTGCTGCCGGCGGTCAACCTGGCGCTGTTCAAGATTTCCCTGGTCATCCGCCTGGCCCGCGCCGGGACCCGCGAGATCGTCCACCAGGACTACATCAAGTTCGCCCGCGCCAAGGGGCTGTCGCAGGAACGGGTGATCCTGGTGCACTTGATGAAGAACATCATGATTCCCGTGGTCACCGTGCTCGGCCTCGAGTTCGGCGGCCTGATCGCGTTCTCCGTGGTCACCGAGACGGTGTTCGCCTGGCCCGGCATGGGCAAGCTGATCATCGATTCCATTCAGTCGCTGGACCGGCCGGTGATCGTCGCCTACCTGATGATCATCGTGCTGGTCTTCGTCGTCATCAACCTGGTGGTCGATGTGTTGTATTCGATCCTCGATCCCCGGGTCCGGTTGCAGGATGTCAAGGGATGAACACGGTAGCCGAACAAGTCGAACCCCTGGCGACGCCCGAGGCCATCGAGGCCAAGGTCGAAACGCCGTTCCAGCGGTTCGTCTCCAGCTTCCTGGCCAGCAAGGTCGCCACCGCCGCCCTGGTGGTGCTCGCGGTGCTGATCTTCATGGCCATCTTCGCGCCGTTGATCTCGCCGACCAACCCCTACGACCTGGCCCAGGTCAGCGTCCTCGACTCGAAGCTGCCGCCGGGGGCCAAGAGCTTCGACGGCATGACCTTCTGGCTCGGCACCGACGGCGCCGGCCGCGACCTGGTCAGCGCGATGATCTACGGACTCCGCATCTCCTTGGGCGTCGGCGTCATGAGCGGCATCGTCGCCATGGCCATCGGCGCCGCCATCGGCCTGATCGCGGCCTTCTACGGCGGCCGGGTCGAGAACGTGATCATGCGGATCGTCGACATCCAGCTGTCGTTCCCGGCGATCCTGGTGGCGCTGATCCTGCTCGCCATCCTCGGCAAGGGGGTCGACAAGATCATCATCGCCCTGATCATCGTGCAGTGGGCCTATTACGCCCGCACCGTGCGCGGCTCGGCCCTGGTCGAGCGCAACAAGGAATACATCGAGGCCGCGACCTGCCTGGCCATCGGCCACCGGCGCATCCTGTTCCGCCACCTGCTGCCCAACTGCCTGCCGCCGCTGATCGTCGTCGGCACCATCCAGACGGCGCACGCCATCTCGCTGGAGGCGACGCTGAGCTTCCTCGGCGTCGGCCTGCCGGTCTCCGAGCCGTCGCTGGGGCTTCTGATCTCCAACGGCTTCGACTACATGCTGAGCGGCAAGTACTGGATCAGCTTCTTCCCCGGCGTGGCGCTGCTCGTCACCATCGTCTCCATCAACCTGGTCGGCGACCAATTGCGCGACGTCCTCAACCCCAGGCTCGAAAGATGAGCGCGGCCGACGGCGGCGCGCCGACCCTCTCGGTCCGGAACCTCGAGACCCATTTCTTCACCCGCGACGGCGTCGCCAAGGCCGTCGACGGCGTCAGCTTCTATATCGGCAAGGGCGAGATCATGGGCCTGGTCGGCGAGTCCGGGTCGGGCAAGTCGGTCACCGGCTTCTCGGTCATCGGCCTGGTCGACCCGCCCGGCGAGGTCGTCGGCGGCGAGGTCCTGTTCAACGGCGAGAACCTGTTGGCCGCCGGCGAGGAGCGCATGCGCCAGTTGCGCGGCAACCGGGTGGCGATGATCTTCCAGGACCCGATGATGACGCTCAACCCGGTGCTCCGGGTCGACACCCAGATGATCGAGACGGTGCTCGCTCACGACAAGTCGGTGAGCAAGGACGAGGCCCGCCAGCGCGCCCGCGACGCCCTCGGCCAGGTCGGCATCCCGTCGCCGGACGAGCGCCTGAAGGCCTATCCGCACCAGTTCTCCGGCGGCATGCGCCAGCGCGTCGCCATCGCCATCGCGCTCCTGAACAAGCCCGACCTGATCATCGCCGACGAGCCGACCACGGCCCTCGACGTGACCATTCAGGGACAGATCCTCTACGAGGCCCAGAAGCTCTGCCGCGAGACCGGCACGGCGCTGATCTGGATTACCCACGACCTCGCCGTGGTCGCCGGCCTCGCCGACAGGATCTGCGTCATGTACGCCGGCCGCGTCGTCGAGCAGGGCAAGCTCGACGACGTGCTCGACCATCCGGTGCATCCCTACACGGTGGGGCTTTTGGGCTCCGTGCCCGGGCACAACACCCGCGGCCAGCGGCTGTTCCAGATCCCGGGGATGACGCCATCGCTGTTGAAGCTGCCGCGCGGCTGCTCGTTCCAGGAGCGCTGCCCGCGCGCCGACGCGGCCTGCGGCGCCGACCCTGAGATCACCCAGCCGGTGCCGGACCGCAACGTGCGCTGTTTCCACCCGCACCTCGAGGAGGCCGCCGAATGACCGCCATGCTCGAGGTCCGGGACCTGACCAAGAACTTCGTCAAGCGGCTCGACCTGGCCGGCAAGATTGCGCAGAAGCTGGGCTCCAATATCCGCGAGGAGGTGGTGCACGCCGTCGACAGCGTGAGCTTCAGCGTCAGCAAGGGCGAGGTCGTCGGCCTGGTCGGCGAATCGGGATGCGGCAAGTCGACGCTCGGCCGCATGATCGCCGACATCCTGCCGCCGACGTCGGGGGAGATTTCCTTCAAGGGCGTCGAGTTCACGTCGATGACGGAGGAGGAGGGGGCGGCCGCGGCGCTGGCCATCCAGATGATCTTCCAGGATCCGTTCGCGTCGCTGAACCCGCGCATGCGCGTCGAGGACATCATCGGCGAGGCGCCGACCCTGCACGGCATGACCAGCCTCAAGGACAAGCCCAACTACGTCGGCGACGTGATGGAGCGGGTCGGCCTCGGGCGCGAGTACAGCCGCCGCTATCCGCACCAGTTCTCCGGCGGCCAGCGCCAGCGCATCGGCATCGCCCGGGCGCTCGCGGTCCGGCCCGAGTTCCTGGTCTGCGACGAGGCCATCGCGGCGCTCGACGTCTCGATCCAGGCCCAGGTGATCAACCTGTTCATGGACCTCCGCCAGGACCTGGACCTGACGTACCTGTTCATCAGCCACGACCTGTCGGTGGTCGAGCATATCTCGGACCGGGTGATCATCATGTACCTCGGGCGCATCGTCGAGACCGCGCCGACCGACGAGATCTTCGCCGAACCCAACCACCCCTATACCTCGGCGCTGTTGAACGAGGTGCCGCGTCTCGACCACCGCGGCATCGACTACGAGCCGGTCTCGGGCGAGATTCCGTCGCCCCTCGATCCGCCGCCGGGCTGCCATTTCCATCCGCGCTGTCCGCACGCCACCGAGCGCTGCCGGGCCGAGGCGCCGGTGCTCCGCGAGATCGCGCCGGGCCGGATGTCCGCCTGCCACCACAACGACGGCGGAGCCGCCATGACCGCCGCGCCGCCGCCGGTCGTCGTCCGGCCGCCGACCGGCGCCCCGGCGCCGCTGGTCTTCGACAGCCCGCACAGCGGCTCCACCTATCCCGACGGCTTCGAGACCCTGTTGCCGTTGAAGCGCATGCGACGCGCCGAGGACGCCTTCGTCGACGAGCTGTTCGGCGCGGCGCCGGCGCACGGCGCGACCCTCGTCGCGGCGACCTTCCCGCGCCTGTTCGTCGATCCCAACCGGGCGCCGGACGACTTCGAGCCTTCCGAGGTCAGCGGCGAGTTTTCCATGCCGCTGAACCCGTCGAAGAAGGCGGCGGCGGGGAAGGGGATCGTCTGGACGCGGCTGCACGGCCTCGCCCAGCTCTACGCCGAGCCGCTGACGGCGGCCGAGGTCGAGCGCCGCATCGATGGCTACTGGCGGCCCTACCACGCGGCCGTCCGGACCGCCCTCGACGAGACCCACGCCGCCTTCGGCCGGGTCTTCCACGTCAACTGCCATTCCATGCGGGCGCGCGGCAATCCCACCGACGAGGACGGCGAGGCCGACCGACCGGACTTCGTCATCTCGGACCGCGACGGCACCACCAGCGCGGCTGAATTCACCAATCTCGTCAGCGGCCACCTGGCCGGGCGCGGCTTCGACGTGCGCGTCAACGATCCCTACAAGGGCGCCGAACTGGTGCGCGCCTATTCGGACCCGGCGGCCGGCCGCCACAGCGTCCAGATCGAGATCAACCGCAAACTCTACATGGAAGAGGCGGCGGTGGCGAAGATCGCCGCCTTCGATACCTTCCGCGACGAGATGACCGGCCTGATCGCCGCCATCGCCGCCTATGTGGCCGATGCCGAGGCATGACGCTGGTGCTATGATCTCCCGCCAACCATCGGCGGGAGGCGCCGTGAGCAGAGATCGCAGCCTTGATGAGTTGATCCGCGGAGAACTGTTCGACGTCATCTACGGCGCCAGCATGAACCCCATCGCGCTCATGGACGTGAGCCAGCCGGACCGGGAACCGTTTCCCGAGATCCGCCGCGTCAACGCCGCCTTCACGGCGCTCACCGGGTTCGGGCCCGACGACGTCGTCGGCAAGGGGCCGGCGGTCTTGCGCGGACCCGAGACCGATCCGGCCGCGGTCGAACGCCTTCTCGACGCCTGCCGGCGTCACGTCGCGGTCAGCGAGGAGGCGTGCCTGCACAGCCGCGACGGCGCCGTCGTCTGGGTGCAGGCGACGTTGACGCCGCTTGAGGTGCCCGGCGCGTCCCTGATCATCGCCATCTACCAGGACATCGGCGTGCGCCGCCACGCCCAGGCCGAGTTGGCGGAGCGTACCGCGATGCTCGAACTGGCCGAGGAGATCGGCCACATCGGCCATTGGAGTTGGGACCTTGAAACCGACCACGTCTACTGGTCGGATGAGATCTACCGTATCCACGGTCTCGATCACACGGACGAGGCGCGGCGCGGCAATCCCATCGACTACTACCACGGTGACGACCGCGAGGATTTCCGCCGTTTCCTCGGCGGCGCCAAGCGGACCGGCGAGGACTTCGCCTTCGAACTCAGGATCGTGCTTCCCGACGGCGGTGTGCGCTACGTCGATACCCGGGGGTTCTGCCGCAAGGCCCCGGACGGCACGCCGCTGGAGATCTTCGGCATCTTCCACGATCTCACGGAGCGGCGCGTCGCGGAGATCCGGGCCAACGCGGTCCGCGAACGCCTCGCCGATGCGCTCGACAGCATCGACGGCGGCGCCGTGCTCTTCGACAAGGAGGACCGGCTGGTCTTCGCCAACCGGCATTTCCTCGAGGCGTTCCCCGGTCAGCCGGAGGCGTTCGAGCCGGGCACGACGTTTCAAGAGATGATGACGGCGATCATGAGCGGCCCCGACCGCCGGTTGACCATCGACGATCTGCCGGCCTGGATCGAAGCCCGCATGGACCGGCACCGGCGGGCCGAAGGGCTCGAACCTCACCGCGGCGACGACGGCAAATGGGTGCGGGTGGTCGAACACCGGACCCGCGAGGGCGGAATCCTGCTGATCCGCCTCGACGTCACCGAACAATACGAAGCCCAGGAGGAATTGCGGCGGGCCAAGAAGGAAACGGAATTCGCCAGCCGCTCGAAGTCAGGGTTCTTGGCCAACATGAGCCATGAGCTGCGCACGCCGCTGAACGCGGTCATCGGGTTCGGCGAGATGATCAAACTCGGGCTGCGCGGCGAACTGCCGGCCGAGTACCGGCGCTACGCCCAGGACATCGTCGACAGCGCCGAACATCTCCTGAAGATCATCAACGACATCCTCGACATCGCCAAGGTGGAGGGGGGATCGATGACCGTCGAGCCGGCGCTTGAGGATGTCGACGCGCTGATCCGAAGCACCGTGCCCCTGGTCGCCCAGGCGGCCATCGCCAACGGCGTGACCGTCGATATCGACGTGCCGCCGGGGCTGCCGGCGCTCACCTGCGACGGCCTCCGGATGAAGCAGATCCTGCTCAACCTGTTGTCGAACGC
>JAPPPF010000066.1 GCA_028817665.1 Magnetovibrio sp. | reverse complement strand
ACTGGACCCGTCGGCGGCGGCCGGCCCGATCTCGTCGATCTCCCAGCAACTGACGCATTTCAGCGAATACGTCACCGCCGCCACGCACGACGTCGAGCGCACCGAAGCGCTGATCCGAAGCCTCGGCGAGGCGACCTCGCAGATCGAGGTCCTCGGCAACCTGGTCACGGCGGTCCGCGACCAGATCAACCTGCTCGCCTTCCGCGCGACCCCGCGCGATTACGGTCCGATGGGCGGCGAGAACCTCATCCCCTTCAACAGTGACGAGCGGGCTGATGGAACCGAGGCCGCGGGCATGGGCGCGGATCCGCTGACCTCGGGACGGCTCGACGCCATCCGCGAATCGACGGAACGCGCCGAGCGGACCCTGCAATCGGTCCGTCACTCCATGGACAACGTCACCTTCATCGCCCAGGACATCGCGACGACGGCGTCGAACCAGGCCCTGGAAGCGACCAACAAACTTCTGTCGCAATCCCAATACCTGCAGAACATGCTCGACGACATCATGGCCAAGATTCATCCGAGCGCGGCGAACCGTCTGGCGCCGCCGGGCCCGGGTTCGCCGGCCGAGACCGGACAGCGTCCGGCCCCGGGCATCCCGCCTAGGAAGGCTTGATAATGAAAGGCTCAGGCGCCGGACTGCAGCGCCGCGACGCCGGGCAGCGTCTTGCCCTCCAACCATTCTAGGAAGGCGCCGCCGGCCGTCGAGACGTAGGAAAAGGCGTCGGCGACGCCGGCGTTGGCCAGCGCGGCGACCGTGTCGCCGCCCCCGGCCACGCTGAGCAGCTTACCCGCCGCGGTGAGACGGGCGGCCTCGCGGGCCACGGCGTTGGTGCCGGTGTCGAAGGGCGAGATTTCGAACGCCCCCAGCGGACCGTTCCAGACAACCGTCCGGCAATCGGCCAAACGCTGATTGAGGTCGTCGATGCTGGCCGGTCCGATGTCGAGGATCATGCCGGAGGCCGGTACGGCCGCGACGGGGACGGAACGGCTCGCCGCGCCCTCCTTGAACTCCTCGGCGACCGCCGCGTCGACCGGAAGCACGACCTCGCACCCCTCGGCCGCCGCCGTGTCCATGACGGCGCGGGCCTGGTCGGCCATGTCCGCCTCGCAAAGCGATTTGCCGACATCGACGCCCTGCGCGAACAGGAACGTGTTGGCCATGCCGCCGCCGATGATCAATTGATCGACCTTCGCGGCGAGATTGCCGAGAACTTCCATGTTGGTCGATATCTTGGCGCCGCCGACCACCGCGGCGACGGGGCTGGCGGGGTTCTCCAGGGCGCCGGCCAGGGCTTCCAATTCCGACTGCATGAGCCGGCCGGCCGCCGCCGGTAGGAGCCGGGCCAGCGCCTCGGTGGAGGCGTGGGCGCGGTGAGCGCAGGAAAACGCGTCGTTCACGTAAATATCGCCGAGGGCGGCGAGGCGCCCGGCGAAACCTGAATCGTTCGCCTCCTCCTCGGCGTGGAACCGTAGGTTCTCGAGCAGAACCAAGCCGCCGTCAGCCGCCGCGTCGATCGCGGCTTCGGCTTCGGCGCCGACGCAATCGGCGCCGAACCGGACGTCCGCGCCCACCGCCTTGCCAAGCGCGTCGGCGACCGGGCGCAACGACAGTTCCGGGTCGCGGGCGCCTTTCGGGCGGCCGAAATGCGACAGGACGACGACCCGCGCGCCCTTCGACGCCAGGTCCCGAAGCGTCGGCAGCGTGCGCTCGATGCGGGTTCCATCGCTCACCAGGCCGTTCATCATCGGTACGTTCAGATCGGCCCGGACCAGGACCGTTTTGCCCTGGACGTCCAAATCGTCGATGGTCTTGAATTCGCTCATTCCTGGGAAACCTCTCGTTGATCGGTGCCACGGTTTATAGGCGCGATCACCGCCGCGCGCCAGACCCAGCGTGGCATCGGGCTATTGGCCGAGCGCCTTGGCGCGGGCCTCGGCCTCGGCCGCCTTCGCGGTTTCGCCGAGAACCCGGTAGGCGCGCGCCAGGCGCCGCCAGCCGGCGGGATCGTTCGGGTTTTCCCGAAGGCGGTCGGCCAGCCGTTGCACCATGCCACGGATCATCTGGGCGCGTTCGTCGGCCGACATCTGCTGGGCGGCCTCCATGTCCTCGCGGGTCGGGCCGGGCGCGGATTGCGGCGGTCCGCCTGGCAGTGGCGGGGCGGACGCGGGCGCCGAGGCGGCCAGGGCGCGGGCCGCCCGGGTCGGGGTCACCGACCCGGGATCGACACCGAGGTCTTTCGCCGAACTGGCGATCTGTTCGTCGACGACCTTCAGCCAGGGTGCGTCGGCCGGCGAAATGGCCCGGAGATCGACCCAGTCCTGCAGGGCGCCCTGGATGTCGCCGCCCTGCGACTTGGCCAGCGCGATGTAATGGCGCGCCCGCGGGTTCCTGGGGTCGGCCTCGCGGGCGCGTTCCATGAGCGCGCGGGCGAGGTCGCCGACGCGGCCCTGATCGGTCAAGATCAACGCTTCCCCGTACTCGACGATAACCGCCGGGTCGAGCGGCTCCAACTCATAGGCCCGCTTCAGCGCGCCGATGGCGTCTTGGTCGCGGCCCATGGCCAGGTAGGAGCGGCCGAGCAGGAGCCAGCCACGGAGGTTCTTCGGATCCTGGGCCAGGCGCTTGGCCAGCTTGTCGGTCAACTGCGCCATTTCCGCGGCTTGCCGCTGTTGGTTGACGGCGTCCCTCTCGGCGTCGATGTTCCTCGCGGCGAACGGCGCGTCGGGCGCCTCCGGCGTGCCGCTATGGAGATACATGGCGAGGGCGGCGGCGGGCGCCGCCAATCCGATCAACAGGGCCGCCGGCGACAGGCGCCGCGCGGCGCCCGGCTCGTCGGCCCCGTCCTCCGCCTGGCCCACGTCGTCGGCGATCGCCAGGATACGGCGCTCGATCTCGGTGCGCGCGGCGGCGGCTTCCGTGTCGCTGAGAATGCCGCGCTCGCGGTCCCGCTCCAACTCGGCCAACTGATCCTTGAACACGACCAGGTCGAAATCGGCCCGGCGGCGCGGTTGGGCCGAGCGGTGCTTGGCCAGCGAGAGCAAGAGGACGCCGGCGGCCGTCGCGGACACCGCGGCGATGGCGATCCACAGGCCGCTCACGTGCGGTCGTCCTTCATCAGGGCGTCGAGGCGGCGGCGTTCGTCGTCGCTCAAGGCGGTCGGCCGGGCGCCGCCGGTGGCGCCCCGCCGCTGGCGGCGGAAAAACGCCGCCATGGCGGCGAGCGCGGCGAGCACGATGACCGCCGGCCCGACCCAGAGCACGGCCGTCGCGAACTTGAACGGCGGCTTCAGCAGGACGAACTCGCCGTACCGCGAGACCACGTAATCGACCACATCCTGGTCGCTGTCGCCGGCGACCAGGCGCTCGCGCACCAGGACACGGAGGTCGCGGGCCAGGGTGGCGTCGGAATCGTCGATCGATTGGTTCTGGCACACCACGCAGCGCAGCCCCTTGCTGATCTCGCGGGCGCGCTTCTCCAGCAACGGGTCGGCGAGGACCTCGCTGGGGTTGACGGCCATCGCCGGGCCGTCGGCGACCGCCAGCGCCAATATGAGGACGAGCCACCGGAACATCTAGGAAGCTCCCTCGGCGCGCAGCTTGTCGATGATCGGCTTGACGATGTCGCGCCAGATTTCCTCGTTCAGGGGGCCGACGTGCTTGTAGCGGACGACGCCCTGGCGATCGACGACGAAGGTTTCCGGCGCGCCGGTAACGCCGAAGGCGATGGCCGCCTTGCTGCGCGGATCGTCGCCGACGAGCTCATAGGGGTCGCCCTTCTTCTTCAGCCAATCGGGTCCCGCGTCGGGATCGACCTCCCGCCAGTCGATGCCGTGGATGGGCACCGCGCCGGAGGCCGCCAATTGCATCAGAAAGGGGTGCTCGATCTGGCAGGCCACGCACCACGAGCCGAAGATATTGACCAGCGAGACCCGGCCCGGCAGGTCGGTGCTGGCGAACCCCTTGTCGTCGCGGCCCTTGATCGGCTGCAGGGCGAAGGCGGGCACCGGCTTGCCGGCCAACATGTTGGGCAGCTTCCTCGGGTCCTTGGTCAGGCCGATGGCGAAATAGACCGCCAGGACCAGGAACACGGCCAACGGCAACACGAACAGCAGGCGTTTGTTCATGGTTTCGACGCCCTAGGTGCCGGCGGCGACGGCCGCGGCGCCCGTCCGCCGTTGCGGCGCGCCGACGCGGTGACGCCGGTCGGTGAGGCTGAGGGCGCCGCCGAAAACCATCACCAGGGTGCCGACCCACATCCAGACGACCAGCGGGTTGAAGTAAATGCGGGTGACGTAGGCGCCGTCGGTGCCTTCCGGATCGCCGATGACGGCGTAGAGATCGCCGCGCCACGTGGTGTGGATCGCCGCTTCCGTCGTCGGCTGCTGGGAGACGTCATAAACCCGCTTCTCCGGTCTCAGCGTGGCGACGTGTTCGCCGTTCCGGGAGACCTGGAAGGTGCCGTGCACGAGGCTGTAGTTCGGACCCTTGCCGTTCTTCGCGCCCTCGAAGGCATAGACGTAGCCGCCGACGGTGACCTTGTCGCCGGGCTTCATCACCTGGATGCTCTCCACCGTCCAGGCGCCGGCGCCGGCCATCCCGGCGATGGCGATGGCGAGACCCAAATGGCCGAGGGTCATGCCCCAGGCGGAACGCGGCATCCGCCGGAACCGCCGCAGGCTCTCGTCGAGAGGCGCGCGGAACAGTTTCACGCGTCCGGCGAGTTCCGTCAGCGTGCCGGTGCCCAGCCAGACCGCCAGCGCCAGCGCGGCGACGCCGAGAAACGGCCCGTCGCCATAGATCGACCAGGCGGCGAGACCGGCCGCGACGGTGACGGCGAAGGCCACCCGGAGCCGCGACAAGGCCGGCATCAGGTCGCCGCGTTTCCAGTTGAGGAAGGGCCCGATCGCCATGGCGACGATCATCGGCACCATGATCGGGATGAACACGGCGTTGAAGAACGGCGGACCGACGGAAACCTTGCCGCCGCCGACCGCGTCGAGCAGAAGCGGGTAGAGCGTGCCCAGCAGCACCGCGGCCGCCGCCGTCGTCATCACCAGGTTGTTGAACAGCAGCGCCCCTTCGCGCGAGATCGGCTGGAACAGGCCGGTGCTCGTCAATTGCGGTCCGCGCCAGGCGAACAGCGCCAGGGACCCGCCGATGACGATGATCAGGAGGATCAGGATGAAAACGCCCCGCGCCGGGTCCGTGGCGAAGGCGTGGACCGACGTCAACACGCCGGAGCGGACCAGGAAGGTGCCGAGCAGGCTCAGGGAAAAGGTGATGATCGCCAGCAACACCGTCCAACCCTTGAGCGTGTCGCGCTTCTCGACGACGGTCGCCGAATGCAGGAGCGCCGTGCCGGCGAGCCAGGGCATGAACGAGGCGTTTTCCACCGGATCCCAGAACCACCAGCCGCCCCAGCCGAGCTCGTAGTAGGCCCACCATGAGCCGAGCGCGATGCCGGCGGTGAGGAAACACCAGGCGGCCAGCGTCCAGGGCCTGACCCAGCGCGCCCAGGCGGCGTCGACCCGGCCCTCGATCAGCGCCGCGATGGCGAAGGAGAAGGCCATGGAGAACCCGACGTAGCCGAGATAGAGCATCGGCGGGTGGAACGCCAACCCCGGGTCCTGGAGCAGCGGGTTCAATCCCTGGCCGTTGAAGGGCGGCGGATGGATCCGCTCGAACGGATTGGACGTCAGCAGCATGAACAGGTAGAAGCCGACGGCGATCATCGCCTGGACCGAGAGCACCCGGGCCTTCAGGCTCGGCGGCAGGTTGCCGCCGAACACGGCCACGGCGGCGCCGAAGATACTGAGAATCAGGACCCAGAGCAGCAACGATCCCTCGTGATTGCCCCAGACGCCGGAAATCTTGTAGATCAGGGGCTTCGCCGTGTGCGAGTTCTTGACCACGTTGACGACGCTGAAGTCCGAGGTGACGAACGCGTGGGTCAGGCAGAGGAACGCAATGGCCACCAGGAGAAACTGGAGCACCGCCGTGGGCTGGGCCAGGGCCATCCAGGCGGCGTGGCGGCGCTGCGCCCCGATCAACGGCAGGCTCGACTGAACGACCGCCATGAACAGCGCCAGGATGAGGGTGAAATGACCGAGTTCGGCGATCACTCGCTTTTCCCCTGGGCCGCGCCCGGTGCGTCGCCCTGGCCCTTCCATTGCCCGGTCTTCTTGATCGCCTCGGCGACTTCCGGCGGCATGTAGTTCTCGTCGTGCTTGGCGAGGACTTCGTCGGCCTGGAAGACGCCGTCGCGCATCCGTCCTTCGGCGACCACGCCTTGGCCCTCGCGGAACAGGTCGGGGAGAATGCCCTTGTATCGGACCGGGACGGTCGAGGCGGTATCGGTGATCTTGAAGGTGACGACGCCGTCGCCCGGCTTGGCGACGCTGCCGTCCTCGACCAGGCCGCCGATCCTGAGGCGCTGGTTCGGACCCGGTGATTTCTCGGCAAGTTCCGTCGGGCTGTAGAAGAACACGATGTTGTCCTCGAAGGCGGTGAGGACCAGCGCCGCGGCCGAGCCCAGCAGCAACAAGGCGATGAACACGAAGGTCAGGCGCTTGTGTTTACGCTTCATCGCCGGAGCCCCGTTTCCGACGGGCGCGGGGATTGAGGTCTTCCAGTTCCGCGTTCGAGGCCCGCACGAACCGCCGGCTCGCCAACCAGAGGCCGGCGAGGACCAGGGCGACGATTCCGTAGGCGGGCCAGATATAGCCGGCGTGACCGCCCATCTCGAGAAAGGTTTCCATTCCCGACATCTCAGCGGGCCTCCCCGGTGGCGGCGCCGGCGTCGGCCGACGTGGCTTCCGCCGCGTGGACCTGGCGGAGGCGGACGGCGCGGATCTTCATCGCGTTGATCTCGCCGCGCATCCGCATCAGCAGGACCCAGACGAAATAGGCCTTGAAGGCGAACGCCATCAGGAGCAGCGGCGTCAGCATGCTGGGGTGGATGGCCGGGCCGCCCATCTTGATGACGCTCGCGGGCTGGTGCAGGGTGTTCCACCAATCGACGGAGAACTTGATGATCGGCACGTTGATGAAGCCGACCAGCGCCAGGATGGCCGACGCCTTCTGGCCGCGCTCCGGGTCGTCGAAAGCGCCGTTCAGCGCCATGTAGCCGAGGTAGAGGAAAAACAGGATCAAGACCGACGTCAGCCGGGCGTCCCAAACCCACCATGTTCCCCACATGGGCTTGCCCCAAAGCGATCCGGTGGCCAGCGCCAGCAAGGTGAAGCACGCGCCGATCGGCGCCGTCGCCCGGGCCGCCAGGTCGGCGAGCGGGTGTTTCCAGATCAACGCCGTCGCGCAGGCCGCCGCCAGGGCCGTGTAGCAAAACAGCGCCATCCACGCGGACGGCACATGGATGTACATGATCCGGACGGTTTCGCCCTGCTGGTAATCGGCGGGCGAAGAGAACAGCGCGAAATAAAGGCCCGCGCCGCCCAGGACCACGGTCAGGCCGGCGGCCCATGGTTGAATGCGGTCGGCGAGCCGGAGAAAGCGCGTCGGATTGGCGAAACGATGAATCATATCACGGATATGTAAACTGTAAGGGTCAAGGAATCCACCACTGGCCGGCCATAGCTTAATACGAAAGGTGGCACGGTCGCGCCTTGACGCAAGTCAAATTTCGGTGCGTGCCGTGTCTTCGGCGCCATCATGACCGCATCGCCTGGCGAAGCGCGGCGGCGCCGACCCAGGGGCACAAGGCCACCGTCGCCAACAGCAGGCCCGACAGGATCAGCAGGTGCGGGCGTGCGGCGAAGCCGCCGAGCGCGGCGTCGACGGCGCTGACGCCGAAGATGAGAACCGGGATGTAGAGCGGCAGAACCATCAGCGATAGAAGCACGCCGCCCCGCCGGGCGCCGAGGATGAGGGCCGCGCCGATGGCGCCGATCAGGCTGAGGCTCGGCGTTCCCAGCGCCAAGGCGAGGATCAGGATGGCGAAGCCGCCGGCGTCCATGTTCAACAGCACCGCCAAAAGCGGCGCCGCGGCGATCAGCGGCAGGCCCGTGGTCAGCCAGTGGGCGGTCACCTTGGCGGCGACGACCACCTCGAGGGACACGGGCTGCAGGACCAGGATCTCGAGACTTCCGTCCTCGTAATCCGTCTGGAACAGGCGCTCCAGCGACAACATGGAGGCGAGCAGCGCCGCCACCCAGATGACCCCGGCGGCGATGCGGGCGAGGATATTCGGTTCCGGTCCGACGCCGAAGGGGAACAAGACCACCGCGATGACGAAGAACATGACGACCATCAGGCTGTCCATGCCCTGGCGGAAGGACAATCGCAGGTCGCGCCGCAGGATGGTGACGAAGTTAGTCAATGTCGAGATCCTCGCCCTGGAAATCCGCGAGGTCGAGGACGTCCCCGCCGTCCAGCCCCAACGCCTGGTGGGTCGAGGCGACGACCATGCCGCCGCGCGCGCGGTGCGCGGCGATGGCCGCCTCGACGGCGCGGACCGCGTCGGCGTCCAGGGCGGTGGCCGGCTCGTCGAGCAGCCAGAGCCTGACGGGCGCCGCGAGGACGCGGGCGAGATTGACCCGCCGCTTCTGGCCGGCGGAGAGGAACCGGCCCGGCACGTCGGCGAGCCTGTCGATGCCGAACGCCTCGAGGGCCGCGCGGGTATCGGGTTCCGGCGTCCGCAGGCGGGCCCAGAACTCGACGTTCTCGGCCACCGTCAGCACGGGTTTGACCGCGTCGGCGTGGCCGACGTAGTGGAAGCGTTCGTGATGGGCTTCCGGCTCCTCGTCGATCCGCCCGTCGTCCCAGGCCAGCGCGCCGGCCGAGGGCGGCAGCAGCCCGGCCATCATTCTCAGCAGGCTCGACTTGCCGCTGCCGTTCGGTCCCCTGAGGACCAACGCGCCTCCTTCCTCGACGGCGAAGGACAGGCCGGCGAAGACGAACCGGCCGCCCCGGAAGCAAGTCAGATTGTCGCCGAAGAAACGGTTCATCCGGTCCATCCGTCCGCAACTCGTTGAAAAGGCGGAGGCAATCTAAAGCATATTTCGGTCATACAAAACCGTGGAGACGACATCTCCGGCTCGCCTGCAAGGAAATCCGTGAACCGTCCTGCCGGTCAATCGTTGAGCAAGGTTGTCGCGGTCATTCCTAAGTCGCTTAATGCCGTACGCGATGTCCGCTGTCGAAGCGTGGAGCGGACGCGAAATGACGTCCGCGAAAACTTCTCTTCGTGACCCAAGGCGGATCTCCGATCACATTGTGATTTTATATATTCGCATGGCGTTTTCGTGGGCAATCTTGCGCGCCAGATCATTGGGCAGGTAGGACAGAAAGGTGTTGGTCCGCTCTCGCACGACGCGGCGCTGTTTCGCGTGCTGGTTGGAGAGCGAGCCGCCGGCAATGGAGAAAATTTGATCGGTGCCGATGACGAAGCGATCCGGGAAATCTTGAAACAAGCGCATCCAAGGTCCCTTGATGCCGGTCCGGCCAATCGGGTGGTTGGAGCGGACCCGGCCCGGGCCCAAGCGCAGGCTCATGTAGAGGTTCGGATGATCTCGCAACATGCGGCGCATGCGCTTCGGTGTCCGGAAGCCGACGAAATCGGACCCCAGGTGTGCCCAGACGATACGAGCGTTGCGGTTGTGGCTGAGAAACCGTTCGAAGGCCACCAGATTGCGTTTTAGTCTGGGCGGGTTTAGGGGCTGCGGCAGCCATTCCGGCGTCTCCATATCCTCGACAACCATGTCGAAGTGCACATCAATGACGACGTCGTGGCGTGCCGTGATGTCGGCGAGTTTCAGGAACAAGGGATGGTCACCATTGACGAGTTCGAATTGCTGGCCGCGATACGGGGCCAAGTGCAACACCGCTACTTCACCATAACCTACGGCGCCGAGCTTGATGATCTTGGCCGACCGCTCGACGAAGCGGGTTTCTAGATTGGCGTCCACGTGCCCGTCACCCGAATCGTCGTGGATCATCGGATTGAGCGTGCCGCCGCCACCCATGACGACAAAATGTTCCGGATATCGCCGCGCTTCGTCGAGAAAACCCGGCCACGAGGTTCGGCTTAGGGATGCCGATAAGGGGACCAGAGAGGGGGAGTTCCCTGGCTTAGACGAGGAGGTCTAATGATGAGATTTAACACCGCAAATGTGGCGAGATTGTGCTCAAGCGGGGGTCATTTCGGGGCGGCCGGGCGCCTTGCCGCTAGAACGTCTCGTCCGGTGACGTGATCTCGGTGAAGTTGGTGACGTTGAGGGGGCTGCCCTTCGGCAAGCAGAACATGTTCCGCGACAAAAGCCCGCCGAAGACGTTCTCCGGATTGCCGAAATGGTTGTCCGGGTTGAACAGGGGGGGCAGATGCCAGAACAACCGGTACTCGGCGCGCATCAGGCGTTCGATCAATTCGGCGGCGCGCTCGCGCCGGTCGTTCTCGACATAGAGGACGGGCTGGTGCCGTGCCAGGGTATCGGCGGCGCCGTCGAGGACCTCGTTCTCCATGCCTTCGACGTCGATCTTGATGAAGTGGCAGGCCTTCAAGTTCAGCGCGTCGATGGTCTCGACGGCGACGCGTTCGCCCTGTTCGTATTTTCCCAGCTCGAGACCGCCGTAATTGCCACCCTTCTCGTAGTCGATGCCCGGAACGATGATCTGCCCGGGCTCGGCGCCGAGGGCGGCGTGGCGGGCGCGGACGTTCTCGAGCCCGTTGAGGGCGACGTTGGCGCAAAGGATCTGATGCACGACGCGCTGCGCCTCGAAGGCGACGACGGGCCCTTGGCCGCCACCTTCCTCGCCATGAACACGGTATGGCAGCCGATGTTGGCGCCGGCGTCGACGGCGATCATGCCGGGTTGCAGAACCTGATCGAAGATCCGGACCTCGCCCTCGGAAAACTCACCGTAGAGATCCAATGACCGGCCGACGTAGGTATCGCCCGAATTGTACAGCATGGGGCCGTGGCGGCAGGTTTTCAGCCGCAAATGGCGGTTCTCGAAGAGCGGGTCGGTTGGAGCGGGCTTGGCGCCGCCGTTCATCCGTCGAAATCGCGGATATCGTCGATGACCTTGCCGTCGTTCGGCAGGCTGCCCGGTTCGGCGAAACCGACCTCGCCCTTCAGCTTGCAGACGGCCTGGATCGTCTCGACGATGTCGCCCGCCAGGTTGCCGCTGCCGCCGGCGGCGGCGGCCGGATCGGCAACCTCGCACGACAAGGTCATCACGTCGGTGCCGCCGCGGCTGTCGACGACCATGCGGGCCTTCACGACCTCCGGGTGGCGCGCGACCACCTGGGCGATCTGGGATGGATGAATGAACATGCCCTTGACCTTCGTCGTCTGGTCGGCGCGGCCCATCCAGCCCTTGAGGCGCATGTTGGTGCGGCCGCAGGGGCTGGCGCCCGGAATGATCGCGGAGAGGTCGCCGGTGGCGAACCGGATCAGGGGATATTCGGACCGGAAGCAGGTCGCCACCACCTCGCCGACCTCGCCTTCGTCGACCGGGTCGCCGGTACCCGGCCTGACGATCTCGATGATCAATCCCTCCTCGACGATCAGACCCTCGCGGGCGTCGCTCTCGTAACCGATGCAGCCGAGGTCGGCGCTGGCGTAGATCTGCAGGCAGTTGACGCCATGGTCCTCGATCTCGGCGCGCAAGGATGGCGGCACCGCCTCGCCGCCGACCAGCGACTGCGTCAGCGTT
>JAPPPF010000268.1 GCA_028817665.1 Magnetovibrio sp. | reverse complement strand
CTGGCCGTAGCGGTTGACCCAGACGACGCGGAACCCGAAGTTGGCGGCGGCGGCCGCGTCCCAGGCGTTGGACGACAGGAAGCAGACCCGCCGGGTGTCGATGTCGAAGGTGTCGGGCACCATCTGGTAGACCTTGGGGTGCGGCTTGAAGATCTTCACGCTGTCGACGGAGAAGACCTCGTCGAGGAGGTCGGTGAGGCCGTTGCCGTCGACGGCGGCGTTCAGCATGTCCACCGACCCGTTCGACAGGATCGCCGTCCTCATGCCGCCGGCCTTCAGCTTCCCGAGCATCGCCGGCACCTCGGGGAAGGCGTCGAGGGTGAAGTAGACGTCGAGCAGCTTCTGGCGCAGGTCCTTGTCGTCGATCTCGAGCACCGCCAGCGCGTAGTCGAGGGCCTCCTGGGTGACCTGCCAGAAGGGCACGTATTCGCCCATCAGGCTCCTGAGCCAGGTGTATTCCAGCTGGCGCACCCGCCAAATGTCGCTGAGCTGCTTTTCCTTGTCGCCGAGCTCGTCCTTGAATTTCGCCGCCGCCGCGGCGAAGTCGAGGACCGTGCCGTAGGCGTCGAACACGCAGGCGTCGATGTCGCGCATGATCTCAGTCATTGTGTGATCCTCCCGGGGCCCGGGCCGGGCCCGCCTGAATACCGGCGATTCCTGACACGCCGCCGGCCCCCGGTCAACCGGCCTCACCGGCTCTTGAACGGCCCCGCCGTTGGCGTCAGTTGCTGGAGAAGTGCAGGTCCTCCTCGAGACCCAGCGCGATCTCCGTCTTGGCCAGGCCGAGGCGGTAGATCTGCAGGTTCTCCAGGACCCGTTGCACGTAGTTGCGGGTCTCGTCGAAGGGGATCATTTCGACCCAGTCGATGGAATCGACCTCGGCCTTGCGCGGATCGCCGTGCTGCTTGATCCAGCGCCTGGCGCGGTGCGGCCCGGCGTTGTAGCCGGCCAGCGCCAACACGTAGGAGCCGTTGAATTCCTTCACCAGATCGGCGAGGTAGGCGTGGCCCAGGGTCAGGTTGTACTTCGGGCTCGAGGTCAGGCGGACCCGCGAATAGCGCATCTTCAGGCCCTTCGAGACGACCTTCGCCGTGGCCGGCATGATCTGCATCAGGCCGCGCGCCCCGGCGTGGCTGAGCGCGGTGATCCGAAAGGCGCTTTCCTGGCGGATCACGGCGAGCACCAGCGGCACCTCGACGGGGCCGTTCACGTGGGTTTCCGGCAGCGGCGGCAGCTTCAGCACAGGAAACGCCTCGCGCGGCAGGGGCGTGCCCGACCGGTCGGCCTTCTTGGCGATCCGGATGGAGAGGTCGGGGCGGCCGCTGAGGCCCGCCAGGCGCGCCGTGCGGGCCCACCACAGCGGCTCGCTGGAGAGCTCCATCAGCCGGTTGACGAAATGGCGGACGTGGTCGTGGGCGCCGATGTCGGCGAGGATGCCGATCACCTTCACCAGCTCGTGCGCATCGAAGGCCTCGAGCGGCCCGTCGGGCAGCTTGACGACGCCCGGCAGTTTCAGGCTGCGGCCCGGGCGCAGCCGGGCGAAGGCCAGTTGGCCGTAGTAGGTGAGGGGATGGTCGGCCGCCTTGCGGTACCAGGTGACGGCGTCGTCGGCCTTGCCGCGGGCCTCGGCGGCGCGGCCCCGCCAGTAGGCGCCCCGGGCGATGCTGACCGGGTAGTTGACGGCCTCGAACATGTGCTCGAAATGAGTCTCGGCGGTTTCCGCCTCGTTCAGGAAGCGGAGCGCGATCCAGCCCGACAGCCACTCGGCCTCGGCGTAGGCGGCGCCGCCCGGCTTGATGCCGTGGCGCTCGGCGATGCGGTAGGCGTCGGTGACGTGGCCCTTGCGCAAGGCCCGGCGCGCGAGCACGGCGCGTTCCTCCCACCATTTCTCGGCGTAGGGCAGGCCGGCGCCCAGCGACTTGGCCAGCTCGATGGCACTGTCCTTGTTCTTGCGCCGGCGCCAGCGCAGCCGCTCGTAGACCAGCCCCGGGTGGTCGAGCAGTTCCTTCGGCACCTTGGAAATCAGGAAATCGACGTTGCCGGTGCGCCGCCGGAGCGACATCCGGGCCATGGCCAGGCCCTGCCAGGGTTTCGGCACCAGGAACATCATCCGGCGCGCGGCGCCGTAGCGGCCCGTCCACAGGAGCCGGTCCATGCGCTTGATGTGGTCGGCCTGGCTCAGCAGCCGCTTGTAGCGCTTGTAGAAGGCGCGGGCCTGGCGTTTCGGGAAATTGCCGTCGATCCAGGCGGCGCGGATCATCGCCTCGCCCAAGGCCGTCTGGCCGAGCGCCAGATGGGCGGCGCCGAGGCGGATGCGGCCGGAGCCGCTGACCGGCTCGCGGTCGCCGAACCACCGGACGATGGCGTCCGGCGCCATTCCCGGCGGCATCGCCTCCTCGGCGCGGCGGCGCAGGCGCTCGCGGCGCGGCCCGGCGGGGTTGTCGTTCAGGAACTGGTTGATCTCGCCGAAATCGGCGCCCAGGCTGTTGCCGGTGAGGCGGCGCCAGACCACCAGCTTGCGGGCCAGCGGGTCCTGAATGCGCCGGGCGAAGGAGCCGACCGTCTTCCAGCGACCGAGCCCGGCCGCCTTGAAGGCGTTGCGGGTCCAAAGCGCGTCGGCGTCGGACAGGCGCGCCGCGTCATCCGCCGCGCCCGCCGCGCCCGCCGGGCCGGCCAGGGCCGCGATCAATGCGAGGACGAAGAGAAGCCGCGCCAATGGAACCCCCAGGGCCAAGAATCCGATGGTTTCAGGGTAGCGCGCGTCCCGCCGCCCCGACAAGCGGCGCTGCCCGGATCGTGATCGGATTGGCAGCACTCTTTTCGGCTGGCTGACAACACCTTGTAATCATTATATTATTATTGACGCCGGCGAAGGCATTGGGCGACAATTTGGAAACCTTATAAGGGAGGATACCGGAACCGCGCCGAACCAACTGAGCCGAAGGATCGAATCATGACGCTTGCCCGCCAGCTCCGAGGTTACCGCCTGACGACCGCCGACATCACCTACCGGCGACCCGATTTCCCCGATTTCCTGCAAAGCTACATCTGGCAGGAACTGGACAAGGCGCCGGATTTCCCGGTGCTGATGAAATTCCTGAAATTCTGGGAGACCAACCTCGACGGCGAGCTCCATTCGGTCCGGGTGGCCTGCGCCGAGCTGATCAAGCCGGCGGAATTCCGCTGGATCGGCAGTGGCCTTCGGCTGCATTGACGCAGAACCCGCGGCGGCAATTCCTTGCCCCCCTCCGGCAACGGGGGTAATGTCCGGGCCATGAGCCTGGGCAGACGGTATCTGGGCATAATTCCAGGAGAGAGACGATGTTCAAGGGGTCATTTCCAGCCCTGATCACGCCGTTCAAGGACGGCGAGGTCGACGAGGAAGCCTTCCGCGCCTTCATCGATTGGCAGATCGACGAGGGGACGGACGGTCTCGTCCCGTGCGGCACGACCGGCGAATCGCCGACGCTGAGCCACGCGGAACACATGAAAGTCACGGAAATCTGCATCGATCAGGCGAAAGCCCGGGTGCCGGTGATCGCCGGCGCCGGATCGAACTCGACCCAGGAAGCCGTCGATCTCGCCAAACACGCCAAGGACGCCGGCGCCGACGCGGTGCTGGTGGTCACGCCCTATTACAACAAGCCGACCCAGGCCGGCATGTACGCGCATTTCAAGGCGGTCCACGACGAGGCCGGGCTGCCGGTGATCATCTACAACATCCCCGGCCGCTCGATCGTCGACATGACGCCGCAAACCATGGCCGAGTTGGCGAAGCTGCCGAACATCATCGGCGTCAAGGACGCGACCGCCGATCTGTCGCGCCCGCAATTGACCCGCGCCGCCATGAACGGCGGCGGCGAGGATTTCTGTTTCCTGTCGGGCGAGGACGGCACCGCCGTGCCGTTCCTGGCGGCCGGCGGCCATGGCTGCATCTCGGTCACCGCCAACGTCGCGCCGAGGCTCTGCGCCGACATGCAACGGGCCTGGCGGGAACGCGACCTGGATACCTGCATGGAACTCCAGGAGCGCCTGACGCCGCTGCACGACGCCATGTTCTGCGAAGCCAGCCCGGGGCCGGCGAAATTCGGCGCCAGCCTGCTCGGCAAGTGCGCCCCGGAAGTGCGCCTGCCGCTGACCGAAATCACCGACGGAGCCAAGGAACGGGTCCGCGCGGCGATGGTCGGGGCCGGGCTGCTGAACTAGCCGAAGCCGCGGGGCCGGCCGGCATGGCCCGGAAATCCAAGAAACAGCCGGCCGGCCGCATGGCCGCGCAGAACCGGAAGGCGCGCCACGACTACCACATCGTCGAGAAGCTGGAGGCCGGATTGGTGCTGACCGGGTCCGAGGTCAAGTCGCTGCGCGCCGGCCGCGCCTCGATCGGCGAGGCCTACGCCGACGTGAAGGACGGCGAGATCTTCCTGCGCAACGCCTACATCCCCGAATACGAGGGCGCTCACGTGGTCAGCCACGCGCCGCGCGGCGACCGCAAGCTGCTGCTGCACAAGCGCGAGATCGCCAAGCTCTGGGACGCCACCCAGCGCAAGGGCATGACCGTGGTGCCCTTGAGCATCTACTTCAACGAGCGCGGCATCGCCAAGGCCGAGATCGGCATCGCCGAGGGCAAGAAGCACTACGACAAGCGCCAGACCCAGAAGGACCGCGACTGGGGTCGCCAGAAGCAGCGCCTGCTGCGCGACCGGGGCTAGGCGCATGGGCACGGACGACAAGGACGACGACGATTTCCAGGCCCTGTTCGAGGGCCAGCCGGGCTCCGTCCTCGGCGGGTTCCGCGACCCCCGGCCGACGCCCGACCGCGAGAAGCTGGTCGCCGCCAAGGAACAGTGGGCGCGCGACAGGTCGAAACCGGGCAAATCCCGCCCCGACGCCGATCACGGCAAACGCCTGCCGCCGGGCCAGCACCGGACCGAGGACTGGCCGGTCCTCGACCTCGGCCACCAGCCGCTGATCGAGACCCGCGACTGGCAGCTGACGGCGGCCGGCGCCGTCGCGGCGCCGCTGAAATGGGATTGGGACGACTTCCTGGCGATGGAGCAGACCGACAGCGTCTCCGACATCCACTGCGTCACCGACTGGTCGCGCTACGACAACAAATGGCGCGGCGTCGCCTTCCGGCGCCTCCTCGACGCCGTCCGGCCGCGCGAAGACGCGAAGTTCTGCGTCATCCACGGCTACGACGGCTACACCACCAACGTGCCGCTAGAGCGGCTCCAGGCGGACAACGTCATGCTGGCGCATTCCTGGGAGGACCAGCCGATCCCGCGCGAACACGGCGGCCCGGTGCGGCTGGTGATACCGGATCTGTATTTCTGGAAGAGCGCCAAGTGGGTCCGCCACATCGTCTTCCTCGACAAAGACACGCCGGGCTATTGGGAGGCCCGCGGCTATCACAACGACGGCGATCCTTGGAAGGAGGAGCGCTACGAATGAGCGCGAGCATCCACACGCTGACGCCCGAACTGGGCGCCGAGATCCGCGGCATCGACCTCGCGGCGCCGCTCGACGACGCCAGCCGCGATCTCATCTACCGGGCGTTCCTCGAGCATCACCTGGTGGTCATCCGCAGCCAAGCCGGGCTGTCGACGGCGCGGGTGCTGGAGCTGAGCCGGGTCTTCGGGCGGGACCTGGAGCCGCACACGTTCCAGGAATTCCATCACCCCGAGACGCCGCTGATCATCGTGCTGTCGAACCGCACGGAAGCGGGCGGCAAGCCGAAGGGATTGGCCGACGCCGGTACCTTCTGGCATTCCGACGTCTCCTACCAGGCGAACCCGGCGAAGGCGACGCTTCTGTACGCGGTGGAAGTGCCGGAAGACGGCGGCGACACGCTGTTCTGCAACCTGACGGCCGCCTACGAGGCGCTGCCGGCGGCCATGAAGGCGCGCCTCGACGGGCTGACGGCGGTCCACGACTACCTGCACTCGAAGCGCGACATCCTGGTCGAGGGCAAGGTCGCCGCGCCGCCGCCGGGCGTCCACCCGGTGGTCCGCACCCACGCCGAGACCGGCCGCAAGGCGATCTACATCAACCCCGCCTACACGACCCATATCGAAGGCCTCGAAAGCGCCGAAAGCGACGCATTGATGGCGGAGATCTTCGATCACTGCCTGGCCGAGCGGTTCCGCATGACGTACCGCTGGAAGCCCGGCGACGTCGTCGTCTGGGACAACGCCGCGACCATGCATTCGGCGACCACCAAGCACCTGGACCCGGCCAAGCACAGAACCCTCTGGCGGACCATCATTTCCGGCGACACGCCGGTCCGCTAGGCCGGCAATCCGGGACGCGCCGGCTCAGCGCGCCGCGAACTGCTTCGCCCCGAACATGATCTCGCGGGTCGCGTCGTCGATTTTCTCGCCGGGCTTGCTCTGATGCTCGGCAAGCACCTTGAGCGCCTTCTCGACCGCGGGGCGCGCTTCGATCTCCTCGATCCAGCGCTTCAGGTTGGGCAGCTCGTCGATGTCCTGGCCGCGGCGCTGCGGATTGCGGGCCCACGGGAAGGTGGCGATGTCGGCGATGGTGTAGGCGTCGCCGCCGAGATACGGGCTCTCGCCCAGGCGCTTGTCCATGATCCGGTAGAGGCGCGCCGATTCATTGGTGTAGCGCTCGATGGGATAGTCCAGCTTTTCCGCCGCGTAGCCGCGGAAATGATGGGCCTGGCCGAACATCGGGCCGACGTTGCCCATCTGGAACATCAGCCATTGCAGGGCGTCGTAGCGCTCGACGCCGTCGGCGGCCAGGAATTGGCCGGTCTTGTCGGCGAGATAGATCAGGATGGCGCCCGATTCGAACAGCGAATAGGGGGTGCCGTCGGGGCCGTCGTGGTCGACGATGGCCGGAATCCGGTTGTTCGGGCTGACGGCCAGGAATTCCGGCTCGAATTGCTCGCCCTTGCGGATGTTGACGCCGTGGATGACATGCTCGAGGCCGCATTCCTCCAGCATGATGTGGACCTTGTGGCCGTTCGGCGTCGGCCAGGTGTAAACGTCGATCATGGTTATACCTTCCTTGGGCGCGCCGTCTCGGCGCGGATGGTGGAACTCACATGGCAATTTAGCAATAGCCCGGTGATTTTGTATGACTCGGACGTGCACAAGTCTTTATCATCGCCGGCAACAGTCAAGCCTCGGCAATTTCCCACTGGAGACCCCCATGAGCAAACCGTTGCTGCATCTCGTGTTCGGCGGCGAGGTCGATGACCCGCAGGGCATGGATTTCACCGACACCGACAACCTCGACATCGTCGGGATCTTCCCCAACTACGCGGCCGCCCTGGACGCCTGGCGGGGCGCCAGCCACACCCATGTCGACAACGCCTCGATGAAGTACACCATCGTGCACCTGCACCGGCTGCTCGAACCCGAGGACGACGCCGAGGGCGAGGCGTGAATGTGATCTGAGCGGATTGTCAGGAAAATTCTATAGTCAATTGATATTCAAATAAAATCAACTTTTCCCATCATCGACTGAATCGTCTCCCAGCCGTTTCCCATCGAGGTCCCGGTCGGTCCGCGACGCGGCGTCGGCATCGCGGCGCTTTTCGTCCTTGGTGCGGCCGAACCGTTCCCGGTTCGACGCGGCTTGGCGTTCCTTTTCGGCTTTTTTCTTGGCTTTCCGGTATTGATTGAGACTGACGATTTTGGCCGGCATGTGGTCCTCCCTTGGCTCTCACGTTACAGGAACGGCCGAGGTGAGGGAAGGGGTGGGCGTCAGATTCCGGCGTTTTCCTCAAGAATCGGGCCGATCGTCGCGAAGACGTCGCGGAACATGTCCGCCGTCAGCCGGCCGGTGTTGGTGTTGTAGCGCGAGCAATGGTAGCTGTTCAACAGCACCGGGCGGCCGGGCATCCGGTGTTCGGCGCCGTGGCCGAACTTCCAGGCCGATTTGCGTTCGCCGAAGGCCGCCAGCACGGCGCCATGGGCCAGCCCGCCGAGCGCCAGGATGACCTTGAGCCGCGGCATCGCGGCGATTTCGTCGATCAGGAAAGGCCGGCAAGCCGCGACCTCCGCCGCCACCGGCTTGTTTTCCGGCGGCACGCAGCGCACCGCGTTGGTGACCCGGCAGTCGCGCAGCGTGAACCCGTCGTCCGCGCGGGCCCCGTAGGTGCCCGCCGTCAGGCCGAACTCGGCCAACGTCGCGTAAAGCAGATCGCCGGCCCAATCGCCGGTGAACGGCCGTCCGGTCAGGTTCGCGCCCTTCAAGCCGGGCGCCAGGCCGACGATCAGCAACCCCGCATCGAGGCCGCCGAAGGACGACACCGGCGCGTTGTGCCAGTCGGGGTGGGCGGCGCGCTGGGCGGCGCGGAATGCCGCCAGGCGCGGACACAGGCCGCAGTCGCGGCCGGGCGTCTCGGTGGCGTTCTCGGCGGGCACGCTGGGCGTTCCCGGCGGCTCAGGCGGTTTCCACTTCGTCGGCGTCGCCGTATTCGTCGTCGCCGGGCGAGCCGTGATCGTGACGGGTGTTGGGATCGCGGGCGATTTGGGCGCGCAGATCGTCGAGCTCGATGAAGTTGTCGGCCTGGCGGCGCAGTTCGTCGGCGACCATCGGCGGCTGCGAGCGGACCGTCGAGACCACGGTGACCCGGAGCCCGCGCCGCTGCACGGCGTCGACGAGGCGGCGGAAGTCGCCGTCGCCCGAGAACACGATGGCATGATCGAGGTGTTCGGCCATCTCCATCACGTCGATGGCCAGTTCGATGTCCATGTTGCCCTTGATCTTGCGGCGCCCGGCGGCGTCGGTGAATTCCTTGGTCGGCTTGGTCACCATGGTGTAGCCGTTGTAATCGAGCCAATCGACCAGCGGCCGGATCGGCGAGTACTCCTGGTCCTCGATCAGCGCCGTGTAGTAGAAGGCGCGCACCAGGTGACCCTTTTCCGCGAAAACCTCGAGCAGGCGCTTGTAATCGATGTCGAAACCGAGGGCGCGGGCCGCAGCGTAGAGGTTCGATCCGTCGATGAATAGGGCGATGCGTTCCTGGGGATAAAAAGTCATGACAATCATCCTTTGTTAAATCGTTCGCAACCGGATAAAAATCGGTCGGAGGCGCGGAAATCCGGTATTTTCCCGGCCTCGCCGACGCCCGGCGCTTGCAAAATACGCAAGTCGGTCTGAAGGGCGTCCCTTAACAGATATGCGTTCTCGGTGACGAGGACAAGAGATCGTTGGGAAAACCATTGCCGTGATATTCATCGGAATCGGCGCGAACCTGCCCAATCCGGCCTTCGGCCCGCCGCGCGCAACCTGCGGCGCGGCGCTCGAGCGCCTGGCCGGCCACGGCGTCAACGTGACGGCGCGCGCGCCGTGGTACGCGAGCGCCCCGGTGCCGGTTTCCGACCAGCCCTGGTACGTCAACGGGGTCGTCGCCGTGACCACCGAGCTCGCGCCGGAAGCGTTGATGGCGGCGCTGTTGGCGATCGAGCAGGGATTGGGCCGCGAGCGCGGCGCCCGCAACGCGGCGCGCACGGTCGATCTCGATATCCTGGCCTACGGCGATCAGGTCATCGACGCCGGCGACGACGACCGGCTCCGAATCCCGCATCCCAGGATGGCGGAACGGGCGTTCGTCCTCATGCCGCTTGCCGATATCGCCCCCGATTGGCGCCACCCGGCGAACGGCCGCGACATCGCCCGGCTGCTGGCCGAAATGCCGGCCGGACAGCAAACCGAGGCGATGGCCGACGCGGCGGGTCTGTTCGGCACCGAATGGCCGGGCGGAAAGGACGCTTAAATCGGTGCCCGGGCGCGCAATTGTCTTGCCTTGCGGCGCCTTGGACCATATATAACGCTCCCGAATCCAGAAATTTAACCGTTCCAAGCCGGAGGTCCACATGGCGCGCGTGACTGTCGAGGATTGCGTCGTAAAAATCCCCAACCGTTTTGACCTGGTGATGATCGCCTCGCAGCGGGCCCGCGGCATTTCCGCCGGCGCCCAGTTGACCGTCGACCGCGACAACGACAAGAACCCGGTCGTCGCGCTGCGCGAGATCGCCGAGGAAACGGTCGAGCTCGGCGACCTCGAGGAGGAACTGATCAAGAGCCTCCAGACCTTCGTCGAGATGGACGAGCCCGAGGACGAAGAAGTCGACATGCTGGCGATCCAGCAGGACATGAGCACGGAACTCGGCGGCGACGCGCCGGTGGCCATGTTCGAGAGCTCCCTCGATGGCGACGACGGCGCCGCCGAAGCCGACGACGCCGGCGACATCATGGTGGTGATCGACGACGACGAGGCCAAGGACTGAAGGTGGCCTCCTCCCCTGGAGCCGGTAAGCCATCGTTCCGGGGCGCCTTATTCATTGACATCTTTGGGCTTTTTAAGCCTCATAGGCGAGCCGCCCGGAACGGAGGCTCGTTGTGATTCGCCAGTTTGAACTCGTCGAGAAGGTCCGCGGTTACGACCCGACGGCCAGCGAGGACGTCCTCAACCGCGCCTACGTGTTCGCCATGAAGGCGCACGGTTCGCAGACGCGGGCGTCGGGCGATCCCTATTTCTCGCACCCGCTCGAGGTCGCCGGCATCCTGACCCGCTACAAGCTCGACGCCGACACCATCGTCACCGCGCTCCTGCACGACACCATCGAGGATACCGATACGGCGCTGGAGGACATCGAAACTCAGTTCGGGCCTCAGGTCTCGCGCCTCGTTGACGGCGTCACAAAGCTGACCCGCATCGAGTTCCAGTCCGATCAGGCCAAGCAGGCCGAGAACTTCCGCAAGTTCGTGCTCGCCATGTCGGAGGACATCCGCGTGCTTCTGGTCAAGCTCGCCGACCGGCTGCACAACATGCGCACGCTCCATTTCATCAAGAAACCGGAGAAGCGCCGGCGCATCGCCATGGAGACCATGGACATCTACGCGCCCTTGGCCGAGCGCATCGGCATGCAAGAGATGAAGCAGGAACTCGAGGACCTGGCCTTCGCCGAGCTCAACCCGGACGCCCGCCAATCGATCCTGAAGCGCCTCGATTTCCTGCGTTCGCGCGGCGAGGACCTGATCGGCCGGGTGATCGACGAGTTGAGCGAATTGATGGAGGCCAACGGCGTCGACGCCGAGATCAGCGGCCGCGAAAAGACGCCCTATTCGATCTGGAAGAAGATGCAGAAGAAGGACGTCGGCTTCGAGCAGCTTTCCGACATCATGGCCTTCCGCGTCGTCGTCGACACGGTGGAGGCCTGCTACACCGCGCTCGGCGCCGCGCACAGCGCCTATCCGGTGGTGCCTTCGCGGTTCAAGGACTACCTGTCGACGCCGAAGCCGAACGGCTACCGCTCGCTGCACACCTCCGTCTTCGGCCCGGAACGGCACCGCATCGAACTGCAGATCCGGACCCGCGAGATGCACGAGGTCGCCGAGCACGGCGTTGCCGCGCACTGGAACTACAAGATGGGCGGCCCGGCGTCCGAGGGCCCGCAGTACCGCTGGCTCAGGGAACTCCTGGAGATCCTCGAGCACGCCGCCGGCCCGGAGGAATTCCTCGAGCACACCAAGCTGGAGATGTTCCAGGACCAGGTCTTCTGCTTCACGCCCCGGGGCGACCTGATCAACCTGCCGCACGGCGCGACGCCCGTCGACTTCGCCTACGCCGTGCATTCGGAGGTCGGCGACCGCTGCGTCGGCGCCAAGATCAACGGCCGCATGATGCCGCTCCGCACCCAGCTGCGGAACGGCGACCAGGTCGAGCTCATCACCGCCCCGGCGGAGACAC
>JAPPPF010000234.1 GCA_028817665.1 Magnetovibrio sp. | reverse complement strand
CGGCCTGGCGTCCGAGTAACCGATGGTCTGCAAGGCTTCGTCGATCTCGTCGAGGATCACCGGGTCGTCGATGGTCGCCGGCATCTTCCACTCCGCGTTGTCGGCGATCGCCTGCATGGTGCCGCGCAGGATCTTGCCGGACCGCGTCTTCGGCAGCCGCTCGACGACCACCGCCAGCTTGAACGCGGCCACCGGCCCGATGCGTTCGCGGACCATCTTGACCACGTCCGCGACGATGGTCTCGCCGTCCTTGGCGGTGCCCGCGTTGAGCACCAGGAAACCGACCGGCAACTGGCCCTTCAACTGGTCCTCGACGCCGATGACCGCGCATTCGGCCACATCCGGGTGCTCGGCCAGCACCTCCTCCATGCCGCCCGTCGACAGCCGGTGGCCGGCGACGTTGATGATGTCGTCGGTCCTGGCCATGATGTAGAGGTAGCCGTCCTCGTCGATCATGCCGGCGTCGGCGGTCGAGTAGTAGCCGGGGAACTCGTCCAGGTACTTGGCCCGGAACAGATCGTCCTTCTGCCACAGCGACGGCAGCGCCGAGGGCGGCAGCGGCAGCTTCACGACGATGGCGCCGATCTCGCCGGCCCGCACCTCGTGGCCGCTGTCGTCGAGGACCTGCACGTTCCAGCCGGGCACCGCCTTGGTCGGCGAGCCGGGCTTGATGTCGAAGGCATGGAGCCCCAGGCAATTGGACGCGATCGCCCAGCCGGTCTCGGTCTGCCACCAGTGGTCGATGACCGGCACCTGGAGCTTCTCCTCGGCCCAATGCAGGGTATCGGGATCGAGACGCTCGCCGGCCAGGAACAGGCTCTTCATGGAGCTCATGTCGTAGTCGGCGAGCAGGCTGCCTTCCGGGTCCTCGCGCTTGATGGCGCGGAACGCGGTCGGCGCCGTGAACAGGCACTTCACACGGTGCTCGGAGATCACCCGCCAGAAGGCGCCGGCGTCGGGCGTGCCGACGGGCTTGCCTTCGTAGAGGATGGTCGTCGCGCCGTGCAGCAAAGGCGCGTAGACGATGTAGCTGTGGCCGACCACCCAGCCGACGTCAGACGCGGCCCAATAGACGTCGCCGGGATCGACATCGTAGATGTGCTTCATCGACCATTTCAACGCCACCATGTGGCCGCCGTTGTCGCGGATCACGCCCTTCGGCTCGCCGGTGGTGCCCGACGTATAGAGGATGTAGAGCGGGTCGGTCGCGGCCACCGTCACGCACTCGGCCGGCTCCGCCGACGCCATCGCCGTCGCCCAGTCGACGTCGCGGCCCTCGACCAGCGCGCCTTCCGCCTCGGGGCGCGCCAGGATGACGCAGGCGTCGGGCTTGTGCGCGGCGAGATCGATGGCGCCGTTCAGCAACGGCAGGTACTCGATCACGCGGTTGACCTCGATGCCGCAGGTCGCGCTGACGATGGCCTTCGGCTTGGCGTCGTTGATGCGGACCGCCAGTTCGTTCGCCGCGAAGCCGCCGAACACCACCGAATGGATGGCGCCGAGGCGCGCGCAGGCGAGCATGGCGATGGCCGCTTCCGGCACCATCGGCATGCAGACGATGACCCGGTCGCCCTTGCCGACGCCCTGCGCGCGCAGCACGCCGGCGAACTTGGCGACCTCGTCGCGGAGTTCCGAATAGGTATAGGTGCGGACCGTGTCGCCGGTCACCGGGCTGTCGTAGATCAGCGCCGTCTGGTCGCCGCGGCCGCCGTCGGCGTGCCGGTCCAGCGCGTTGTAGCAGGTGTTGCACTCGGCGCCGGCGAACCAGCGGTAGAACGGCGCGCCGGATGCGTCGAGCACCTTGTCCCAGGGCTTGATCCAATCGATTTCCCGGGCCGCCTCGGCCCAGAAACCCTCGGGGTCTTCCATCGACCGCGCGTGCGCGTCATCGTATGCGTTGCTCATGATATCTCCCCTGTCGGCGGCATCCGCCGTTCCAGTGTCTCCCGCGGCTTTTCAGGCCGGCCGGGATCAGCGTTGCGAGGTCCCCGCTGCCCGGCTTGTCCGCCGCTTTCCTTGAGTTTAGCGCCATCGGCGGCAATCTCAACGATTCCGCTTTTCGGCCAGGCGGCGCGAAAGTGCCCGAGACGGGCGGAATCGGCCTTGATTTGGATCAAGGGGCCCGCGGTAACGTCAGAAATCGTGACGCAGCCGATCAGCGCGAAATCGGCCATGGGGCGGCGCCTGGGCAGCGGTCAAGCCGTCCGCGCCTTCGGGAACCGAATGGTGACGGTGGTGCCGCGGCCAACTTCGCTCTCAATCGACAACTCGCCGTCGTGAAGTGCCAACGGCGTGGTCGCCAAAGCCATGCGGGGTCCGGGGCCGACGAGGACG
>JAPPPF010000070.1 GCA_028817665.1 Magnetovibrio sp. | reverse complement strand
GGCCGGTCGAAATCGGCGTCGCCCAGGTGCTCGGCGAAGGCGATCATCGACGGCGCCGTCAACGGCGGATCGGTGGCGATGGTGACGATCTTGCCGTCGTCCGGCACCGCGAGGCCGAGCACCTCGGCGCGGCGCTGGGTGATGCTGAGCGCCGGCCGGGCGGCGGCGAGCCCGGCCAATTGGTCGAGGCTGTCCTGGGTCAGGCCCTCGGCGGCCTGGGCCAGGGCCGCGGTGCCGTTGTTGCCGCGGATGGCGACGAAGCGGCCGCGGCGCAGCTCGGAAATCGCCCGGTCGACGGCGAGCAGCGACACCGGCTCACGCGACGCCGGCACCTCGACGAGGCTGAGATGCGGCTTGCCGCCGTTTTCACTCACAGATCACCTGCATGGGCCGGGACCGAACCTATAACCGTTTATGGCGATTATCTTTATTATAGGATTGTGATAAGGATAGCCGTCCATATATTTAGCTCTATATGTTAAAGCCTGAGGGCGTAATAGCGAGCAAAACATGACTGTTGGCAAACAGATACTCATCGTCGACGACGACAGCACGCTGGTCGAGATGCTTTCCGAGCAGCTCCAGTTGCACGAGGAGTTCGCGACCATCGGCGCCGAGAGCGGCGCCGCCGCCCTGGAGCTGGTGAAGAAAGAGTATTACGACGTCATCATCCTCGATGTCGGTCTGCCGGACATGGACGGCCGCGAGGTCTGCCGGCTGATGCGCCGCAACGGCGTGCGCTCGCCGATCATCATGCTGACCGGCGCCGACACGGACGCCGACACCATTCTCGGCCTCGACGCCGGTGCCAACGACTACATCACCAAGCCGTTCCGCCTCGGCGTCCTGCTGGCGCGCCTGCGCGCCCATATCCGTCAGCACGAGCGCTCCGACGACGCGGTCTTCACCATCGGCCCCTACACCTTCCAGCCGGCCAACAAGCTGCTGGTCAACGCCGACGACAACAAGAAGGTGCGGCTCACCGATAAGGAGACGGCGATCCTCAAGTACCTCTACCGGGCCGGCGACCGGATCGTCGGCCGCGACGTGCTCCTGGACGAGGTCTGGGGCTACAACGCCAACGTCACCACGCACACGCTCGAGACCCACGTCTACCGGCTGCGCCAGAAGATCGAGCCGGATCCCTCGAACGCCCAGATCCTGGTCACCGAGCCCGGCGGCTACCGGCTGATTCCCTGAGCCCGCCCTAGACCTTCAAGGTCATGATCACCGGCACGTGGTCCGACGGCGGGGCCCAGTCCCGCGCCTCGCGGAAGACGCGCACGTCGTCGACGCGCCCGACAAGGTCGGGGGACACCCATATGTGATCGAGGCGGCGACCCTTGTTGGCGTCTTGCCAATCGGCGGCCCGGTAGCTCCACCAGGTGAAGACCGGCTCGGTTTCCGGATGGACCAGGCGGATCGCGTCGACCCAGCGGGCCGAGGCCTGGAGCGCCAGCAGATGGCGGATCTCGATTTCCGTGTGGGTGACGACGTTCCTGAGGCGCTCGTGCGACCAGACGTCGCTGGCCAACGGCGCGATGTTGAAGTCGCCAACCATCACCCGCCGCCCCGCGCCCTCGCCGCGGGCCGCCCACCAATGCGTCAACTCGGTCAGGAAATCGAGCTTGTGCGCGAACTTCGGGTTCTTCAGAGGATCGGCGACGTCGCCGCCGGCCGGCACGTAGAGGCTGTGCAGCTCGACCTCGCCGGCGTCGCCGGCGTCGATGGTGGCGTGGATGTGGCGGGCGTCATCGCGGCCGCACCAGGACCTGGCCTCGACATGGTGGAGCGGCCGTTTCGACAAAACGGCAACGCCGTTGTAGGCCTTCATCCCGGAGATCGCCTGGTGCGGATATCCGAGGGCGGCGATCTCAGCGGCCGGAAACAGGCCGTCCGCCACCTTGGTTTCCTGCAGGCAGAGGATGTCGGGCGCCACCTCCTCGGCCAGCCACCTGAGGCCATCCATGCGGCGGCGGACGGAATTGACGTTCCAGGTGGCTATGGAAAGCCGCGCCGCGGTCATCGGGACAACCCGAAATAAAGGCGCCCGGCAAGGGGGAGCCGGGCGCCAGGACCCTTTACAGGGGTCCGAGGATGGTGGGGGGACCATCCGGAGGAACCGTCGAGCTGCGCAGGCCAGCGGTCCCTCACCCCCTCATATGGTTCGATCGCGTCCATAATTCCAGTCCCCGGGGAACAAATTCGCGCGCGATTTCGTGATCGGCCCGGCGCCGTCAGTTGATGGGGCCGTCCGTGGGCATCTCGAAATCGAACAGCTTGCGGTCGAGCTTGACCCCGAACTCCGGCCCGAGCAGCGAGACCGTGGTCTTGACCCCCTGGGCGTCGGTGATGATCCATTTCCTGAGCTCCAGCGGCTTGTCGCTGAAGATCAGCATGATGCGGCCTTCAGTTGGGTCGTCGGCCTTGACCACGGAGAGTCGGATGACGCCGGGCGAGCGGTCGAAGCCGGTGACCAGGAGCTCGTCCGAGGTGAACGAGACGCTGTCGCGGAGGATCAGTTCCGCCGGCGTCAGCGCCAGCAGCACCGCCGTCGCCTGGTCGAGCTCGCGGTCGATGTAGATGAGGTTGGAGCCGTCGGCGATGATCATCGTCGGGTTCGGCGGGTCGTACTCGAGGCGCATCCGGCCGGGCCGCCAGATGTGGACCTCGCCCTCGCCGTATTCGCCGTTGTTTGAAATCTGCAGGAAGCGGGCCCGCACGGTCTTGATGGTGTTGAGGTGGTGTTCGATGCGGACCAGGTCGGCGATGTCCTGCTTGGTCAGCTTCAGCGTCCGCGCGATGGTCGCGTCGGCCGGCGCGGCCGGAACGGCGAGCGCCAGTATCAGCGCGATGGCGGCGGTGAGGCGCGACAGGGATGACGAGTTGAACATCATGATGGGTTGTAGCGAACGGCCGGGGCGACGTAAACCCATGGTTCCTTCGGGGTTCGGCCCTAGTGCGCGCCGACCAGGACCTCGCGGCGGCCGACCCGGTTGGCCGGGCTGACGACGCCCTCCTTCTCCATCTGCTCGATGATCCGGGCGGCCCGGTTGTAGCCGATCTGCAGGTGGCGCTGGATGAAGCTGGTGGAGGCCTTGTTCTCGCGAGCGACCAGCGCCACGGCCTCGTCGTAGAGCGCGTCGCCGTTGCCGCCGCCGCCGCTCGCGGCGTCGGCCGCGTCGGCCTCGTCCTCGACGGTGATCTCCTCGATGTAGGCGGGCGCGCCCTGGGTCTTCAGGTAGCTGACCACCTGCTCGACCTCGTCGTCGGAGACGAAGGGTCCGTGCACCCGGGTGATCCGTCCGCCGCCGGCCATGTAGAGCATGTCGCCCTGGCCGAGCAGTTGTTCGGCGCCCTGCTCGCCGAGGATGGTGCGGCTGTCGATCTTCGATGTCACCTGGAAGCTGACGCGGGTCGGGAAGTTGGCCTTCACCGTGCCGGTGATGACGTCGACGGAGGGCCGCTGGGTCGCCATGATCAGGTGGATGCCGGCGGCCCGGGCCATCTGCGCCAGGCGCTGGATGGCGGCTTCCACGTCCTTGCCGGCGACCAGCATGAGATCGGCCATTTCGTCGACGACAACGACGATGCAAGGCAGCGGGTCCATGGGCAAGGGCTGGTCCTCGATCACCGGTTTGCCGTTCTCGTCGAACCCGGTCTGGACGCGGCGGCTCAGCACCTCGCCCTTCTTCTTGGCCTCGGCGATCCGGGTGTTGTATCCGGAGATGTTGCGCACCCCCAACTGCGACATGTTGCGGTAGCGGTCCTCCATCTCCCGGACCGCCCACTTGAGCGCGACGACGGCCTTCGACGGGTCCGTGACCACCGGCGTCAGGAGGTGCGGGATCCCCTCGTAGACCGAGAGCTCGAGCATCTTCGGATCGATCATGATCAGCTTGCATTCGTCCGGCCCCAGCGAATAGAGCAGCGACAGGATCATCGTGTTCATGGCCACCGACTTGCCCGAGCCGGTGGTGCCGGCGATCAGAAGGTGCGGCATCCGGGCCAGGTCGACGGCGACGGGCGTGCCGCCGATGTCCTTGCCCATGGCGAGCGGCAGTTTGGCCTTCGACCTCTCGAAGTCGGCGGAGGCCAGGAGCTCGCGCAGGAACACCATCTCGCGGTCGACGTTCGGCAGTTCGATGCCGATGACGTTGCGGCCCGGAACCACCGCGACGCGCACCGACACCGCGCTCATGGACCGCGCGATGTCGTCCGAGAGCCCGATCACCCGGGACGTCTTGGTGCCCGGCGCCGGCTCCAGTTCATAGAGCGTCACCACCGGACCCGGGCGGACCTTGACGATCTCGCCCTTGACGCCGAAATCCTGCAGCACGGTGGCCAGGAACTTGGCGTTCTGCTCGAGGGTGTCCTTGTTGACGGCGTCGCGGCCGGGCTGCGTGACCGGCATCTCCAGGAGCTCCAGGGGCGGCGCCGTGTATTCGTCCACCGGCTCCAGCTTCAACTTGCCCTGGCGCGCCGCCTTGGCCTTGCGGCCGGTCTTCGGCTTCGGCTTGCGCGGCGCCACCAGTCCGGTCCGGCTCGGCGGTGCCGCCTCGCCCGCGTCGTCCTCGGCGCCGACCGCGACCCGGACCTGAATCTCGTCGGCCACCGGTTCGGCCGCCTCATTTTCGTCCAGCGCACCGTCCTCGTCGCCGGTCTCGCCCCTGCCGGTCCAGCGCTGACCCCAGGCCGGCACCACGCCGAAGGCGTCGCGGCCCTTCTTGACGCCGCGCCCGAGGAACATGGCGCCGGCGCCGATGGCCAGGCCGGAAGCCCGCCATTCGCGCCAGCTCAAGCCGACGCCGAAGGTCCAGAGCACGGCGGCCAGGAAACCGGCCAGGCCGGCCAGGTAGGGGCCGCCGCCCGGCCATCCGGCGGCGGCGATCAGGCCGACGGCGCGGTCGAACACCAGGGTGCCGGCGACGCCGCCCATGCGCGTCGCCAACGGCCAGTCGGACGGCGTCGGCGCGGCGCTGAGCGCGATGCCGGCGGCGACCGCCGACAGGATCAGGGCCGCGGCCCGCCAGCCGGGATGGCCGACCGGCGTCTTGCGCCAGAGCCGCCAGGCCCAGGCGATCAGGCCGACGAACGGCAGGTAGGCGGCCAGGCCGAGCACCTGCATGAAGATGTCCGCCGCGACGGCGCCCAGGGGTCCGAGCCAGTTGGCGGTCGGTCCGGCGGTGGCGCTGTTCAGGGATGAATCGCCCGGCGTGTAGCTGAACAGGGCCAACAGGGCGGCGCCGGTCACGGCGGCCAGCGCGATGGCGCCGATCTCCATGATCCGGTCGCGGAAGAACCGCCGGGCGCTCGCCGGCAGGATCGCGGTGACGCCATGCTTGGCCGGTTCCGCGCCTTCGGCGGCGTCGAAAAATCGTAACGCAAAAGCCATGTAAAACTTTTAGGAAATAAGAATAAACAAGTGCTTAACACCTGCCGCCGACGGCGGGTGCGCCAGCCGGGTCTCAGGGAAAAAGGCCGGAGGGCGGGTGGACCCTCCGGCCTTGGGGTGAAGAGATGCGGCCGGGGGCGGCATCATCTCTTCTTCCGAACGGCGGCGGCGTGCAGGTGGGCGCCGCCGCCGGGGAAGGGGATCGCGGAGACCGCGCGCCCGATCAGAGGGTCTGCGACCCGGTCCCGAACTCGGGATAGGCCTCCATCCCGCATTCGGCCTTGTCGAGACCCAGGACCTCGTCTTCCTCGCTGACCCGGATTCCCATGGTCGCCTTGAGGATGAACCAGACGATGGCGCTGACGACGCTGACGAAGGCGCCGATGGCGACGATGCCGATCAGCTGGGTCAGCACGCTGCCTGAGCCGAAGATGCCGACGCAGAGGGTGCCCCAGATGCCGGCCACCAGGTGTGCCGAGATGGCGCCGACCACGTCGTCGATCTTCATCTTGTCGATCAGCGGCACGGCGATGACCACCAACGCGCCGCCGACACCGCCGACGATGATGGCGATGAGGTGGTTCTGCAGGTCCGGCCCGGCGGTGATCGCCACCAGTCCGCCGATGGCGCCGTTCAAGGCCAGCGAGACGTCGACCTTATTATAGGTGAGCTGCGCCAGCAGCATGGCGACGACGACGCCGGCGGCCGCGGCCAGGTTGGTGTTGACGTAGACGATCGACATGGCGGTGGCGTCGAGGGCGCTGCCGAGCGCCAGTTGCGAACCGCCGTTGAAGCCGAACCAGCCGAACCAGAGGATGAAGGTGCCGAGCGTCGCCAGCGGGATGTTGGCGCCGGGGAGCGCGCGGACCGACCCGTCGGGGCCGTACTTGCCGCGCCGGGCGCCGAGGATGATGGCGCCGGTGAGCGCCGCCCAGCCGCCGGTCGAGTGGACCAGCGTCGAGCCGGCGAAATCGGAGAAGCCCATCTTGTCGAGCCAGCCGCCGCCCCAGACCCACGACGCCTGGATCGGGTAGATCACCGACGACAGCACGACGACGAAGATCATGAACGGCCAGACCTTGATTCGCTCGGCCACGGTGCCGGACACGATCGACGCGGCGGTGGCGACGAAGACCATCTGGAAGAACCAGTCCGACGGCACCGAGTAGCCGCCCTTGATGACCTTGCCGACCATCTCCGGCGTCGCCTTGTCGGCGGCGCCGATCAGCGCCAACTCGTCGGCCGACGGGTTGTAGAACAGCGTCAGCGCGCCCATGAAGCCGCCCTCCGGCACGTCCACGTACATCAGGTTGTAGCCGACCAGGTAGAACATGATGCCGGCGATCGAATAGAGCGCGATGTTCTTGAGGCAGATGGTCGCCGTGTTCTTGGTCCGGACCAGGCCGGATTCCAGCATCGCGAAGCCCGCCGCCATGAACATCACCAGGACGCCATGGACGAGGAATGCGAAGGTGTTGAAGACGTAGGCGGTCTCACCGGAAACCTCTGCGGCGGCAGGCGCCGCGGCGAGCGCCAGGGCTGTGATCAGGGTGAGGGACGGGATGATTTTATTGAATCTCATGATGGCCTCCTACAGCGCTTCGGCATCGGTATCGCCGGTGCGGATACGGACGGCCTGGTCGAGGGAATAAACGAATACCTTGCCGTCGCCGATCTTGCCGGTCTGCGCGGCGCCGGTGACGGCTTCCACGACGGGCTCGACGAGGTCGTTCTTGACGGCGATTTCCAGTTTCACCTTGGGCAGGAAGTTCACTTCGTACTCCGCGCCCCGGTAGATTTCCGCCTGGCCCTTCTGGCGGCCGAAGCCCTTGACCTCGCTTACGGTCATGCCTTCGACCCCAAGCGGCAGCAGGGCCTGGCGGACCTCCTCCAGCTTGAAGGGCTTGATGACGGCCATGATCAGCTTCATTGCGCTCGATCCTCTCGTTGTTTGCGGCAACCCGCACCGGCGTCACATAGGATGGTGGTTCCGGCTGATCACCATGGTTTGGGCGGGCCCGGCCCGCCATGCTGCTATGCAATATCCAAGAGTCGTGCCAAGAATCAGGGTTCGACGTATAATTGTTTTGAATCAACGATCTAATGAGGTAGGCTCACCTCATGTTCGAGACACAGCAAATGCAATAATGATTAAATAATAGACATAAAAAATTATCTGCCTATTTAATATTCAAATCTCAATATGAATTGTTCTGGACAATGTCGCGTCCGCCGGGAAGCATGGCGGCATGGATCGAACCGATACCCCCAGGCCGTCCGCCGCCGAAGACGTCGATGTCCTGATCATCGGCGGCGGGTTCGTCGGCAGCACCATCGCCGCGGCGCTCGCCGGCACGCCGCTCCGGGTCGCCATGGTCGACACCCAGGATCCCGCCCAGGCCATCGGCGCCGAGTTCGACGGCCGTTCGTTCGCCATTTCGCTCTCTAATCAGCGGCTCCTCGACGGCGTCGGCATCTGGGCGGGCCTCGCCGACAGCGTCGGGCCGATCCTCGACATCCGCATTTCCGACGGGCCATCGCTGATGTTCCTGCACTACGACCACCGCGAGACCGGCGAGGGCCCCATGGGCTTCATGGTCGAGAACCATCACCTGCGCCGGGCCCAGCACGAACGCCTGTCCGCGGCCGCCAATCTCCGGGTCTTCGCGCCCGACCGGGTCGCCGAGCTGGAGCGCGGGACGGGCGGCGTCACGGCGCGGCTGGCCGGCGGCGCGACGCTATCGGCGCGCCTCGCCGTCGCCGCCGACGGCCGGTTCTCCCAGACCCGCGCCGCCGCCGGCATCGGCGTCACGAAATGGTCCTACGGACAGACCGGGATCGTCTGCACGGTCCGCCACGAACGGCGCCACGACCACGTCGCGCACGAGCGCTTCCTGCCGGCCGGCCCGTTCGCCATCCTGCCGCTCAAGGGAGGGCCGGAGGACGCCGCCAACCGCTCGTCCATCGTCTGGACGGAAGGCCATGAATTGGCGTCGGCGATCATGGCCCTCGACGATGATGAGTTCACCGCGGAACTCGGCCGCCGGTTCGGCGGCTTCATGGGCGCCATCGAGGTCTCCGAGCACCGCTACGCCTTCCCCCTCGGCCTGCAGTTCGCCGAACGGATGACCGATCGGCGGCTGGCCTTGGCCGGCGACGCCGCGCACGCCATGCATCCGATCGCCGGCCAGGGGTTGAACATGGGGCTGCGCGACGTCGCCGCCTTGGCCGAGGTCCTGGTCGACGCGCACCGGCTGGGGCTCGATATCGGCGAGGCCTCGGTGCTCGAGCGCTACGCCCGCTGGCGGCGCTTCGACAATACCCTGATGCTGGCCGCCACGGATGGGCTCAACCGGCTGTTCTCCAACGACATCGGGCCGGTCCGCCTGGCCCGCGACGTCGGACTGGCGGCGGTCAACAAGCTGCCGCCGCTGAAGCGCCTGTTCATGCGCCACGCCATGGGGTTGGTCGGCGATTTGCCGAAGCTGCTCCGCGGCCAGCCGCTCTGACGGCGGCGCTCAGGGGTCGCGGCTCAAGCCTTCGCGCTCGAGCGCGTCGAGATAGTCCCGCCACATCTCGTCCGCGTGGACGCCGTACTCATAGAGAGTGTCCCACGAATAGATTCCGCTGTCGTGCATGTCGTCGAACTTGATCGCGATGGCGTAGTTGCCGACCGGCGTGATCTCCATGATGCCGACGTGGCGCCGCCCGGCGATCAATGTCTTCTGTCCCGGCCCATGGCCCTGCACTTCGGCCGACGGGCTTTCGACCCGCAACAGCTCGGCGTTGAGGCTGAAGGAACTGCCGTCGTCGAAGTCGACCTCGAGGATCTTCTCCTCGCGCTTCAGGCGGATTTCCGTGGGTTTGTGTTTCTGGGCGAAGCCGTCGCTCATGGTTCTGGCCTAACTCTCCGTGTCGTTCAGTTTCCGGGCCTCGTCGGCGAGCATGATGGGGATGCCGTCGCGGATCGGAAAGGCCAGTTCGGCCTTGTGGCTGATCAATTCCTGGTTGGCCGCGTCGTATTCCAGCGGCTGCTTGGTCAGCGGACAGACCAGGATCTCGAGAAGTTTCGGATCGACCTCGCGTTCACCGCTCGTCATGGCGTGCCTCCGTCAATGGCGGACCGGGGACCCGGCGCCTTCGTGGGCCGACATCTCGAGTATGCTCTGCAGCCGGTCGGCGCGGGCCGGCAGGTCGTCGGCCTCGAGCAATGCCTGCTTCTCTTCCGGGCCGAACGGACAGCCCATGACCATCGACGTCACCAGCTCGGCGTCGCTCGATTGCCCGAGCGCCTCCCAGTCGGCCTGAATTTCCAGGCTGTCGAGGAAGGCCCTGAGGGCGCGCTCCAGTCCGGCCCGGTCGGCGAGCCCGCCGGCCGGCGGCTCGAGATCGGAGAGGAAGGGCGAGAAATCGGGCGCCACGCGCCGGTAGCCGCGGACCATGTCGAGCTCGCGGCGGAGATGGAACCGGCAGACGCCGGTCAGCGTGATGCCGAAGCGTCCATCCGGCGTCTCGCTGAACTGGGTGATCCGGCCGAGGCAGCCGACCTCGTAGACCGGGTCCGTGTCGCCGACGGTCTCGCCGGCCGCGTGGCGCGGCTGGATCATGCCGATCAGCCGGCCCTGGCCGAGGGCGTCCTCGACCATCGCCAGGTAGCGGGGCTCGAAGATGTTCAGCGGCAATTGCGCGAAGGGCAGCACGATGGCGCCGGTCAGCGGGAAAATCGCCACCGCGTCGGGCAGCTCGCCGGAAACGTTCGGGGCGCCGCCCGGGGTCATGAAAACAGAATTGACGACAGTTGCTTGCGTCCGGCCACGGTCACCGGATCGGTCGGGCCGAGCGCCTCGAAGACCTTCAGCAACTGCGTGCGGCCGGCCTCGTCGTCCCAGGCGCGGTCGCGGCGCACGAGCTCCAACAGGGCGTCGACGGCGGCCTCGTTCTGGCCGGCGCCGAACAGGGCCAGCGCGAGATCGAACCGGGCCTGGTGGTCGCCCGGGTCCGCCGCCAGGCGCGCCTCGAGCGGACCGGTCTCGGCGGCGTCGCTGGTCTGCTCGGAAAGCTCGACGGCGGAAATGGCGGCCGCGATCTCGGGCTTCGCCTTCAGCTCGTCGGGCATGGCGGCGATCAGTTCCCGCGCCGTGTCGCCGTCGCCGGTGGCCAGCGTCGCGCGGATGACGCCGGCGATGGCCGCGTCGCTGTCCGGGACCTCGGCTTGGATCTGGCGGTAGAGCGCCAGGGCGTTCTCGGCGTCGCCCCCATCGAGCAGTTCCTTGGCCTGGTCGAGGGCTTGTTCGAGCGGCGGCTTGGCGCCGCCGAGCAGGCGGTCGATGAACGACTTGATCTGGCTTTCCGGCAAGGCGCCCATGAAGGCGTCGACCGGCCGGCCGTCCTTGAAGGCGAACACCGCCGGGATCGATTGAACCCGCAACTGCGCCGCCAGCTCCTGGTTCTCGTCGACGTTGACCTTGACCATGCGGACCAGGCCACCGGCCTCGCGGACCGATTTTTCCAACAGCGGACCCAGCTGCTTGCAAGGCCCGCACCAGGGCGCCCAGAAATCGACGATCACCGGCACCTGTTGCGAGGCCTCGATGACGTCGGCCATGAACCCCGCCGTATCCGAATCCTTGATCAATTCGCCGCCGCCGCCGGAACCGGCGGCCGGCACGCCGGCCGCATCCATCAGGATCTGCGCCGGCTGGGCGCCGCCGGCGGCGGCGCCGGGCTGGGCGGCGCTCTCGGCGCCTTCCGCCGGTCCGCCCTCGGCGTCGCCTTTGGGAACCATGGTGCCGTCCGGGTTCATCGTGAATTGCATTGTCCGTATCCTTATCGCCGGGCGGCGGTCCCGCCGGGCATCATATTATCATAGATGGCGCATTGCCGAGGCCGGTGCAACCCCGGGACCTAGAGGGCGACGACAACCGGCTCGTGGCCGGTATCGCGGAGAAACGCCAACAGGCCCTCGGCCGAGATGCGGGTCGTCGCGGTATTGACCAGGGGGTGAAAATTCAAGGGCTCGGCCGCCAGGAGATCGGAATCGAGGACCACGGTCACGGCGTCCTCGGTGTCATTGACGGCGCCGAAGGGAGTGACCGAGCCGGGTTCGATGCCGAGGTTCTCCATCAGCGCCTCGGGCTTGCCGAACGACAGGGTGGCGGCGCCGATGGTCTTGCGGAGGGCCTTCAAGTCCACGGCCTTGTCCTCCAGCGTGACGACCAGCCAAAAACGGCCCTTCTTGTCCTTCAGGAACAGGTTCTTGGAGTGCGCGCCGGGCAGGTCGCCGCGCAGCGCCTTGGCCTCCTCGACCGTGTAGAAATCGCTGTACACCAAATACTATAAAAAAAAACAAAG
>JAPPPF010000125.1:39758-40329 GCA_028817665.1 Magnetovibrio sp. | reverse complement strand
ATTCAGGGCAACGACGAGCCGTTGGCGGTCAGCGTCCAGGCCGACGGCCGGGTGTTCATCCAAGACACGGAGACCGCCGTCGACGCGGTGGTCGCCAAGCTCCGGGCGATCACCGGCAACAACCCCGACGTCCGGATCTTCGTGCGCGGCGACGCCAGCGTGAACTACGGCCGGGTGATGGAGGTGATGGGCGTGATCAACGCGGCCGGGTACAAGAAGGTGGCGCTGATCGCGCGCCAGCCCGGCACCAAGGCGCCGAAGCGCAAGCCGGAGAAGCCGGCGAAAGCGAAAAAAGGACAGTAGCATCCATGCGCGGCGGATTTTTCGGTTCCGTGCTGTTCCACGTGGCGGTCGTCGCGATCGCCTATTTCGGCCTGCCCTACGTCAGCCCGGAACCGGCGATCGTCGACGCGCCGATCTACGTCGACGTGATCAACGTCGCCGACGAGGTCAATCCGCCGCCGCCCGAACCGGAACCCGAGCCAGATCCGGCGCCGCCGGCGCCGCCGCCGCCGCCGCCGCCGCGCGCCGCGCGCTCGCCGCGGCGGCGGCGGGTCCCCGCCGCGCCGCG
>JAPPPF010000125.1:0-39748 GCA_028817665.1 Magnetovibrio sp. | reverse complement strand
GCCCGAGCCGGAACCGGAACCCGAACCCGAGGTCGCCAAGCTGCCGCCGGAACCGGAGCCCGAGCCGCAGCCCGACCCCGAACCGAAGCCCGCGCCGCAGGCCGAACCGACACCGCCGCCGAAGCCGAAGCTCTCCGGGGTCAGGCCGCCGCGTAAGCCGAAGCCGCCCGATACGTTCGCCTCGGTCCTGAAGACCCTGGAGGCGCTGAAGAAGAAACCGCGCGTGAAGCAGCCCGAGGAAAAGCCGAAACCCAAACCGGCTTTCGAGCAGACCATCGCGGAAGCCCTGAAGCGGCCCGAAAAACGCCACAATCCCCAGCAACCCTTGTCGGATAGCGAGATCAACGCGGTCCGCCGGCAGATCCAGCGCTGTTGGAACCTGCCGGCCGGCGCCAAGGACGCGGAGAACCTGGTGATCGAGGTGGCGGTGAAATTGAACAGGGACGGCACGGTCCGCGAAGCCCGGGTGGTCGACGCCCAGCGCATGCACACGGACCCGTTTTTCCGAACCGCCGCCGAGGCCGCGCGAAGAGCGGTCTTGAATCCCAGATGCAATCCGCTCAAGCTGCCGCCCGAGAAGTATCAGTTGTGGCAGCAGATGACCTTGAACTTCAATCCGAGCGAGATGTTCTAAGATGGGGAGCGGAGGAATGGCAGGTAACGCGAGCCGCTGGCTCTGTCTTCTGGCGGCCGTGCTTGTGGCGGGTCTGACGGCGGCGACGGCGCGGGCCGAACTCCGTATCGACATCACCAAGGGCGTCTCGGAACCCATTCCGCTGGCCGTCACCGACATGGTCGGGCCGAACGGCGAACCGTCGGACTACGGCGCCGACATCTCGCGGGTTATCGCCGCCGACCTCGAGCGCTCCGGCTTGTTCAAGCCGATCGACAACAAGGCCTTCATCCAGAAGGCCGGCGACATCAAGACGCTGCCGCGCTTCGGCGATTGGCGGGTGATCAACGCGCAAGCCCTGGTCCAGGGCCGCGCGCATCTCGTCACCGACGGCCGGCTTCGGGTCGAGTTCCGGCTGTGGGACGTGTTCGCCGAGCAACAGATGGTCGGCCTCGCCTACTACACGATCCCCGACAACTGGCGCCGCGTCGCCCATATCATCGCCGACGCCATCTACAAGCGGCTGACCGGCGAGAGCGGCTATTTCGACACCCGCATCGTCTATATCTCGGAGAGCGGGCCGCCTAACCGGCGGGTCAAGCGCCTCGCGATCATGGACCAGGACGGCGCCAATCACCGCTTCCTCACCGACGGCAGCGCCCTGGTGCTCACCCCCAGGTTCTCGCCGACGCTGCAGGAGATCACCTACCTTTCCTATTACGGCAACTTGCCTCGGGTCTACATCTTCAACATCGACACCGGCCGCCAGGAAATCCTCGGCGACTTCCCCGGGATGACGTTCTCGCCGCGCTTCTCGCCGGACGGCAAGAAGGTGATCATGAGCATGGCCAAGGACGGCAACTCGGAAATCTACGTCATGGACCTGCAGACCCGGATCGCCAAGCAGTTGACGCGGCATTCGGGCATCGACACCTCGCCGAGCTACTCGCCCGATTCCCAGCGCGTCGTCTTCAACTCGGACCGCGGCGGCTCGCAGCAGCTCTACGTGATGGACGCCGACGGCCGCGGCGTCCGCCGGATCAGCTACAACAAGGGCCGCTACGCGACGCCCGTGTGGTCGCCGCGCGGTGACCTGATCGCCTTCACCAAGATCCTCAAGGGCACGTTCTACATCGGCGTCATGCGCCCCGACGGGTCCGGCGAGCGGCTGCTCGCCAAGGACTTCCTGGTCGAGGCGCCGACCTGGTCGCCGAACGGCCGGGTTCTGATGTTCTTCCGCCAGGGCCGGACCACCGCCGACGGCAAGGGCGGCAAGTCGCGGCTCTGGACCATCGATCTCACCGGGCACAACGAGCGGGAGATCATCACCCCCGTCGACGCCTCCGACCCGGCGTGGTCGCCGCTGATTCCATAACCGCTGTGACTTGATTCTGTCCTTGGCGCGTAATATCTTTGTGATTCAACGCGTTCAATGCAAAAAAACGCTTGGAATCGGGTTTTAACCCATTTAAGAGAGCAGGCAGCGTATCCCCGCAAGGGGTACCTGAGTGTTTCCGCTGGCGACAGCATTGATGATGACAGCAAAAATCCCGGCAAAGGGGAGAATTAAATGCGCATTAAGATCTTGGGCATCTTGGCCGCCGTAGCGCTGGTAAGCGCTTGTGAAACGGCCTCCGAAGGTAGTGGCAAGTCGTCCGGCAGCGGCGTCGCCAATGCCAAACCGGTCGAAGTTTACTCCCCGCCGCTCGGCGGTTCCGCCGGAGTCCGTGCCGGGTCGCAAGAGGATCTCGTCGTCAACGTCGGTGATCGTGTGTTCTTCGGTTTCGATCAGTTCAACCTGACCAACGACGCCCGCCAGACCCTGGACAAGCAGGTTGCCTGGTTGAAGGGCAACCCGTCGGTGACCGTCACCATCGAAGGTCACGCCGACGAGCGCGGCACGCGTGAGTACAACCTGGCGCTCGGCGAGCGTCGGGCCAACGCGGTGAAGGACTACTTGGCGGCGATGGGTGTCAACCCGGCGCGCGTCAAGACCATCTCCTACGGCAAGGAAAAGCCGGTGGCGTTGGGCTCCAATGAGGCCGCGTGGCGCCAGAACCGCCGTTCGGTCACCACCGTGGGTGGCGCCGGCAGCTAAGCGCCGCGCCGTTTCGAAAGGTTTTGGCGCTTGCCCCGGGCTTCGGCCGTCGCGGGCAAGCGCCTTAATTTTGCCCGGAATGCGCCCCATGGTGCGCATGGTGAGTTAGGTTGCACGAAAACGAGGCGATGATGGTTCCAATGGCTTTGCCCGGAAAAGAACGGCGGCTCCCGATGCTGGCTGCCGCCCTATGCGTGATGTTGACGGGGGCGGCGCCGGCGCCGGCCGTCGGACAGGAAATCGGTCCGTTGATGGATCGCCTGGAGCGCCTGGAGCGCGATATCCGCACCCTGAACATCCAGCTGTCGCGGGGCGCCAGCGAAGCCGGCGCCGCGCCGGCCCCGGCGGGCGGCGGCACCGCCGACCCGGGTTTGACCCGGCTCGGACAGCGCCTCGACAGCCTCGAGCAGGACCTGCGCGGCGCCACCGGCAGCATCGAGGAACTCGGTCACCAGATCAACCAGATGAGCCAGCGCCTGGAGAAGCTGGTCGGTGACGTCGATTACCGGCTGAACACGCTGGAAACGCGCGCCGGGATCGCCGGCGCGCCGGCCGCGCCGCCGGCCGCGCAAGCCGGACAGAACGTCGCCCCGGCGCCGGCCCCGGCGCCCGGCGCCGAGGCCGTGCAGCCGGCCGGCCTGGCCACCGCGGCGCCGGGCGCGCCGACGCAGCCGGGCAGCCTCGGTACGGTTTCGGCCAAGGCGGTCGAGACGGTCCGCGCCAACCGCCAGGCGTCGGCGGTTCAGGCGGCGCCGGTCGCGCCACCGGCGCCGGCCGCTCAGGCCCCGGCGGCGAAGGCCGTCGCGGCGCCGGCGCCCGTGGCCGCCGCGCCGGCCGCGGCCCTGCCGTCGGGGACGGTGCGCGAACGTTACACCTACGCCCTCAATCTGTTGCGCCAGACCAACTACGACCAGGCGGAGATCGCGCTCGCCGAATTCGTCAAGGCGCATGGCGACGACCCGCTCGCCGGCAACGCGCGCTATTGGCTCGGCGAGACCTACTACGTGCGCGCCGACTACGAACAGGCGGCGCAATCGTTCTTCGCCGGCTACCAGTCGAAGCCCGACGGCGCCAAGGCGCCGGACATGTTGTTGAAACTGGGCATGTCCTTGGCGCAGCTGAAGAAGAAGACCGAAGCCTGCGCGACCTTCGATAAGCTGGCCGCCGACTTCCCCGCCGCCTCGGCGCGCATCAGCAGCGCCATCGACCGCGAACGCAAGCGCGCCGGCTGCAAGTAGATGGCCGGCGGCGCCCCGGCGTCGGTTTCCGAGGCCGCCTTCGAGGCGGCGATGGCGGCGCTCGGGCCCTTCGAGACCCGCCCTCACATCGCGGTCGCCGTTTCCGGCGGTTCCGACAGCTTGGCGCTGACGCTGCTCGCCGATCGTTGGTGCCGGGCCCGGGGCGGCCGGTTGAGCGCGCTCAGCGTCGACCACGGGCTGCGCGACGGTTCCGCCCGGGAAGCCGCCCAGGTCAGCGAATGGTTGGCGGCGCGGGGGATCGCGCACGAGACCCTCGCCTGGACCGGCCCGAAACCGACCCACGGCATCCAGGCGGCGGCGCGGGCCGCGCGCTACGGGTTGCTCGAGGATTGGTGCGCGGCCCGCGGCGTGCTGCACCTGCTCGCCGCCCATACCCGCGACGACCAGGCCGAGACCCTGTTGCTGCGCCTCGGGCGGGGCAGCGGGCCGGACGGCCTGTCGGCCATGAGCGCCGTCCGCGAGCTTCGCCGGTGCCGTGTCCTGCGGCCGCTGCTGACGGTCCCGCGCGGCGATCTCAGAAATTACCTCGAAGGCCTAGGGCAGGCCTGGATCGAAGACCCCAGCAACGACGACCCCCGGTTCGCCCGGACGCGGTTGCGCGGCGCGATCGCGTCGGCGGAAATGCCCGCCGCCGGCCTGGCCCAGGCGGCGGCGCGCTACGGCGGCGTCCGCCGGGTGATGGAAGCCGAGACCGACCGGGTTCTCGCCCTAGCGTCCCGAATGTCGCCGGCGGGCTTTGCCTGGCTCGACGCCGGGCGTTTGGCCGAGGCGCCCGGCGAGATCGGGGTGCGGGCGCTCGGCCGCCTGATCGCCGCCGTCGGCGGTGGCGTTCACCCGCCGCGCCGCGCCGCGCTGGAACGGGCCTTCGGCGCGCTCCTCGACGGCGACCCGTCGGCGACGACGTTGGGCCGGTGCCATCTTTCCCAGGGCCGGGAGGGGATCTTGATTTGCCGCGAGGCCCGCGACCTGCCGGCGCCGCTGGCCTTGGCGCCGGCGGTGCGCGCGCATTGGGACCGCCGGTTCGCGGTCCGGGTGTCGGATACGGTGGCCGAAGGCGCCGCGTTGCGGCCGCTGGGCCGGGGCGGGGCGCGCGGATACGAACCGAAATCGCCGCTCGGCAGGGCGCTCAAGGCGGTGCCGGCGCCAGCACGCGCCTCGTTGCCGGTGCTGGCGCGCGGCGGCGAGGTTTTCTCCTGTCCCGTGCTCGCCTATGATGCCGGGCCGGGCCCGGAGGGCCGGAAACAGCGGGAATTTGCGGCGGCGCCAGGGGTTTCGGTGCGTTTTCGCCCCGCCAGCCCGATCTCCCTCGCGGGCTTTTGTGTTGCGTAATCCGTTTGAAAGACTATCTCTTTAGGGAAATCGGTGCACAATGAGCGCGATTACCGAAGAACATCGACCGCCGAGACGGTGACGGAAAGGACGGAAACTTGAATTTCAGCAGAAACCTTGCCCTCTGGGTGATCATCGCGCTCCTCGTGTTCGCGTTGTTCAATCTGTTCCAAGGCGCCTCGCCGCGTGGATCCACCGGCTCGATGGCGTTCTCCGATTTCCTGACGGCGGTGGAATCCGGTGAAATCCGCGACGTCACCATCACCGGCCACGCGATTTCCGGCCACTACCGGGACGGCCGGTCGTTCCAGACCTACGCGCCGGACGACTCGAACATCGTGCCGATCCTGACCAAGCAGGGCGTGCGCATCCACGCGCAGCCGTCGGACGAGAACCAGCCGACGCTGTTCTCCATACTGCTGTCATGGTTCCCGATGCTGTTGCTGATCGGGGTCTGGATATTCTTCATGCGCCAGATGCAATCGGGCGGCGGCAAGGCCATGGGCTTCGGCAAGTCGAAGGCGCGGCTTCTGACCGAGAAACAGGGCCGCGTCACCTTCGAGGACGTGGCCGGCATCGACGAGGCCAAGCAGGAACTTGAGGAAATCGTCGAGTTCCTGAAGGACCCGCAGAAATTCCAGCGCCTGGGCGGCAAGATTCCGAAGGGTTGCCTGCTCGTCGGCCCGCCGGGCACCGGTAAGACGCTGCTGGCGCGCGCCATCGCCGGCGAGGCCAACGTGCCGTTCTTCACGATCTCCGGCTCCGACTTCGTCGAGATGTTCGTCGGCGTCGGCGCGTCGCGCGTCCGCGACATGTTCGAGCAGGGCAAGAAGAACGCGCCCTGCATCATCTTCATCGATGAGATCGACGCCGTCGGCCGGCACCGGGGCGCCGGCCTCGGCGGCGGCAACGACGAGCGCGAGCAGACGCTGAACCAGTTGTTGGTCGAGATGGACGGGTTCGAATCGAACGAAGGCGTGATCCTGATCGCGGCGACCAACCGGCCCGACGTGCTCGATCCGGCGCTGCTGCGCCCGGGCCGCTTCGACCGTCAGGTGACGGTGCCGAACCCGGATATCCTGGGCCGCGAGAAGATCCTCAAGGTGCACATGCGCAAGGTGCCCCTGGCGCCGGACGTCGACGCCCGGATCATCGCCCGCGGCACGCCGGGTTTCTCCGGCGCCGATCTGGCCAACCTGGTCAACGAGGCGGCGCTGCTGGCGGCCCGGGCGTCTAAGCGCGTCGTCACGATGGCGGATTTCGAGGAAGCCAAGGACAAGGTGATGATGGGCGCGGAACGCCGGTCCATGGTCATGACCGAGGAAGAGCGGGAAATGACCGCCGTGCACGAAGCCGGCCATGCCATCGTCAACATTCACATGCCGGCCAGTGATCCCTTGCACAAGGTGACGATCATTCCGCGCGGCCGGGCGCTCGGGGTCACCTGGTCGCTGCCGGAGCGCGACCGTCTAAGCATGCACATGAATTGGTGCGTCGCCAATATCGCCAAGGCCTTTGGCGGCCGCGTCGCCGAACAGCTCGTGTATGGCGACGCGCACCTGAATTCCGGCGCCAGCAACGACATCATGCAGGCGACCAATTTGGCCCGCGCGATGGTGACCGAATGGGGCATGAGCGAGAAACTGGGACCGCTGCGTTACACCGACAACCAAGAGGAAGTCTTCCTCGGGCACTCGGTGACCCAGCACAAAAACATGTCCGACGCCACGACGGAGATGATCGATCAAGAGATCCGGCGGCTGATCGAGGACGGCGAGGCGGCGGCGCGCCGCATTTTGACCGAACATCGCGACGAATTGGACAAGCTGTCGGCGGCCTTGCTGGAATACGAGACCTTGTCGGGCACGGAAGTCGACGCGCTGCTCCGCGGCGAGGAAATCGTCCGCAAGGAGGACGACTACACGCCGCCGGAGGGCGGCCGCAAGGCCTCGGTGCCGAGCAGCGGCCCGGCGAAGAAGGACAAGGGCGCGCCGGGTGTCGGCGGCGCCGAGCCGCAGCCGGAGTCCTGACCCCAGCTTCCCAATCATGCCGCACGCCTCCGTGAAACCGCCCAGCCTGGTCCGCGCCTTCGCCGGCCTCAGCCTCGAGCGGCCGCGGATCATGGGGATCGTCAACGTCACCCCCGACAGCTTCTCCGACGGCGGCGAGGCGTTCCGCGTCGAGGATGCCCTGCGGCGCGGCCGGGCCATGGCCGAGGCCGGTGCCGACATCCTCGATATCGGCGGCGAGTCGACCCGTCCCGGCGCCGAGCCGGTCGCCGTCGACGAGGAGATCGGGCGCGTCGCGCCGGTGATCGAGGCGCTCGCCGGCGACGGACACTTGGTCTCCATCGACAGCCGCCGGGCCGCCGTCATGGACGCGGCACTCTCGGCCGGCGCGGCGATCGTCAACGACGTCACCGCGCTCGCCGGCGACCCCGGATCGATGGACGTCGTCGCCAAGGCCGGCGTGCCGGTCATCCTCATGCACATGCAGGGCGAGCCCCGGACCATGCAGGCCGACCCCACCTACGACGACGCGCCGGCGGACATCCGCGACTATCTGGCCCGGCGCATCGCGGCCTGCGAGGCCGCCGGCATTCCGCGTGAGCGCATCGCCGTCGATCCGGGAATCGGTTTTGGCAAGAATTTGGACCATAATCTCGATATTCTGTCGCGCATGGATGTTTTCCACGACCTCGACTGCCCGATCGTGCTGGGCGCTTCCCGGAAGAGCTTCATCGGCCGCCTCGCCGACGCCGAGACGCCGCAGGCGCGGATTCCGGGATCGCTGGCGACGGCGCTCGCGGCCAGGGCCCGCGGCGTCCAGATCTTCCGCGTCCACGACGTCGCCGAGACCCGGCAGGTCTTCGACGTCTGGGAAGCCATCGAGCGGAGGGCGCCATGAGGCGGGTCGCGGGGGCCTTGGCCGGCCTGTTTCTCGGCCTGCTGCCGTGGGCCGGGGCGCAGGCGGAGACGGTCACCTGGTTCGTCACCCATTTCCCGCCGGGCTACATCCTGAAGGGCCCGAACGCCGGTACCGGCCACATGGACCTGGTGCTCCGGGATTTCCAAACGGCGTTGAAGGGGTTCGACCACGAGATCGCCGAGGGTCCGATCGCCCGGACCCTGGCCGAGATGAAGCGCCATGACGGGGTCTGCAACAACGGCCTGTTCAAGACCGCCGAGCGCGAGGGCTACGTGGCCTTCTCGAAGCCCTATATCTGGATCGTCGCCAACCGGCTGGTCGTCGGCGAGGCGGCGGCGGCGAAGATCGGCGTTCACCGCGACCCGTCCGGCGCGATCAACGTCGAGACGCTGCTCCGCGACGAGGCCATCCGGTACGGCTACAGCCGCAAGCGGTCCTACGCGCCGGTCATCGACAAGACCCTGGCGGCGCTCGGCGACAATCCCCGCGGGCAGGCGGTGACCCATTCGGAGACGCTGTTGAAGATGCTCGCCGGCGGCCGCTTCGACGTCACCTTCGCCTATCCGGCGGAAGCCACTCATCACCTGCGCCAGCTCAAGCTGACACCGAATTTCCAGTATCTGCCGATGGCCGGCGTTTCCCGGTTCTTCCCCGTCCACGTCGGCTGTTCGAAGCGCGAGGTCGGCAAACGGGTGATCGCGGCGGTCGACAAGATCATCGAAGAGGCCGGTCCGTACCCCGACTGGTACCGGCACTACGAGAAGAACCTGGCGCCGGAAACGATCCGGGAATTGCGCATCTTCGTGCCGCTCGCCGGCCAGTAGCGGCCGGCGCGGGGCAACGTTCGGAAACAATTCGTGACCCCACCACTTAACCGAATTGCAATAAAAGACCGGATAGCTTAAGCACCCGGCATTCCGAGCACGGGACGAAAGAAGGTTCATGGTTCGCAAGTTTTTCGGCACCGACGGCATCCGCGGCACCGCCAACACGGACCCGATGACGGCGGAGACGGCGTTGCGCATCGGCATGGCCGCCGGCGCGCACTTCATCCAGGGCGATCACCGCCACCGCGTCGTCATCGGCAAGGACACGCGGTTGTCGGGCTACATGCTGGAGCCGGCGCTGACCGCCGGGTTCGTCTCCGTCGGCATGGACGTGGTCCTGGTCGGGCCCATGCCGACGCCGGCCATCGCCATGCTGACGCGCTCGCTGCGCGCCGATTTGGGCGTCATGTTGTCGGCCTCGCACAATCCCTACCAGGACAACGGCCTCAAGCTGTTCGGCCCGGACGGCTTCAAGCTTTCCGACACCGTCGAGGCGGCCATCGAGGCGCGCCTCGAGAACGGCCTCGAGGAGAATCGCGCGGCGCCGTCGAAGCTCGGCCGGGCGCGGCGCCTCGACGACGTGGTCGGGCGCTATACGGAATACGTGAAGCAGACCTTCCCGCGGGGGCTGCGCCTCGACGGGCTGAAGATCGTCGTCGACTGCGCCAACGGCGCCGCCTACAAGGTCGCGCCGGAAGTGCTGTGGGAGCTCGGCGCCGAGGTCGTGCCCATCGGCGTCGACCCGGACGGCTTCAACATCAACCGCGGCTGCGGTTCCACCGACACCGACTACATGCAGGCCCAGACCCTGGCCCACGGCGCCGACATCGGCCTGGCGCTGGACGGCGACGCCGACCGGCTGATCGTCAGCGACGAGAAGGGCGAACTGATCGACGGCGACCAGATCATGGCGCTGATCGCCGGCCACTGGGCCGACGCCGGCCGGCTCCGGGGCGGCGGCGTGGTCGCCACGGTGATGTCAAACCTGGGCTTCGAGAAATACCTGGAGGGCCGCGGCCTCGACATCGTCCGCACCCAGGTCGGCGACCGCTACGTGGTCCAGGCCATGCGCGACGGCGACTACAACCTCGGCGGTGAGCAGTCGGGGCACGTCGTCCTCGGCGACTACGCGACCACCGGCGACGGCCTGATCGCGGCGCTGCAGGTGCTGGCGGTGCTGGTCGACACGGAGCGCCGGGCCAGCGAGGTCTGCCGCCAGTTCACCCCGATGCCGCAACAGCTCACCAACGTCCGGGTCGCCGGCGGCGCGCCGCTCGACGACGACAAGGTGAAGGAAGCCATCGCCGCCGCCGAGACGCGCCTCAGCGGCACCGGCCGGCTGTTGATCCGGCCGTCCGGCACCGAACCGGTGGTCCGGGTGATGGCCGAGGGCGAGGACGAACACCTGATCGCCAGCGTCGTCGGCGAGATCGCCGGCGCCATCGAGCAAGCGGCCTCGGGCCGCTAGTCCCGACATGCAGGGCCGGGTTCTGATCGTCGCCGGCTCCGATTCCGGCGGCGGCGCCGGGATTCAGGCCGACATCAAGACGGTGACCGCCTTGGGCGGCTACGCGATGACCGCGGTGACCGCGCTGACGGCGCAGAACACCCGGGGCGTCGACGCCATCCACGAGGTGCCGGCGGACTTCGTGCGCCAGCAGATGACCAGCGTGCTCGCCGACCTCGGCGCCGACGTGATCAAGATCGGCATGCTGCACCGCCCCGACGTCATCGACGCCGTCGCCGACGTGCTCGAAGACGCCGGCGCCGGCATTCCCGTCGTCCTCGACCCGGTGATGATCGCCAAGGGCGGCGCCGCCCTGCTCGAGGACACCGCCCAATCGGCCCTGAAGGCCCGGCTGCTGCCGATGACCCGGCTACTGACGCCGAACACGCCCGAGGCGGCGGCGTTGACCGGCGCCGACATCGCCGGCGAGGCGGACGCCCGCGCCGCCGGCGCGGCGCTCCTGGCGATGGGGCCGGCGGCGGTGCTGATGAAGGGCGGACACCTGGACGGCGAAACCTTGGTCGACCTATTGGTCGAACCCGGCGGGGTCACCCGGTTCAGCGCGCCGCGCGCCGAGACCCGCCACACCCACGGCACCGGCTGCACGCTGGCCTCGGCGGTGGCCGCCGGGTTGGCGCAGGACATGGATCTCGAGGCCGCGGTCCGCCGCGCCCACGCCTACGTCCAGGAGGCGATCCGCCGGGCGCCCGGATACGGCACCGGCCACGGACCGCTCAACCACGCGCACCCGCTCGAATAGCCGCCTACATGACGGCGGTGGCGGCGCCGGGCGGTGATTTCAGGATTTCCGTGAGCGTCGCCAGGGCGCGCTCGACCTCCTCGTAGGTGTGTTTGCCGCCGACCGAGATGCGGACCGCGTGGGGCGCGGGGTCGCGCCCGGCGGTGAAGGTCTCGCCGGTCAGGATGCGGATGCCGCGGGCCTCGGCCTCGGCCCGGAACTCGGCCGCCCGCCAGGGGCTCGGCAGCTCCAGCCAGAAGAAGGAGACGGCCGGGTCGCTGCGGAACTCGAAGCCCCGGAAATACTTCTCGGCCAGGGCCAGGCGCCGGGTGATGGTCTCGCGGATGGCCTCGGTCAGGCGCTCGCCGGTGCCGTCCTGGATCCAGCGGCTGGTGATCTCGGCCATCAGCGGCGCCGCCATCCAGCTGGTCATGCGGACGGTGGCGCGGACCCGCTCCGCCTGGCCCTCGGGCGCGTGCACGAAGGCGATGCGCAAGCCGCCGGCCATGGCCTTCGCCGGACCGGAAATGAAGTAGGTGCGTTCCGGCGCGAAGGTCGCCAGCGGCGGCGGATGGTCGGGCGCCACGGCGGCCCAGACGTTGTCCTCGATGATGAACAGGTTGTGGCGCCGCGCCACCTCGGCGACGGCCTCGCGGCGCGCCACCGACATGGTCGCGGTGGTCGGGTTGTGAACGGTCGGCATGCAGTAGAGCAGTTTCGCCGTCGAGCGCTTGCAGACCTCGTCGAGGGCGTCGGGCACCGGATACGTCACCGGATCGCGCCTGGCGCCGCATATCGGCGCCTGGGGCGCGAACTTCTGGGCGCTGTTGGCGGCCGGGGCGTTGCAGCTGCCGCTCCTGTTCATGCTGCCCATGAGCGTCGATTGGGCGGCGCTGACCTACGCCGGCTGGGGCGGACTTCTTTACCTTGTCCTGTTGGTGGGTATCCTTGGCTACACGGCTTGGTATTGGGCGCTTTCCAAGGGCGGCGTCGTGCGCATGGCGCCGGTGCAGTTCGCCCAGCCCTTGGTTTCCCTGGTCATCGCGGTGGCCCTGTTCTCGGAAACCATGACCATGCCGTTGACGGTGGCGGCGGTCCTGATCCTCGCCGGCATCATCATCGCCCGCAAGGGCACGACTTGAAATTCGCGAAGGAAGCCGCTCCATGCCCGTCGCCACCCGACCCGAACTGGAAGCCGCCGCCGAGACCGTCTACGCCCACATGCCGGCGACGCCGCAGCACCGGTGGCCGCTGCTCGCCCGGCGGACCGGCTGCGAGGTCTGGGTCAAGCACGAGAACCACACGCCCATCGGCGCCTTCAAGGTGCGCGGCGGCCTGAACTTCATGACCCGGCTGAAGGCCGACCGGCCCGATTGCCCCGGCGTGATCACCGCGACCCGCGGCAACCACGGCCAGAGCGTGGCGCTCGCCGCCGCCAAGGTCGGCCTCGCCTCGACGCTGCTGGTGCCGCACGGCAACAACCCGGAGAAGAACGACGCCATGGAGGCCTTCGGCGGCACCCTGATCGTGCACGGCCACGATTTCCAGGAGGCCCGCGAACACGCCGGCGAGCTGGCGGCGGAGAAGGGCCTCCACATGATCCCGCCGTTTCATCCGTGGCTGATGGAAGGGGTCGGCAGTTATTCGCTGGAATTCCTGAGCGCGGTCCCTGACCTCGACGCGGTCTACGTGCCCATCGGCATGGGATCGGGGATTTGCGGGATGATCTCGGCGCGCGACGCGCTCGGCCTGACCACCGACGTCATCGGCGTCGTTGCCGAGAACGCGCCGGCTTACGCGCTGTCCTTCGACGCCGGCGCGTGCGTCGCCACCAACTCCGCCGACACCGTGGCCGACGGCCTCGCCTGCCGGATCCCGGACCCGGACGCTTTCGAGATCATCAAGGCCGGCGCCGCCCGGATAGTCACCGTCGGCGAGGACGAGATGGCGGCGGCCATGGTGCATTATTTCGCCGACACCCATAATCTCGCCGAGGGCGCCGGCGCGGCGCCGCTGGCGGCGCTCATGAAGGAGCGCGGCGCCATGGCCGGCAAGCGGGTCGGCCTGGTGCTGAACGGCGGCAACGCGGATCGCCAATTGTTCGGCCGCGTGCTCGCCGAAAACGGCGCCAACTGACTTTCCGAGACGCCCGGAAGACGCCATATAGAGAACGACAACCCGAAGTATCGATCCTGGAGACGCCCGATGACCGAAGAGATTTTCCGCGACGACGCCTACGCCAGGACCTGCGAGGCCCGGGTGGTCTCCGCCGACGAGGCCGGGATCGAGCTCGACCGCACCGTCTTCTACTACAACTCCGGCGGTCAGCCCGGCGACACGGGCACGCTGACCACGCAGGACGGGCGTGCCGTCGAGATCACCGATTGCCGCATGGACCGGGCCAGCGGCCGGCACCTGCACGTTCCGGCCGAGGGCGCGCCGGCGCTCGCCGCCGGCGACGCGGTGACGGCGGCCATCGACTGGGACCGCCGCCACCGGCTGATGCGCATGCACACACTCCTTCACCTGATCTGCGCCGTCGTCGACGCCGAGATCACCGGCTGCCAGATCGGCGAGGAAAAGAGCCGCATCGACCTCAACACCGAGGGCAAGCCCGACAAGGAGCTGATCCAATCGAAGCTCGACGAGATGGTCGCCCGCGACCTGCCGACCGAAGCGCAATGGATCACCGACGCGGAGCTGGCGGCCAAGCCCGATCTGGTGAAGACCATGTCGGTGGCGCCGCCGACGGGCATGGGCAAGGTGCGCCTGATGGCCGTCGAGGGCGTCGACCTGCAGCCCTGCGGCGGCACCCACGTGGCCCGCATCGGCGAGATCGGCCGCGTCCGGGTCGGCAAGATCGAGAACAAGGGCAAGCACAACCGACGCATCAACGTGCATCTGGAGGACTGAGCGGAGCGATGAACGAAAGCGCCATATTCTACCCGCCGGGCCCCGACGACAGCCGCCGGATCGCCGAGCTCTACCAGATGGCGGCGGGCGGCGTCGCCGACTACGTGTGGTCGGGGATGGCCGAGCCCGGTGAGAGCGTCCTCGACGTCGGCGCCCGGCGGTTCGTTCGGACCGGCGAGGACTTCTCGTTCCAGAACTGCGTCGTCGCGGCGCGCGAGGAGGGAATCGTCGGCATGATCCATGCCTTCCCGATGACCGAGAGAACCGAGGTCGATGACGACTTCGATCCGGTGCTGCGGCCCTACGCCGAGCTCGAGCACGTACCCAGCCTCTACATCGCCGGCATCGCCGTCGATCCGGAATGTCGCGGCCAGGGGATCGGTGAAACGCTGTTGACGTCTTGCGCCGTCTACCATCCGGACGTCGACCTTGCCGACCAATCGCTGATCGCCTTCGAGGAGAACGAGGGCTCCGTGCGCCTCTACCATCGGCTCGGTTTCCGGGTCTTCGACCGCCGCCCGGTCGTGCCGCACGAACTCATCCAATATTCCGGCGACGCGCTTTTGATGGTGCGCGCCATTTAACCTGCCAGGGAGAGATCATGACATCCAATTCATACAACATCGCCGTCATCCCCGGAGACGGGATCGGCAACGAGGTGGTGCCCGAAGCGGTGAAGGTCCTCGAGGCCGTCGCCGGCAAGTACGACCTCGGCTTCAAGTTCGACGAGAAGGACTGGAACTGCGAGCGCTTCCACAAGCAGGGCGCGATGATGCCCGACGACGCCCTGGACCAGATCAGGGACCACGATTCGATCCTGTTGGGCGCCGTCGGCTACCCGGGCGTGCCCGACCACGTCTCGCTCTGGGGCCTGTTGATCCCGATCCGGCGCGAGTTCCAGCAGTACGTGGCGCTGCGTCCGGTGCGCCTGTTCGAGGGCATGCCGAGCCCGCTGGCCGGACGCGAGCCCGGCGACATCGATTTCCTGATCGTGCGCGAGAACAACGAGGGCGAATACTCGGAGATCGGCGGGCGGCTCTACCAGGGCACGGACAGCGAACTGGCCGTCCAACAGGCCATCTTCACCCGTCGCGGCACCGACCGGATCATGCGCTACGCCTTCGACCTGGCCCGGACCCGCGACGCCAAGCACGTCACCTCGGCGACCAAGTCCAACGGCATCATCCATTCCATGCCCTACTGGGACGAGCGCTTCGAGGCGGTCGCGGCCGACTACCCGGACGTCGAGACCTCGAAGTACCACATCGACATCCTGACCGCGCACTTCGTCCGCCACCCCGATTGGTGCGACGTGGTCGTCGGCTCCAACCTGTTCGGCGACATCCTCTCGGACCTGGGCCCGGCGGTGACCGGCACCATCGGCATCGCGCCCGGCGCCAACATCAATCCGGAACGCGAGTTCCCGTCCATGTTCGAGCCGGTGCACGGCTCGGCGCCCGACATCGCCGGCCAGGGCATCGCCAACCCGATCGGCGAGATCTGGTCGGCGGCGATGATGCTCGACCACCTGGGCCAGCACCACGCCGCCGCCGACATCGTCAACGCCATCGAGACGGTGATCCGCGAATCCGACGTGAAGACCCCCGACATGGGTGGCAAGGCCAACACCCAGGAACTGGGACAGGCCGTCATCGACGCGTTGTAGAGAGGCGATGCGAACGGGCGCCAAGGGAGAAGGAATTCTTCCTCCCCCTTGATGGGGGAGGACCGAGGTGGGGGTGGGAGCCCGTGAGGGCGAAGGACTCTCTTCCGCGCCGGACGGCGCTTTCGACCCCCCACCCTAACCCTCCCCCACAAGGGGGGGAATGAAAACCTGGAAATGCTGCCGTTTCGGCGGCTCATGTGCGGAGACCTGTGATGCAAATCCCGATTTACCAGATCGACGCCTTCACCGACAAAGCCTTCGGCGGCAATCCGGCCGCCGTCTGCCCGCTCGACGACTGGCTGCCCGACGAGACCATGCAATCGATCGCGCTCGAGAACAACCTGTCGGAGACCGCCTTCTTCGTCGCCAATGGCGGCGGCGGCTACGATCTCCGCTGGTTCACGCCGGCCGCCGAGGTCGACCTCTGCGGCCACGCGACACTGGCCACGGGCGCGCTCCTGCTGGAGACGCTGACCCCCGACGCCGAGCGGGTCCGTTTCGAGACCCGGTCCGGGACCCTCGAGGTGGCCCGCGACGGCGACACCCTGGTGATGGACTTCCCGGCCCTGCCGGCGGCGCCGGTGGAGATGCCGGCGGGGCTCGCCGAGGCGCTCGGCGGCCATGAGCCGAACGCGTACCTCCGGGCGGTCAAGAACATGGCGGTGTTCGACGACGAGGCCACGGTGCTGGCCATCGAGCCGGACTTCGATTTCATCGCCGGGCTCGACGGCATGGGCCTGATCGTCACCGCGCCGGGCGATGCCAGCGACTGCGCGTCGCGCTACTTCGCGCCGCAGGTCGGCATCAACGAGGATCCGGTGACCGGTTCGGCGCATTGCACCATCGTGCCCTATTGGGCCGAGCGCCTCGGCAAGCCCGAGATCCACGCGCGCCAGGTCTCGGCCCGCGGCGGCGACCTCTATTGCCGGATCGACGGCGAGCGGGTCGCCATGGGCGGGCGCGCGGTGATGTTCATGACCGGCCGGATCGAGCTGCCATGATCGACGGTTTCGTCATTCGCGCCGCGGTGACGGCCGACGACATGGAACAAATCCGCGAACTGTTCCGCGAGTACCAGGACTGGCTTGGCGTCGACCTCTGCTTCCAGGATTTCGAGGCCGAGCTCAACGCGCTGCCGGGCATCTACGCTGCGCCGGAAGGCCGCCTCTACCTCATCGACGACGCCTCGGACGGGCGCCTCGTCGGCTGCGTCGGCATCCGGGCGCGCGGGCCCGGGACCTGCGAGATGAAACGCCTCTACGTGCGCGAGGCGTGGCGCCGGCGCGGCCTCGGCCGGCACCTGACGGAGATGTGCATGAGCGAGGCCCGGGCCGCCGGCTACGCGCGGATGTGCCTCGATACGCTGGCGCAACTGGACGCCGCCAAGGCGCTCTACGTATCCTTGGGTTTCGAGGAGATTCCCGCCTATTACGACAATCCCCTGGACGGCGTCACCTACATGGGGATCGATCTCGGCGCCTGATTCGGGGCCGTTCAGGCGGCTGTCAGCCTCGCGGGTAAAACTGTTTGATGAACCTGTTGGCTTGTGATGTTACATATGGACATTGCGGCAACGACCTGAATGCAAGAGGACGGGCTTCGATGAAACGGTTCTGGATCGCGCTGATCGGCGCCTTGGTCGTCGGGTGCTTCGTCGCCGAAGACGTGGCGGAGGCGAGCTCGGTCACCAAGAAGCGGACCTTCGGGCTCCGCAAGAAGGGCCGCGGCCACGTCCAGATGAAGTCGATGATCGCGCCGGTGCGCAAGAGCGCGCGGTCGAAGCGCACCTTCAACACCTCGGTCACCGTGGTCCTGACCATCCGCGACAACTTCAAGGTCGGCAAGGTCTGCATTAAGGGCCCGCGGATCGCCGACGCGCTGCTCCGGACCTGGTACCGTGACCCGATCCCGCGCGACTACCTCTACGAACGCAAGGCGCGCAGCGGCGAGACCCGGGTCGACTACCGGCGCACGCCCGAACAACGCAAGATGGACGCCAAGTTGATCAAGGTCATCAACAAGACCATCGGCATGAAGGACGAAGTCACCGGAATCCTGGTCATCAAGGGCACGATTAAGTCGGGCGGCGGCTCGATCACCAAACTGCCGTTCTCGTCGGTCAACGGCTGCGACGAGCTGCAGGAAGCAGAAGATTCGAAAAAGAAGAAATAACCGCCCGGCCGGGTTTCGCGCAAGAATTTGTGCTTAACTTTCAAAAAAACACTATACTTAGTACGGCTTGCGCCGTATCTTACGGCGTGGATTCGCCGTATTTGGGCGCCCTTCGGCGCCGAGGAGGGGGTTGAGTGGCTCGAAGTTTGAGACGCGTGATCGCGGTGATCATCGCCGCCGCGGCGCTGAGCGGATGCGGAGCTTTCCGCTGCGAGGTGTTTTCCGAATCCTTCTGGGCCGGCAGCCAGTTCAACACCAACAACGAAGCCGAACTGGTCATCGCCGAGCTGGCCAAGGGCAACTACATCACCGCCGAGGCGCATTTCAAGCGCGCCCTGAAGGGCAACGCCCGCGACATCGACGCGCTGATCGGCGCCGGCATCCTCTATCAGAACACCGGCCAGCTGACCAAGGCCCGCGAGATGTACGAAGCGGTGCTGGCGCTGAGGCCCGACGAATCGAAGCAGTTCGTCGTCTGGAGCGATATCTCCACCCGGCCGGCCTCGCAGATCGCCAGCGTCAACCTGTCCCTGCTCGACAGCGGCGGCACGCCGGGCCAGGCCCCGGCGCCGGCCGCGATGGCGCCGAAGATGGCGGCGCCGACGCCGGTCACCGGCGCGCCGTCGGGCTCGGCCATGCTCGGCCGCACCACCGCGCCGCCGCCGCCGGCCGCGATGACGCCGGCGGGCGCCGGCAAGGTCGGCGACTACGTCGGCGAGGACGCCAACGTGATGTCGCGCTTCACGACCCTGAAGGCGCTCCGCGACCAGGGGCTGTTGACGCCCGATGAGTATTCCCGGCGCCGCCAGACCAACGTCGGCGCGCTGCTGCCGCTGACCTCGCCGCCGCCGGCGGCCGGGCTGAAGCGCTCGGTGCCGACCACCGAGCAGATCGCCGGGCGGCTCCGGGCCATCGGCCGGGCGCTGGAGATGCGCGCCATATCCGTTTCCCAGCACGCCGCCGAGCGCAGCATGATCCTCGACGCCCTGATGCCGTCGGCGCCGGTCGTCGTCGCCAATCCGGCGATGCCGCCGCGCGGCCTGATGGAGGCCGCCGATTCGGTCAGGCGCCTCGAGAAGCTGCAGAACGAGGGCTACATCAATTCCGACGAATACTCGCGCGAGCGCCAGGCCATCGAGCTGGCCATGCGCCCGGCGGCGCCGCCGGCGCCGGCGCCGATGGCGGCGAAGCCGGTGTCGAAGCCCGCGCCCCTGATGAAGAAGGAGGCGGCGGAGACGCCGGCGGGTCCGCAGCCGGCCGTGCACCTGGCGTCGTACCGCTCGATGAAGCAGGCGGAGCGCGGCTGGTCGCAGATCAAGCGCGCCCACAAGGGCGTCCTCGGCAAGCTCAAGCACGAGGTCAAGAAGGTCCGGCTCGGCAAGAAGGGTACCTATTTCCGGCTCATGGCCGGGCCCTTCGAGAACGCCGGCGCGGCGAAGAACGCGTGCCGGCAGTTGAAGCGCCGGCGCCAGTTCTGCGAACCGTCGATGATGGGCGCCGGCTGAGCGCCTCAGGCCTCTCCGGCGAGCTCGACGACCCCGGCCTCGGCCAGTTCGGCGACCTCGGCATCCGAGTAATCGAGCATCTCTGACAGCACCTCGCGGCTGTGCTGGCCCAGTTCCGGCGCCGCCACTTTCGGAATCTCCGGCGCCGCCGACAGGTGCGGAGCCGAGCGCGCGAACTTGATCGGGCCGACCGCCGGATCGTCGATCTCGACGAGCGCGCCGCGCGCCTGGACCTGCGGGTCGTTGAAGATGTCCTCGGCGTCGTAGACCGGGCCGCAGGGCACGCCGGCGGCGTTCAGGGCGCCGACCGCGGCGTCGCGCGCCTGGGCCTTGAACCAATCGGCCAGGAGCGGCTGCAGGAAGGCGATGTTCTGGCAGCGCGCGGTTCCGTCCTTGGCGCGTTCGTCGTCCTTCAGTTCGGGGTGTCCGATGGTTTCCGCCAGGCGCCCCCAGATGATGTTGTCGGGAACGTTGATGGCGACCCAGCCGTCGGCGCATTCGTAGGCGTCGCGGGGCCAGGCGTTCTTCGGCCGGCCGCGCGAATTGACCTGGCCGGCGACCGAATAGAGCGCCATCTGCGCCTCGTTCAGCGCGATCATGTTGTCGAACATGGAACTGTCGACCAACTGGCCGGTGCCGGTGCGCTCGCGCATGAACAGGGCCTGCATGACGCCGTAGGCGGCGATCTGGCCCGAATAGATGTCGGCCATGCCGTAGATGGTCCAGCTCGGCGGCTTGTCGGCGAAACCGACCATGTGCATGATGCCGCCCATGGCCTCGGCGACGATGTCGAAGGCGGGACGGTCCGAATAGGGGCCGCGGTAGCCCTCCAGCTGGCCGAAGCCGGAGATCACCGACCAGATGAGCCTGGGGTTGAGCTGGCGCATGTCGTCGAAGCCGAGGCCCTGCTTGGCCATCGAGCCGGGCCTCAGGTTCTCGACGACGACGTCGGCGGTCCCGACCAGGCGCTTGAAGACCTCGTGGCCCTTCGGGTCGCGGAGGTTCAGAGCCAGGCTCTTCTTGTTGCGGTTATAGGCCATGAAGCCGGCCGCCTTCCGGTGACCGTCCTTCTCGGCGAAGGGCGGCATGGATCGGCGCGGATCGCCGGGCCCGGGGCGTTCGATCTTGATCACCTCGGCGCCGGCGTCGGCCAGCAGCATGGTGCAGTAGGGGCCGGCCATGTACTGCTCGAGGCCGACGACGCGGATGCCGGCCAGCGGCCGGTCAGGGGTCGCGCTCAAGGCGTCAGTCCCCGATCCACTCGACCAGGGTCGAGACCCCCATGCCGACGCCGATGCAGAGCGACGCGACGCCGTAGAACGGCCGCTTCGCGGTCTCGGCGCGGCGTTCCATCTCGTTCATCAGGGTGACCATGATGCGGGTGCCGGAGCAGCCCAGGGGGTGGCCAAGCGCGATGGCGCCGCCGTTGACGTTGAGCCTGTCGGGGTCGATGCCGAGCTGGCGCTGGCAGCCCATGACCTGGGCGGCGAAGGCCTCGTTGATCTCGAACAGCTCGATGTCGTCGACGCTGAGGTCGAACCGCTTCAACAGCTTCTCGGTCGCCGGCACCGGGCCGTAGCCCATGACGCCGGGATCGACGCCCGCCGAGGCCGAGCCGATCCAGCGGAGCTTCGGCTTCAGCCCGAGGCTTTCGGCGCGCCCGGCTTCCATCAGCAGCGCCGCCGCGGCGCCGTCGTTGATGCCCGACGAATTGCCGGCGGTGACGGTGCCGTCCTTCTTGAAGCTGGGCCGGAGCCGGCCCATGTCGTCGGCGTCCGTGGCCAGCACCCAGGTGCCGTCCTCGTTCTTCATGCGCGGGTGCTCGTCCGTGTCGACGACCACCGGGTCGCCCCGGCGCTGCGGGACGCTGATCGGGTGGATCTCGTTCTTGAACTTGCCGGCGCTGATCGCGGCGACGGCGCGGCGGTGGCTCTCGACGGCGTAGGCGTCCTGTTCCTCCCGCGTGATCTGCATCTCCTCGGCGATGTTCTCCGCCGTCTGGCCGAGCGAGACGATCGGGTACAGGGCGTCCATCTTCGGGTTCTCGAAGCGCCAGCCGACGGTCGTGTCGTACATCTTCGGCGGCGCGAAGGTCGGCACCCGGTCCGGCTTCGGCATCGACCAGGGCGCGCGCGACATGCTTTCGACGCCCGAGCCGATGAACACGTCGCCTTCCTCGGCGATGATCGCCTTGGCCGCCTGGTTGACGGCCTCCAGGCCCGACGCGCAGTTGCGGTTGACGGTGACGCCCGGCACCTCGATGGGGAACCCGGCCAGCAGGGTCGACATCCGCGCCACGTCGCGGTTGTCCTCGCCGGCCTGGTTGCCGCAACCGGCGTAGACGTCGTCGATGATCGCCGGGTCGACCCCGGTGCGTTCGATCAGGCCCTTGTAGACCTCGGCCAAAAGGTCGTCGGGACGGATCGACGACAGGCCGCCGCCGAACTTACCGATGGCGCTGCGCACGCCGTCAACGATGACAACTTCTCGCATGGGATCCTCTCCGGATTACTGGGTGGTTCGTTGGACCGGCGGCGGCAGCACGCCGGTGGCGCCGCCGGCCGGTTGCGGCTTGCCGCGCGGCGACACGGTGATCGTCACCTCGCTGCCGGTGATGGTGGCGCTCCGGATGGCGATGGCCAGGACCCGCTCGTCGTTGGCGTAGGTCAGGATCGAGGTCGGCGCGCGCACCGAGGTGATCTCCTGCCAGCCGTAACCGCTCAGGTGCTCGCGGTAGAAATCGAACATGGCGTTGGCGCTGCCCGACGCGTTCAGGGCCAATTGCCCGAACCAGGGCTTCGAGCCGAACACCAGGGTCTTGTCGACGTTGATCTTGCTACCGGCCGGGATCGGCAGGTCGGGAAACTGGCTGAAGGCCGCCTTGCCGGCGGTCTCGCCGGACTGTCCGGCGGCGTTGCTGGACGGCATGATGCTGGCCGTCTGGCTGCATCCGGCGAGGACGATCCCGAACGCCACCGCCAGGGTCAGGGACCGCGTCCGCGCATCGCCGATGATGAGCCGTCTGATCATGCCTTTCGTATAGCACTCCGCTCACCGGACGCCAATGGCCGGAAGGGCGCCGCCCGCCGCCGCCGGAAAATCGATGTTTCATCTCGCGGGCGTCGCGGTAACATGACGGGTCAACCGATCGCAAAGGCGCCGGCATTCACCGATGAAGGATCAACTCACGCCCACCACCGACGCCAAGCGCGTCCTGGTCGCCATCACCGGGGCCAGCGGCGCCGTCTACGGCATCCGGCTTCTCGAGCTGCTCGGCGCCGTTCCCGGCGTCGAGCGCCACCTGATAGTCTCGAAGGCCGGGCGGCTGACGATCACGGCGGAGACCGAGCGCGCGCCAACCGAGGTCGAGGCGCTGGCCGACGTCGTCCATTCGGGCGCCAACGTCGGTGCCGCGCCGGCGTCAGGGTCGTTCCGCCTCGACGCCATGATCGTCGCGCCGTGCTCGATCAAGACCGCGTCGAACACCGCCTACGGCAACACGGGCGACCTGATCACCCGGGCCGCCGACGTGATGCTGAAGGAACGCCGGCCGCTGGTCCTGGCGGTCCGCGAGACGCCCTTGCACGCCGGGCACCTGGAGACCTTGACCCGGCTCGCCGGGCTGGGCGCGGTGATCTTCCCGCCGGTGCCGAGCTTCTATCACCGGCCCGCCGACGTCCGCGCCATCGTCGACCAGACCTGCATGCGGATCCTCGACCAGATCGGACTGACCGTCGAGGCGGCGCCCCGGTGGGGGGAAAGCGGCGGTATCGCCGCCGTCGGCGAGGCGAACGGCGTCGAGGCCGAACGGGAATAGCACCGGCCGACCGCCGGGGAGGGAAGATGACCGGTCCGCAGACACTCTTCGACAAGGTATGGGACGCGCACGTGGTCGCCGACCTGGGCGGCGGCATGAACCTGATCCACGTCGACCGGATCTTGCTGCACGACCTGAGTGGGCTGCGGGCGCTGCGCATGCTGAAGGACCAAGGCCACGCGGTGCGCCATCCCGAGCTCTGTTTCGCGGCGCCCGATCACACCGTCTCCAGCGACCCCGCGACCGGCGGCGTCGGCGGCTTCCACGAGACCTGCGTGGTGCCGCTGGCGGAAATGACGGCGGCCGCCGGCATCCGCCACTACGCCATGGGCGAGCGGGGCTTCGGCATCCTGCACGTGATGGGGCCCGAGCTCGGCGTGACGCTGCCCGGCGCGACGCTGGTCTGCGGCGACAGCCACACCTGCACCCACGGCGGCGTTGGCGCCTTCGCCATGGGCATCGGCAGCAGCGAGCTGGTCCACGCCATGGTCACCCAGACGCTGATGCAGCGGAAACCCAAACGCCTGCGCGTCACCTTCGACGGCGCCTTGCCCGATTGGGTGTCGGCCAAGGACATGATCCTCCACGTCATCGGCCGGGAAGGGGCGGCGAGCGGCGACGGCCACGCGGTCGAGTACGCGGGCCAGGCGATCCGGTCCATGTCCGTCGAGGGGCGGATGACCATCTGCAACCTGTCCATCGAGATGGGCGCCAAGATCGGCATGGTCGCGCCGGACGACACCGTGTTCGCCTACCTCGAGGGCCGCGACCACGCGCCGAAGGGCGCGCAATGGGACGCCGCCGTCGCCCATTGGCGCGGGCTGGCGACGGACGCCGGCGCCGCCTTCGACACCGAGGTCGACGTCGACGTGGCCGACGTGAAGCCGCAGATCACCTGGGGGACCAGCCCCGAACACGTGATCGCCGTCGACGGGCGGGTGCCCGACCCGGACGCCGCGCCCGACGCCGAGCACGCTCACGCGCTCAGGGAAGCCCAGGCCTACGCCGGCCTGGCGCCCGGCGAACCCATCGAGGGGGTCGGCATACAGTGGGTGTTCATCGGGTCCTGCACCAACAGCCGGGTCGAGGACCTGCGCGCCGCGGCCCGGGTGCTCGACGGCCGCAAGGTGGCCGAGGGCGTGCGCGCCTGGGCGGTACCGGGGTCCGAGCAGACCAAGGCCGACGCCGAGGCCGAGGGCCTGGACCGGGTGTTCAAGGACGCCGGGTTCGAATGGCGGCTGCCGGGTTGCTCGCTCTGCGTCGGCGCCAACGGCGAGAACGTGCCGGCGGGCGAGCGCTGCGTGTCGACGTCGAACCGCAACTTCGTCGGCCGCCAGGGGCCGGGCAGCCGCACCCACCTGGCCAGCCCGGCGATGGCCGCCGCCGCCGCCGTCACCGGCCGGGTCACCGACGTCCGCAAGCTGATGGACGGGGAGGCCTGAGATGGAGAAGTTCACCACCCTCACCGGCGTCGCCGCGCCGCTCATGGAAGCCAATATCAACACCGACATCATCATCCCCATCAAGCGCCTGGTCGGCACCGACCGCTCGACCATGGGAGCCTACGCCTTCGAGCCCTGGCGCTACCGCTCGGAAGGCGTCGAGAACCCGGATTTCGTGCTCAACCAGGACGGCTACCGCGATGCCACGATCCTCATCGCCGGCCCCAACTTCGCCTGCGGCTCGTCGCGCGAGGGCGCCGTCTGGGCGCTGGATGGCATCGGCATCAAGGCGGTGATCGCGCCGAGCTTCGGCGGCATCTTCTTCAACAACTGTTTCCAGTCGGGCATCCTGCCGATCGTCCTGGCGCCCGACGTGGTCGACGATTTCGCCGCCCGCGCCGGCCCCGGCGCCGCCTTCACCATCGATCTGGAGGCGCTCGCCATCACCCCGCCGAACGGCCAGCCGGTCGCCTTCGAGGTCGAGCCGTTCCGCCGCGCCGCGTTGTTGGCGGGCCTCGACGACGTCGGCATGACCCTGAAACGGGCCGACGAGATCGCCGCCTTCCAGGACGCCGACAGGGTCGACCGGCCCTGGATCTACCCGGCATGAGCCGGGGCGAGCTGTGGCGGGCCGGCGACGCCGTCCGCCAGCGCCTCGGTTTCGAGGCGGCGACGCCGGTGCCGGAACTGGCGCCGGGGCTCGACGACCTGACCACGGAAATGGTCTTCGGCGCCGTTTGGACCCGTCCGGGCCTGGCCATCGAGGACCGCATGCTGGCGACGCTTTCGGCGCTGACCTCGCGCCAGTTCCTGCCGCAGTTCGGCCGCTATGTGGGCGGCGCCCTGAACATCGGCGTGGCGCCCCGGGCGATCCAGGAAGTGGCCATTCATTGCGGCATCTATGCCGGCTTCCCGTCGATCCTGAATTCCCTGAGCGCCGCCGCCGAGGTCTTCGCGGAGCGCGGCGTCGAGGTTTCCGGCGCCGACATCCCCGAGCCCGACGCCGAGGCGTTGATGGCGGCCGGCGTCGAGGTGATGGAGGCGTTGCACGGCGCGGGGGCCAGGGCCGGTTACGCGTCGCCCGACAACACGGCCACCAAGGGCCTCTACGACATCGCCGTCGCCCATGCCTACGGCGGCATTTGGAACCGGCCCGGCCTCGACCGCCGGCAACGCCTGATCTGCACGGTGGCATCCTTCACCGCACTCAACTTGCCGGGCCAGGTGGTGAAGTTCTCCCGGGCCGCCCATGCCCATGGCCTGTCGACGGAAGAAATCTTCGAGGCGATCGGCCATACCGGCCCCTACACTGGCTTTCCCCGGGCGCTCAACGCGCTGGCGCTGGTCGGCGAAGCGCTGGAAACACCTGCCGGCTGACCGCCGAAAGGCGCGCGCGGTGCGTAATCTGGGTAGAGCCATTTTTATAAATACGCCATATACGAGAAATTATTGATTCGCCGTACCTCGTCCGAGGTGCTTACAATGCGTGCATGAAGGAATCACGGCGGCTCGCCGCGGTGCCGCCGTGCCAGGGACTGGAATGGCTGAGAAAAAGGCAATTCGGCCGGATGGCGACGACCCTGGGCCCGCCGACGTGACCGGCGACGGGCAGTTCCGGCTGCTCGCCGACTCCTTGAACGTCGGCATCCTGGTGCACCGGTATTTCCAGCCGCTCTACGCCAACGAGGCGTTCGCCGATCTGTTCGGGTTCAGCGGCCGCGACGAGGTCCTGGAGTTCAGCGGCATCGACAACCTGTTCACCAAGGAATCCCAGGACGCCTTCCGGCGCCGCCACGAGGCGCGGCTCAGGGGCGAGCCGGCGCCGAGCGAATACATCCTGCAGGCCAGGCGCCTCGACGGCGCCTTCATTTGGGTCAACAACCGCCCGGTCCGGATGGATTGGGAGGGCGAGCCGGCCATCTGCACGACCCTCATCGACGTCACCGAACGGGTACTCGCCCAGGAGGCGCTGAAGACCAGCGAGGACGAATACCGCAGGCTGTTCGAGAACGCCGGCGAGGGGCTGTTCCGCTCGATCCCCGAGGGCCGGCTCGTCGCCGCCAACACGCGGCTCGCGGAGATGCTCGGCTACGACCACCCGCGCGCCCTGATGGACGCGGTCAGCGATATCGGCCGCGACGTCTTCGGCGACCCCCAGGTGATGGCCGAGATGGCGGCCGGGCTGAAGCAGGGCCGCCACGTCGACGGCGCCGAGGTCCAGTGGCGGCGCCGCGACGGCGCCGAGATCTGGGTGTTGCTGAGCATCCGGGGCGTCCGCGAGGACGACGCGCTGCCGATGTTCTTCGAGGGCTCGGCCGTCGACGTCACGGCCCGGCGCGAGGCCCGGCGCAACCTGATCAAGGCGAAGGAGGAGGCGGAGCTGGCGAACCGCGCGAAGAGCGAGTTCCTGGCCCACATGAGCCACGAGTTGCGGACGCCCTTGAACTGCATCATCGGGTTCTCGCAGATCCTCATGGAGCAGATGTTCGGGCCCCTGGGCCACGACAACTACCGCGAATACGTCGGCGACGTGCACACCGCCGGCCATCACCTGCTCAACGTGATCAGCGACATCCTCGACATCTCGAAGATCGAGGCCGGCGAGCTCGAGATCGCCGACGAGGACGTCGATGTCGCCGCGACCATGGTCAACTGCATGAAGATGATGCGCGAGCGCTCGGACCGCGGCCAGATCGTGCTCGCCACCGAGCTCGCCAACCACCTGCCGAAGATCCGCGCCGACGGTCTCAGGATCAAGCAGATCCTGTTCAACCTCCTGTCCAACGCGGTCAAGTACACGCCGCCGGGCGGGCGGGTCACGGCGCTGGCTTTCCTGGCGGACGACGGCGACCTGATCCTGCAGGTCCGCGACACCGGCATCGGGATCTCCGAAGACGACATGCCGCGTGTCCTCGCGCCCTTCGAGCAGATCCGCGACAGCTACATCGTCGCCGGCGAGGGCACCGGGCTGGGCGTGCACCTGACCAAGGTGCTGACCGAGCTGCACGGCGGCCGGTTCGGCATCGACAGCGCGCTCGGCGAGGGCACGACGGTGACCGTGACCTTGCCGAAGGCCAGGATCATCGTCGACGACGACGAGGAAGCGGAAGCCGGCGCGGCCGGCTAGCCCGCGGCGGCGCTGACCAGGCCCAGGAACTCGGCGACCGAGGCCTGATCCATCCAGCGCGCGACGACCACGAGGTCGTTGTCGGGGTCGATCCAGATGATGTTGGTGCCGGCGCCGACGGCCGAATAGGAACTTTCCGAGGCGCCGGGCCATTCGCCGTGGCCGGTGTTGAGCCACCAGAGGTAGCCGTAGCCGGGCCGGATCGGGCAGGGGGTCCGGAGGTCGCGGATCCACCCGGCGGGCAGGATCGCCCGGCCGTCCCAGACGCCTTCGCGGTGCACCAAAAGGCCGAAGCGCGCGTGGTCGTAGGAGTTGATGTGGATGCCGCCGCCCCAATGGGTGCCGCCGGGCACCGATTGCATCTCGACCCCGTCGATCTCGACGAAGGAGTTGCGGTAGCCGAACCAGGTCCAGGTGTCGGAGGCGCCGATGGGGCCCATGATCCGTTCCGCCAAGACCTCGGGCAGGGGTTTCCTGAAGGTGTGCAGCAGGCTGAGCGACAGCAGGTTGACGCGGACGTCGTTGTATTCCCAGTAGCTGCCGGGCGGCTGCAGGTCGCGGTGCTCGCCCTTGCGGCTGTTGTCGCTGCCCGGGCCGACCTGGCGGTTGCGGTCGACCAGGTCGGGCTTGTCGAAGAGCGTGCCCTCCCACTCGCTGGTCTGGTGCAGGAGGTGACGCCAGGTGATCCGGGCGTTGTGCGCGCCGGCGAACAGCTCGGCCGGCATGGTGTCCGCGAGCGGCCGGTCGACGTCGTCGATCAGCCCGTCGGCGACGGCGACGCCGGCGAGGATCGAGAGGTAGCTCTTGGCGATGGAGAAGGTCATGTCGGCGCGCCCCGGATCGCCCCATTCGGCCGCGATGGCGCCGCCGCGGATGATCAGACCGCTGGGGCCGCCGCGCGGCTTCAGGGGGCCCAGGATCTCGTTGAACGGCGGCTTTTCGAGGTCCGTGAGGCTGGGGATGCGGCCGTCCTTCTCGATGTCGCGGGGCCAGGCGGTCTCGTGGGCCTCGGCGAACCGGACGGCTTCGGCGAGGCGCGCCGGGTCGAGGCCGGCGTCGGCGGGGTCGGTGCGCCGCCAGTCGTCGCCGGCGCCGGGGAAATAGGTCATGGCGTCGTGTCCTTGTTGCCGCGGTTCATTTCGATGATCATCTTGAGCCGCGCCTTCTCGGCCTCGGCGATGTGGTGGCGGGCCGCCGCCTCGGCGGCCTTCGGGTCGCGCCGGGCGATGGCGCCGACGATGTCGCGGTGTTCGCCCTGGGCGATCTCGTGGCGGCCGGTCAGCGCGTAGGTGGTGCTCGGCAGAAGCGCCATGGAATCGCGGAGCGCGTTCAGGGCCTTCAGCAGGTAGCGGTTGTGCGCGGCGGCGTAGATGTTCTGGTGGAAGTGCCGGTTCAGCTCGGCCCGCTCGGCGGCGTCGGCGGCCGTGTCGGCCGTGTCGATGAGCTCGGCCAGGGTGGCGATCTGCGACTCGGCGGCGTGCTGCGCGGCGAGGCCGGCGGCGGTGCCCTCGAGGACCTTGCGCATGGCGTAGAGCTCGATCAGCTGCTGCTGGTCGAGCTCGGCGACGACGACCCCCCGCCACGGCTCGAAGACCAGCAGGCCGTCCGCCTGCAGCCGGCGGAAGGCCTCGCGCACCGGGGTCCGGCTGACGCCCAGCCACTTCGCGATCTCGGCCTCGCGGATGCGCTCGCCGGGCCGGAACTCGCCGGCCCGGATGGCGTCGAGCAGCTTCAGGTGCACCAGCTCGCCGCGCGACAGCTGGTCGCCGGATTTCGCCTTGCCGCGCCGTCGCTCGCTGCCCATGCCGTCTCCCAACCCTGTCCCGGCGGACCTTTATGCCACGCCCGCGGCGGCCGCGGAAGTCCCCGCCAGGCGCCCGAAGACGGCGCCCGACATCAGCCCGGTGCCGCCCGGATAATTGAAGTAGAAGATGCCGCCGACCAGCTCGCCGGCGGCATAGAGGCCGGGGATCGGGTCGTGGTCGACGTCGAGGACCTGGCCCGTGGCGGCGTCGATGCGCAGGCCGCCGAAGGTGAAGGTGATGCCGCAGGTGATCTGGTAGGCCTCGAAGGGCGCCTCGTCGATGGTGTTGGCCCAGTTGGTCTTCGCCACCTCGAGGCCGTGGGTGCCGCGGCCGTCCTTGACGGTGGGGTCGAAGTGCACGTCGGTCCGGACGGCCGCGTTGTAGGCCTCGATCTCGGCCAGGAAACCGGCCCTGTCGACGCCTTCCAGCTTGTCGGCGAGCCCCTCGATGGTGTCGGCGGAGACCTTGGTGACCTCGCGGATCCGGTATTCGTCGCGCAGCAGGTGCACGACCTTGGCGTCGAAGACCTGCCAGGCGAACTGCTGCGGCTGGGCGAGGATGACGCGGCCGTACTTGGCGTAGGTGTAGTTGCGGAAATCGGCGCCCTCGTCGACGAAGCGCCTGCCCGTGGCGTTGATCATGATGCCGAAGGGATAGGAGTGCTTCTGGAAGTTGTCGCCGACGGCAAGGTCGCCGAACTCCGGCGCGTTGCGGTCCCAGCCGACGGCGTGGCAGCCCGACCAGTTGCCGTAGGGCGCGGCGCCGATGTCCAAGGCCATGCGGATGCCGTCGCCGGTGTTGAAGCGCGAGCCCCTGACCTTGGCCAGGTCCCAGTCGGGGCCGATGTAGCGGGTCCGCCATTCGTGGTTGGCCTCGAAGCCGCCGGCCGCGATGACCACCGCCTTGGCGCCGGCGTCGAAGATGCGCCCCGCCTGCTTGACCCGGACGCCCGAGACCTTGAGCCCGTCATAGATCAGCTCCAGCACCCGGGCGCCGTATTCGACGCGGATGCCGTTGGCCAGGGCGATCTCGGTCTCGCTGTCGACGAGGCCCGGGCCGCCGCCCCAGAACTCGGCGCAGAGCCCGCCCCAGAAGCGGAACCGGCCGTCGATCTTGAAGGCCTGGCGGCCGTAGCTGGGCACGAAGCGGAGGCCCCGGCCACGCAACCACTTCATGGTGTCGAGGCTCGAGCAGACCAGCTTCTCGCAGAGGTCGGGGTCGGTCCGGTACTGGGTGACGCGGAACATGTCGTCGTAGAACTCGTCCTCGGAGTAGGTGCCGAAGTCGGTGGTCGCGATCTCCTCGTTGGTGAGGTCGGGCATGACCTCGCGGAGATCCTCGAGGCCTGAGTGCGCGAAGCGGATGGCGCCGGCGGTGAAGCGGCTGTTGCCGCCGTTCTCTTCCTTCGGCGCGCGCTCGAACATCAGCACCCGGGCGCCCGCCTCCTGCGCCGCGAGGGCGGCCGAGAAGGCCGCGTTGCCGGCGCCGACGACGATCACGTCGGCCATCATGTCGCTCATGGGAACCTCGTTGTTGGCTCGGTTGTTGTCCGTTTGGTGATTGTATACAATCTTGCACGGGCGCCGGCGGCGGTCAAACGCCCGCGGACCCTCGAAACGCCCGGCGCCAGGGGAGGTCGACAACGATGATTGCAGGAAAACTCGCCGCCTACGCGGCCGGCCTCGGCGCCGCCGAACTGCCGGACGACGTCGTCCACGCCGCCAAGCGCTGCCTGATCGACGGCTTCGCCGCGATGATCTGCGGCGCGCCGCATCCGCCGGCGACGCTGATGACGGACGCGCTCGCCGATGAACTCGACCACGGCGGCGCGCAGATCGTGCCCTCGGGGCGCCGCGCCCCGGTGCGCACGGCGGCCCTGATCAACGGCGCCGCGGCCCACGCCATGGAGGTCGACGACATCTTCCGCGACGCCGTCTACCACCCGGGCCCGCCGGTGATCTCGGCGGTCCTGGCCGCCGCCCAGGGCGCGGCCGCCGACGGCGGCGCCTTGCTCCGCGCCGTCGTCGCCGGCTACGAGGTCTCGAACCGGGTCGGCAAGGCGATGCAGCCGGCGCACTACGACTACTGGCACACCACCGGCACCATCGGCACCATCGGCGCCGCCGCCGGGGTCGCCTGGGCCCTCGGCCTCGACGCCGGCCAGACCCGCCACGCGCTGGCCAACGCGGTGACCATGGCGGCCGCCCTGCAGCAGGCCTTCGCCACCGATTCCATGGGCAAGCCCCTGCATTCGGGCCACGCCGCCGAGGCCGGCGCGCTCGCCGCCATGCTGGCGGGGAAGGGGATGACCGGCGCCGACGGCATGTTCGAGGGGCCGCGCGGCTTCGGCGCGGCGATGAGCCGCGACGTCGACTGGCAGGCCATGCTCGACAGCCTCGACGACGGCTTCACGATCACCCGCATGACCCAGAAGAACCACACCTGCTGCGGCCACATGTTCGCCGCCATCGACGCGATGATCGCGCTCAAGGCGGCGCACGGCCTGACCCCGGACGCGGTCCGCTCGATCCACGTCGGCACCTACGCCAAGGGCGTCGAGATCTGCGGCAACGCCGACCCCAAGACCCTCTACGAGGCGAAGTTCAGCCTGCCCTACACGGTCGCCATCGGGCTCACCGAGGGGCGCGCCCGATTCGCCGCCTTCACCGAGGAGAAGCTCCACGACCCCGGCATCCGGGCGGTCATGGCGCGCGTCCAGGTGGAGACCGACGCGGCCGCCGAGGACGCGTTCCCGAACCGGCGCTCGGCGACGGTGACGGTGACCACGGCGGCCGGCGAGACCTTCAGCCACCACGCGCCGACCCGCAAGGGCGACCCCGACAACCCGTTGAGCGACGCCGAACTCGAGGACAAGTACCGGGAACTGGTCGAACCGGTGATCGGCGCGGCGCCGGCGGCGGCACTGCTGGACGCGCTGTGGCGGATCGAGGATTGCGCCGATGTCGGCGCCTTGCCCTACGCGGCCGCGCCCCAGGCGGCGCGCTCCGCCTGACGCCCGGGCGCGCCGGGCCGGGGCGGCGGCCCGATTCAGCAGATGTTAAGGACTCGCCCGTTATTCTCCCCTCCACCACGAAGACCAGGGTTGGAGACCAAGAAAATGGCGTCAACGAAACGGCCCCGGGTCCGCCGGATCAGCACCAGCGAGGCCCATCGGCACTACATCCGGCATTTCACCGACATGCCGCCGGCGCTCGCAGGCACGGCAATCGAGAAGGAAACCTTTCTCGACGCTTTCACCGCGAACGCGCTGGACGTGATCGGCGTTCAGCCCAAGCGCCGCCGGGCGAGAACGATATAAGTTACTGAAACATAACAATGAAAACGGTCGACGCCGGGGTGCCGGCGGACGGTCGTGAACTCGTGCTCCGTCGCGATTTCATGAAATATTGCGTTGCAAAAAAAATGATGCATTGCAATAAGAAATCGTGTATATAGACGCCCGTTACAGTTTCGTGACGGACAGACGACAAATTGAGGGATACGTTTGATGGTGAATACCGACCTTGTACGGTTCCTTTCCGAAAGCGCCGGTGAGTTGCTCGGAAAGGCCGAAACCGCGGCGCCGGGCGCGGCCGCGGCGCTGCTCGACGAGGCCGAGGAGCTGATGGCTCTGGCGGCTTCCATGCTCAACAAATCCGCCCCCGCGGACGTCGAGACCCTGGAGGCGGCATAATGGCTTCGCGTCGCACCGATACCAAGAAACCCGAGCCCGATCGTCCGCCGGTCAAGAAGAAGCGCAATTGCCTGATGTGCAGTGGCGAGTTCCAGTCGAACCACATCGGCGAGCGCGTCTGCCCGTCGTGCAAGGAAACGTCCGTGTGGCGTTCCGGCGGCATCGCCGCCTGATTTCCCGTCTTTCCGAGACGCCTCGTGGGCCCACGTTTGTGGGCCCGTTGCGTCATTGAGGGCATGTTTCGGTATGTGTCATTTGCCCGCCGGGCATTGACGCCGACCGATGCCGGGCTAATATTCCCCCTATGTACGGTTTTAACGATATCGAGGGCGCCGGCCCCACGGCTGAAGTGCCGCGCGTCGTCGCCTCGGCGAAGTTCGAGATCGGCATGCCGGTCAAGCACCGCGTTTACGGGTTCCGCGGCGTCATCTTCGACGTCGACCCGGTGTTCAACAACACAGACGAGTGGTGGGAGAGCATCCCCGAGGACGTGCGGCCCCGGAAGAACCAGCCGTTCTACCATCTGCTCGCCGAGACCCCCGAGCCCGAGCGCTCGCCCTACATCGCCTACGTCTCCGAGCAGAACCTGGTCGCCGAGGACGAGAACGCGGATCCCATCGACCATCCGGAGCTCGACGAGTTCTTCGTCGGCATGGAGGACGGCCGCTTCGTGCTGCGCCAGAAGAGCAACTAGGGACGCCGCCTAATATCGACGGAAAGCCGGCGAACGCCGGCTTTTTTGTTGGCCGCGCGGAATTATTCCACGATCTCGGTCGCGAAATCCGCCGGCGAGACGATCTCCAGGACCTCGAAGTCGTCGGAACACGCGATCTCGCGGTGGCGGATGCCGGGGCGCTGGTTGACGACGTCGCCCTTCTCGATCCGGCGCACGCCCTCGCCGTCGTATTCGAACTCGGCCCAGCCGTTCAGCACCATGACGAACTGGAAGTCGCAGTGGTGCACGTGCCATTGCTGGACTTCGTCCGGGTCCTTGCGGCCGTTGGCCCGGATCACGTGCGCCACGTAATCGCCGTTGGTGGCGTCCTTGATGCCGAGGTCGCGGTAATCGAAGATCTCGCGCAGGCCCGGCGTCCATTCGGCTTCCGCCTCCCGGTTGTTGGTGAATTTCCAGTTCTGCGGCATGATCCGCTCCTTCAGCGTTGCAATCTCGGCCCGATGGCTTTCCCATGATCCCCGGTTCGGCGCGAGATGTCGATGCCGGCGGACCCGGGAAGGGAGGATCGAAATGGATTTGGGATTGGAGGGCAAGCGCGCGATCGTCACAGGCGCCACGCGCGGCATCGGCCGCAAGGTCGCGGAGGCGCTGCTCGGAGAGGGCTGCGCGGTCGGCTTCTGCGCGCGCGACGGCGCGGAAGTGGAGGCGGCGGCGGCCGAGATGGCGGCGATCGGGCCCAAGGTCGTCGGCGGCGTCGCCGACGTCACCGACACGGACGGCCTCCGCGCCTGGGTCGCGGCGGCGGCCGACGAACTGGGCGGGCTCGATATCCTGGTGCCGAACGCCAGCGCGCTCGGCCCCGCCGCCGACGAGGCGGCCTGGCGCCAGGGCCTGGAGGTCGACGTCCTCGGCACCGTCCGCGCCGTCGAGACGGCGCTGCCGCATCTGGAAGCCTCCGCCGCCGCGGCCATCGTCGGCATCGCCAGCACCGCAGCCATCAACACCACCGGCCAGCCGCGCGCCTACGGCGGGCTCAAGGCGGCGCTGATCAACTATTTGTCGAGCCTCAGCCGCAACCTGGGTACCCAGGGAATCCGCGTCAACACGGTCTCGCCCGGCGCCATCTACTTCGAAGGCGGGGTGTGGGACACGCGCAAGCGCGAGACGCCGGACGTCTACGAGGCGGCGGTCCAGCGCTCGCCCATGAAACGCCTCGGCCGCCCCGAGGAAGTCGCCAACGCGGTCGTCTTCCTGGCCAGCCCGGCGGCCAGCTTCATCAGCGGCGCCAACCTCATCGTCGACGGCGCGGCGACGTCGTTGGTGCAGTTTTGAGGGGGGACGGAACGCCGGCTCATAGGCACTTTCGGGGCATGAAATCCGGGGTTCCTAAAGGTCTCAATTTGACCCGGTGCGGACATTGGCGACCAACCAACAAACATGTAAGATTCCGTTTCACGAAGCGTCGATGATTTGCCGGGGATCGCCTGTCCAAGGGATCGGCTTCACGAAAGGATCGAGAAATGGCCAGCAAAGTCGGCCGCTGCCATTGCGGTGCCGTTCATTTCGAAGTCGAGCTCGATGAGGGACTTAAGGCGCTTCGGCGCTGCGACTGTTCCTTCTGCCGCCGGCGTTGGGCCGTGATGGCCTGCGTTCCCGCGGAGGACCTGCGGGTCCTGAAAGGAACCGATGTGCTCACGCTCTATCAATGGGGCACCCGGGTGGCCGAACATTTTTTCTGCTCGGTGTGCGGCATCTACACCCATCACCGGCGGCGCAGCGAGCCGTCGCAGTTCGGGATCAACATCGCGTGTTTCGATGACGTCGACGTCCGTGATTACATGGATGTTCCGTATGGTGGGGCGGCGAGCAGTCCGTCGGATGCCGAGCCGGGTTGGCGGGGCCACCGATGAAGCTCGTTACGACCGCTTCTAAGAGCACGGCAGACATTTCATGACGATTGATCCGCTCCTCCCTTCAGAGCGGACGAGTTTGGTCATTAGTGGTGAAGTCGGCTTATGACCCAATTCGGACCTGCGCATGGTTAAGCACGCCGTCCGCCGACGAGACAGGTCCAGCCTGGGCAGCCAATCATCGAACGTATGGGCCTAGATCAATATTCTCAATTTCGCATGCGCGCTGAATGGCCGGTCGTTGAGCCATTTCACGCATGAAACGCCGAAGGTTCGAAAATAATGCCGGGGGTCGAGAAATCCTTCCGCACCAGAGCGCCAACATGAATAGAAAATGATCGCACGCACCGACGGTGTCACTCACCAAGAACCTGTTCCTGCCAAGCTGTTCGTCCAGGAGTGCCAGAATGTCCCCCAATCGCGTGTCTTGAGCCGCCTTGATACGCTCGACATCCGTGGCGTCGGTGGTGTGGTTTTCGGGATATCTCCACAGCATGAACTCCGCCTGCAGCGTATTGCTGAGGTACGCCATCCATTGGAAGAACAGCGCGCGGTTGGATTCGCCGAGTGGGGGGATGAACCGCGAATCCGCGTCAAGCTCACAGATGTAAATACAGATGGCGGGGCTTTCGAACAGGACGAGATCGTCATGTACGAGAGTTGGAATACGGCCCGCCGGGTTGAGCTTCAGATAGTCTTCGGATTTCTGCGCGTTTGAATCGCGATCGACAAGTTTCAGCTCATACTCGGCGTTCGTCTCAATCAGCAGGAAGTGAGGCGCGAGGCTGGCGTTGTCCGGGAAATAGTGGAGTTGAAGCATGGCAGTCGTCTCGGAATTTCGCCAGGAACGTACTGGTGTTGCTTGCCATCAACAATAGTTAAGTTCGGTCGCTGGGACGATGCCGCCGGGAGCGATTATGGAGTCCGCCTTTAGGCTAAAGGCGGACCTCCGCGTTCGCGGAATTCTTCGTCGCCTTCCTTATCCAATTCAGACAAACCTCGAAACGGTCCAGCCCTAGCCGTCGATATAAATAGGTTGACATTCCTTTATTTTCCTATTATGTTCTTTCATTATGCGCGGCCCGACCATCGGCCGTTGCGCGCTATTTGACACTGTGAATAGGGCCTCGAACCGCCGCTTGCGGTGTCTTCGGGGCGCCGCCAGGATCGAGGCCCGCCCGATTGCGGATTTTGTGAAGGGCGGTTTTGATAATACGGGATACGGCCCCTCGCCCCGCCGTCATGCCCGGACTTGATCCGGGCATCCACGACTTCACGCGGTGTCGCGCCTTTCAGACAAAGTCGTGGATCACCGGGTCAAGCCCGGTGATGATGTCTAGCCGTTGGTCAGCCGTCGCCCGCCCATCCTTCGACAAGCTCAGGATGAGGAAGAGGCAGGTTGCACCGTCGCTACATTTCAGGATTTCGCAGAAATCCTCATGCTGAGCAAAGTCGAAGCATGCGGGCCGGGAACACGGTGAAGATGCGGCAAAACACGACGAAAGGCGGACATTTGCGACATCGGTCGCAAAACGGTCGCTTTTGTCCTCACGCCAAGGCGTTGATTTCGAAGCGCTTTCCGGGGCGCCTGCGGAAAATGCGTACATCCGCGGACAACCGCGGACGAAGACTATCAGCGCTTCAGCTCTCGCAGACCCGGTCCATCAGGCGTTCCAGGAACTGCTCGCAGGCGGTGATCTGGTCGAGTTCGATGAACTCGTTGGGTTTGTGCGCCTGGTCGATGGAGCCCGGGCCGCAGACCACGGTCGGGATGTCGGCGCGGACCTGAAACAGGCCGGCCTCGGTGCCGAAGGCGACCTTCTTGTGGTCGTTCCGGCCGGCCAGCGCCTTGACGAAGGTGACGACGTCGGCGTCGACGTCCATGTCGAGGCCGGGCATGTCGTTGTAGCAATCGATGGTGATTCCGGTGTCGGCGTGGACGGCCCGCATCTCGGGCTCCAATACATCGCTGGCGAAGGCCCGGATCTCGGCCTCCAGCGCGTCCGGATCCTGGCCGCCGACGTAGCGGAACTCGGCCTCCAGGTGGCAGTCCTTGGGGACGATGTTGAGCTGGGTGCCGCCGGCGACGGTGCCCGTGTGCACGGTCGTGTGGGTGACGTCGTAGAGCTCGTCGAAGGGCCCTTCCTCGCGGATCCGGTCGGCCAGGGACCGCAGGTGCGCGATCAGCCGGGCCGCGTATTCGATGGCGTTGACGCCATGCGGCGCCAGGCTCGAGTGGGCCTCGAAGCCGCGCACGTGGATGCGGTAGGAGCGCTTGCCCTTGTGGCCGGTGACCACGTCCATGCTGGTCGGCTCGCCGACGATGCACATGGCCGGCTTCACCGGCATCCCGTTCATCTTCTCGATCAGCCGGCGCACGCCGATGCAGCCGACCTCCTCGTCGTAGGAGAACGCGAGGTGCAGGGGAGTCTTGAGGCCGCGCGCCTGGAATTGGGGCAGCATGGCCAGCACGATGGCGATGAAGCTCTTCATGTCCGAGGTGCCGCGGCCGTAGAGGCGGCTGTCTTTTTCCGCCACCTGGAACGGGTCGGTGTCCCATTCCTGGCCATCGACGGGGACCACGTCGGTGTGCCCCGAGAGCATGATCCCCGGCTTGTCGGCGGCGCCGACGGTGGCGTACATGTTGGCCTTGGTGCCTTCCTCGTTGTGCACCCGCAGGCTGTCGACGCCGAGGTCCTTGAGGTAGCCCTGGACGAAGTCGAGGAACTCCAGGTTCGATTCCCGGCTGGTCGTGTCGAAGGCGATCAAGCGCTTGATCATGTCGATGGAAGTGTCGGCGGCCATGGCGATCCTATGCGAACGTGCGATGATGGGTTGCGGGGTCTTCGGACCGTCGGAGAAAAGCAGGTTTCGCCCGCCCGCGCAATTCACCGATGCGGGATCGTGCTATGGATTGACGATCGCGCCGGAGTTTGCCAGCTTCGGCCATTGCCGGGAGTGTCGAGCGTCCATGGAGCAGACCAACAGGGAACGGATCAACGCCTATCTGGTGGCCCGGCGCGCCGACCAGTTCGCGTTCCTGACCGAGATCGTCAAGGTGCCGAGCGAGAACCCGCCGGGGGAGACCACGGCGATCCGCGAACGCCTGGTCGACGCGATGGCGGCGCTGGAGCTGACGCCCGACGTCCTCAAGGTGGAGACCGAGTCGGCCGGCGAGGCGGCCGATCTCCGCAACCTGATCGTGCGCCGCGAATTCGGCGACGGGCCGACCCTGGCGCTTTCCGCGCACGTCGACACGGCGCCGGTGGGCCAGCGCTGGACGCGCCAGCCCTTCGCCGCCGCCATCGAGGACGGACGCCTGTACGGCCGCGGCGCCAGCGACGGCAAGGGCGACCTGGCGGCCTACGTGTTCGCGCTCCTGGCCTTGGAGGAGATTTCAGGCGACCTCGCCGGCGCGGTCGAGCTGCACGTCACCTTCGACGGATTCGGCGGCGGCGAGCTCGGGCCGAGGTGGCTCCTGGAGAGCGGCGCGACGCAACCCGACTGGGTGATCGTGCCGGGGCGCGCCGGCGCCGTCGGCACGGCGACGACGGGCGTCCTCAACTTGGACGTCGAGATCCGCGGCTGGCTGGCGCCGGCCGGCAACCCGAGCGCCGGCGCCGACGCGCTGGAGGGCGCGGCGCACGTGCTGACGGCGCTCTACGCGCACCGCGACGAGTTGCGGGCGCGGCTCTCCGAGACCGAGGGGATCGGCGCGCCG
>JAPPPF010000149.1:2069-2350 GCA_028817665.1 Magnetovibrio sp. | reverse complement strand
GCTCAGCAGGCGGCTCGGCAGGCCGCGGTCCAGCATCACGAAAACGCCCCGATCGCCCTGGCGGCGCAACAAACGCCCGTAGGCCTGCTTCAGCTTCAGCCGGGTCAGCATCTCGTCGTAGGCGCGCCCGCCGAAGGCCTGCTTGCGGGCCCGGTGCAGGATCGTCGGGCGTGGCCAGGGCACGCGGTCGAAGACGATCAGCCGCAGCGACCGGCCCGGCACGTCGACCCCGTCGCGGACCGCGTCGGTGCCCAGCAGGCAGGTGTCTTCCTCGGCCCGGA
>JAPPPF010000149.1:802-2059 GCA_028817665.1 Magnetovibrio sp. | reverse complement strand
ATGTCGATCAGGGTGCCCGTGTCGATGGGATCCATGTGCTGGGCCAACAAAGGGATTCCCCCGCTTTCCAGCGGCCCGGCGATGCGGTCGTAAACGGCGCGCAGCCGGTGAATCGCCGTGAACAGGCCGAGCCCGCCGCCGCCGGCGGCCTGGAACAGTTCCCGGTAGGCTGCCGACACCTCCTCGGCGCTGCCCCGGTTGACGTCGCCGACCACCAGGACCCGCGTTTCGCCCGCGTAGTCGAACGGGGAGGCGTGGGCCGCGCGGACCGTCGCTGCCGCGATATGGCCCGCACCGGCACGCGCATCGGCGGCCGGCCAGCCGTCGCCGTCGGCGGCCCCCGGATCCGATTGATCGCGCAGACTGGCCGATGTCACCAAAACGCCATGGGCTGGGGCATAAACGGTTTCGGCCAGTGGTTGCGTCGGGTCCAACCAGTGACGGGAGAAGCCCACATCGACATCGCGGCCGCCGATCCGCGAGACTCCGAACCAGTCGACAAAGGCGTCGGGCGGCGCTGTATTCAGGGAGTTCAACATGGACCGCCAGGCGGCCACGGGTTGCGCGCCGCGCCGGGCAATGCTGCGGGCCAGGCCCTGGATGCGGGCGCGCGTGGCTGAATCCAGCTCGTCAGCCTCCGCATCCAGCCGGGTCAACAAAGCCTTCGTCAGTTCGGTCAACGGCGTCTCCAGCCGGGCCAGGGCCGTGTCCAGGCGGCCGGCGGCCTCCAGCAGGCCCTCGATGGGCGGGCGGGCGTCTGTCTCCATGTCATAGGGCCCGTCCGGGTTGGCGTCGCGGGCGTAGACCTGCTGGCGGACGAGGGCCAGAAACGCCTCTGCGGCACCGACCGGCTGGCCACCGGCAAGGCGCTGGCCCCAGCGGGCAGCGGGCAGGGCGCGGGCCGCCGCCAAGGCGTCGTCGATGGATTCCTCGCCCTTGTTGTCGCCGGCGATCAGGTCGCCGGCCCGGTCGCGCAGGCCGCGACCCCGGCCCGCGCCGCGCGCCTGTTCCGGTCCAACCAGCCAGCGCCGCAGGTCGGCCGTTTCGCGGCCCGACAGATGGGCCGAGAAGGCGCTGTCGGCGGCATCGAACAGGTGATGGCCCTCGTCGAACACGTAACGCTGCGGCAACACCCCTTCATCGCCGCCGCCCATCGCCGCCTGAACCATGACCAGGGCATGGTTGGCGACGACGATGTCGGCCGTGCGGGCGCGGCGCACGGGCCGTTCGATGAAGCACTTGCGGTAATGGTCGCAG
>JAPPPF010000149.1:0-792 GCA_028817665.1 Magnetovibrio sp. | reverse complement strand
GTCGCAGGCCGAATAGATGCATTCGCCCCGGGTATCGGTGAGATCGACGGTCAGGCGGCCGCCCACCAGATCGACCAGCCAGGCCGGGAAATCGCCGCCGATCATGTCGCCGTCGCGGGTCGCCTGGGCCCAGCGCGCGATCAATCCCAAGCCGATGGCGTCGGTCCCGCCGCGCACCGGCAATCGGTTGACCGCGTCGGCCAGGTTCAGCAGGCAAAGGTAGTTCTCGCGGCCCTTGCGGATGACCACGCGGGCGTCCTTCTCGACCGGATTGGGGCACAGGCGGTCCAGTTCGCCATCCAACTGGCGCTGCAGGTTACGGGTAAAGGTGCTGATCCAGACCGTGCCCTGATTAAGTTCAGCCCACAGGCTGGCCGGCGCCACGTAGCCAAGCGTTTTACCGATGCCCGTGCCGGCCTCGGCCAGCACCAGATTCGGTTCGTCGCGGCGGTTGCGCGGCTGGAAGGCGGCCGTGCATGAGGCAGTGAAATCGCGCTGCCCCTGGCGTTTCTCGGCGCCGCTGCCCAGCAGATCCGTCAATCGGGTCAGCGCCTCGGTTTCAACGACGGGCTGATTGTCGGGCGGCGGCTCGGGAGGGGTTTCCTGCCAATCGCGAAGCCGCGTCCAGACGCGCAACCCGTTGCGCGCCGAAGTCGAATGCGCGCCGTCCGGGGCGCCCAGGGCCGCCAGCACCGTCGGACCCCAGCTCCAGCCGCCGCCGGCCATGGCCGACGCCGTGTCCACCAAGCGCCCTGGATCTTCGACCCCGCCGGCGCCGAGATCGGCCAGCAG
>JAPPPF010000028.1 GCA_028817665.1 Magnetovibrio sp. | reverse complement strand
CGAATCCGTCGCTGTCGGGGGCCGGGCGGCGCTTGCAAACTGGCGCCACAACGCCTATCGAGCACCGCATGAGCGAATCCACCGACCCAACGCCGGCCCCAAAGGCCTACGTCTTCCTGACGGTGACGGCACTGTGCTGGGGCTGCAACACCGTGTTCGGCCGGCTAGCGGTCGGCGAGGTATCGCCGATGGCGCTGGTCATGTTCCGCTGGCTGACGGTGGTCATCCTGCTGATGGTCTTCGCCCGTCGCCCCGTCATCGAGGACTGGCCGGCGCTGCGCCATCGCCTGCCCTTCGTGCTCGCCATGGGAGCGCTCGGGTTCACTGCTTTCAACGGATTGTTCTACGTCGCCGCCCATTCGACGACGGCCGTCAACATGGGAATCATCCAAGGCTCGATCCCGGTGTTCGTGTTGATCGGTGCCTTCGCGCTCTACCGCACGCCGGTCACCGCACTGCAGTTCGGCGGCGTGGTCTTGACCATGATCGGCGTGATCATCGTCGCCTCGGGCGGCGACATCGGGCGCCTCGCCGCGCTGGCCGTCAATTTCGGCGACATGCTGATGGTCGCCGCGTGTTTCCTCTACGCCGGTTACACGGTGGCGCTGCGACAGCGCCCGGCGGTCTCGGCCATGGCCATGTTCACGGTCATGGCCGGCGCCGCGTTCGTCACCTCGCTGCCGCTGGCCGCCGCCGAGGCCTATCTCGGCCAGTTCATGTGGCCGACGCCGAAGGGCTGGCTGGTCGTCGCCATGGTGGCGCTGCTGCCGTCCTTCCTGGCCCAGACCTTTTTCATGCGCGGCGTTGAGCTGATCGGCCCGGGGCGCGCCGGCGTGTTCGTCAACCTGGTGCCGGTGTTCGCCTCGATCCTCGCCGTGGTCTTCCTGGCGGAACCCTTCGAGCTCTACCACGCCGCCGCCCTGGCGCTGGTGCTCGGCGGCATCTGGATCTCCGAACGCGGCAAGCGGGCCGAAGCCTAGGCGTCGGGGGCGACCACCTTGTTCCTCAAGGTGCCGATCCCCGACCACTCGATCTCCAACTCGTCGCCGGGCACCAGGAAACGCTGCGGCTGGCGGCTGCCGCCGGAACCTTCCGGCGACCCGGTCGAGATGACGTCGCCGGGCTTCAGGTGGATGAGGTTGGAGACGTAGTTCACCAGGGTCGGGATGTCGAAGATCATCTCGCCGGCGGTGGTCGACTGGACCTCCTCGCCGTTGAGCCGGGTCGAGAGCTTCATGGCGAAGGGATCGGCGATCTCGTCGGCGGTGACCATCCAAGGCCCCGAGGCGCTCATGGACGCGAAGTTCTTGCCGGCCGGCACGCTGTGCTTCTGCCATTCGCGCACCGAACCGTCGTTCATGATGGTGTAGCCGCAGATGTGGTCGAAGGCGTCCTCCTTGGCGATGAACCGGCCTTCCTTGCCGATCACCAGGACCAGCTCGCCCTCGTAGTCCATGGTCGCCGCGGCGTCGCCCGGCGGCTGGATCAGCGGCTCGCCGTGGCCGACGACGGAGCCCTCGAACTTGCCGAACATGGAAATGTGCTCGGGCGGCGGCAATTCGCCGTGCACGGGATGGCGCTTCACATAGTTGACGCCGATGCAGATCACCTTCTCGGCGTCGTGCAGCGGCGGCACGTAGGCGATCTCGTCCAGCTTCAGCGTCGGTTCTCTGCCGGCGAGCCGTTCCGCGATCTCGCCCAGGGCGTCGCCGGCGATGGCGGCGCGGATCGTCGGATAGCGGTGGATCAGGTCGTCACCGACGGGAACCACGCCCCCGGCGGCCTCGTCGACCGCGCCATAGCCGATGCCGTCTTCGGTCCGGTAACTGACAAGTTTCATGGGCCGTGCTTCCTCCCTACAGCAGGATGAGGGCCGCGAGGCCCAGGAAAACGAAAAACCCGACGACGTCGGTGATCGTCGTCAGGAAGACACTCGACGCGATCGCCGGGTCGACGCCGCCGCGGTCGAGCGCGATGGGGATGACGGTACCGGCCAGGCCGGCGACGACCATGTTGACGACCATGGCCATGCCGATCACGCCGCCCAATTCCGGGCTTTCGAACCACCACCAGGCCACCAGGCCCGCCAGGATCGCGAACAGAATGCCGTTGATGCCGCCGACGATGAATTCCTTGCCGATCAGACGCATGGTGTTGGTCGCCGTCAGTTCCTTCATGGCCAGCGCCCGGACCGCGACGGTCAGCGTCTGGGTGCCGGCGTTGCCGCCCATGGAGGCGACGATGGGCATGAGGATGGCGAGCGCCACGATCTGGGCGATGGGGGCGTCGAACAGTCCGATGACGATCGACGCCGCGATGGCCGTCAGGAGATTGACTAACAGCCAGGAGAACCG
>JAPPPF010000224.1 GCA_028817665.1 Magnetovibrio sp. | reverse complement strand
CGACTCATTTCGCGCCGGACGGCGCTCGCGTCCCCCCACCCTGACCCTCCCCCACAAGGGGGGAGGGGAAACCGGTAACGAGGTCAAATGGGCATCGACATCGACCACCTCAGGACCTGGATCGGCAAGACCGAGACGCTGACCGACACGATCACGCCGGCGCCCCTGGCGGGCCTGGCGGCGACGCTGGACCGCGACGAGCTCGACCCCAAGCCCGGTGACCCGGTGCCGCCGGCCTGGCACTGGATCTACTTCAACCCGAAACCGAAAGCATCGGAGATCGGCCCCGACGGGCACGCCAGGCGCGGCGGTTTCCTGCCGCCCGTCGAACTGCCCCGGCGCATGTGGGCGGGCGGCCGGTTGGCGTGGCCGGGGACGCTCCGGGTCGGCGACGCGGTCAGCCGCACCTCGACCATCCGCGACGTCTCGCACAAGCAGGGCAAGTCCGGCGATCTCGTCTTCGTCTTGGTCGAGCATGTGATTTCCGGGCCGGACGGCGTCGCGGTCACCGAGGAGCACGACATCGTCTACCGCGACGCGCCGGACCCCTCGGCGCCGCCGCCGCCGGCGAAACCGGCACCGGCAGACGCCCAATGGTCGCGGCGCATCGAGCCCGACCCGGTGCTGCTGTTCCGCTACTCGGCGCTGACGTTCAACGGCCACCGCATCCACTACGACCTCAAGTACGTGACCGAGGCGGAGGGCTATCCCGGCCTCATCGTGCACGGGCCGCTGATCGCCACGCTATTGATGGACCTCTGCCGGCGCGAACGCGCGGACGCCCGGCTCGTCCGGTTCAGCTACCGTGCGCTCAGCCCGCTCTTCGACACCGCGTCCTTCACCGTCAACGGCCGGCCCGGCGACGACGGCGCCACGGCCGCGGTCTGGGCCGCCAACGCCGAGGGCGGCCTGGCCATGCAGGCCGACGCCGTGTTCGACGGTTAGCCGGGTGGCGGCCCCCTACGACGTCATCATCGTTCTCGGCGCGGCGCAGGCCGCCGATGGCTCGCCCGGTCCGGCGATCATGCGCCGGGTCGCGCACGCGGCCAAACTGTTTCACGCGGATCAGGCGCCGGCGGTGCTCATGTCCGGCGGACCGACCCGTTTCGAGACGCCGGAAAGCCACGACATGGCGTTCTGCGGGGTTCTCTCCGGGGTGCCGGAAGACGCGATTCACCAGGAAGCCCGTTCCACCCGGACCCTGGAGAACGCGGTCTACAGTCAGACCATCATGGCCGCCGAGGGGTGGCGCCGGGCGCTTCTGGTCACCGACGCCTTCCACATGCCGCGCGCGCTGGCGACCTTCCGGGCCTTCGGTATGGACGTCGACGGCGCGCCCGCGCCGATATCCCTGTCGGCCAGGACGGTGCTCGCCTATGGTCGGGAACTCGTCGCCAGGATCGTCTACCGCCGGGTCGTCAGAGCCTATCTAGCGGGGCGGGCCGAACGCCCTTGAGGTATCCGCGCCGCCCGGCTTTACGGGCTCGGGGGCGGCGGCTAAGAATAGGGCATGTCAGACGCATCGCTTCCCTTGGCCGGCGTCCGGGTGCTCGACGCCGCGACCTTCATCGCCGCGCCCTACGCCGCCGCCATCCTCGGCGAGTTCGGCGCCGAGGTGATCAAGATCGAGAACCCGAACGGCGGCGACCCGTGGCGCCGCTACGGCACCCATAGCGGCGAGGACAACCGGTCGCTGGCCTGGCTGACCGAGGCCCGCAACAAGAAATCGGTCACGCTGAACCTGCGCGCGCCCGAGGGCGCCGAGCTGTTCAAGCGGCTGGCCGCTGAGGCCGACGTGGTCTGCGAGAACTTCCGCCCCGGCACGCTGGAGAAATGGGGGCTCGGCTGGGAGGTGCTGCGGGAGATCAATCCGGGTCTCGTCCTGATGCGGATCTCCGGCTACGGCCAGACCGGCCCCTACAAGGACCGCCCCGGTTTCGCCCGGATCGCCCACGCGGTCGGCGGCCTGACCTATCTCTCGGGCATTCCCGGCGAGATCCCGGTGACGCCGGGCTCGACGTCGCTCGGCGATTACATGTCCGGCATGTACGGCGCCATCGGCATCATGATGGCGCTCCGCCACCGCGACGCCACCGGCGAGGGGCAGGTGGTCGACATGGCCTTGTACGAGAGCGTGTTCCGGGCCCTCGACGAGATCGCGCCGCGCTACGCCCGCGAGCAGTTCGTCCGCGAGCCGGAGGGCACCGGCACCGTCAACGCCTGCCCGCACGGGCATTTCCCGACCGGCGACGGCAAGTACCTGTCGCTGGCCTGCACCACCGACAAGATGTTCGAGCGCCTGACCAAGGCCATGGACCGGCCCGACCTCTGGGACGCCTATGGCGACCAGGCGGCCCGGCTGGCGGCCCGCGACCATGTGATCGCCGAGGTCACCGCCTGGACCACGTCCATGAGCCGCGACGCGGTGATGGCGGCCTGCGTCGCCGCCGAGGTGCCGTCGGGACCGATCAATTCCATCGCCGACATCTTCGCCGACCCGCATTTCCGGGCCCGCGAGGACTTGGTCGGGGTCGACGTGCCGGGGATCGGCGAGGTCGTGGTGCCCGGCGTCTTCCCGAAACTCTCGGCAACGCCCGGGCGGGTCGACAGCCTCGGCCCGGCGCTCGGCGACGCCAACGACGAGATCTACGGGGGCCTCCTGGGGGTCTCCGACGCCGACATGGCGAGCTTGCGCGAGAAGGGTGTGATCTAGGCATGAAGGGGCTGAGCCGCGGCATCATCTGGGGGGCGCTGGCCTGGGCGTTCGCCCAGCCGGCGTTCGCCGCCGGGCCGCTGGACGACGAGTTCAACCGGCTGGAGCGCGAGATCCTCCTGGGCGTCGGCGGGTACACGGGCGCGGTGCGGCCGGTGAGCGGCGACGTCAAGCTGGCCTACGGCCCGACGCCGCCGGAAAGCCGGCGGATTGTCACCTATGTCTCGACCCGCGGCGCCACCGCCAAGATCGAGATCGAAACCGAACTGGTCCGCCAGGCGACGGCGACGGGCCTGTTGATGAACGCCATGACGCTGAGGCGCTTCAGCATCGGCCACCAGATCTCGGCCGACGGCGTCACCATCGGCTCGGAGGCACTGCCCCAGGGCACCACGGTGGTGATGGTCAGCGACGAACGCGGCGCCACCCGCGACGCCGCCATCCTGCCGCCGGCCGGCGCTCCAGCGGCGGCGGTCCCGCAACCGGGCACCCACGCCTTCGCCAAGGCGGTCAATCAGTTTCCCGTGCCGGTGCTGGCGGCCGAGACGGCGGTCCAGGATTCCGACGTCTTCCTGCCGGTCACCCTGCCGCTCGGCGGCGCGCCGGGGATCAAGCTGGTGCGCGGCGTCGGGCCCAGGCTGCGCGGCGAGGTCGATTGCCCGCGGCCACGCTGCCTGCTGGTCGAGGTCGACGAGGAAACCCAGTTCTCCGCCGGGGGCCAGGAAATCCGCGGCATCGCCAAGGGGCACATGATCATCGCCGTGGCGCCGGTCTCGCTGATCCGGTCCACGCTGCAGCTCATCACCATCGTCAACCGCCCCGGCCAGCGCGAAGAGATCCGCTCCATCCTGATCAACGAACCGGCCGACTAGGCGTATCGACGCGTTGACCGGCCCGGATACCGATTTCCCCAAGGAACCGGCCGGGCGCCGGGACAACCCGGCGCTCGGCATCCTGATGATGGTCGCCGCCATCGGGTTCCTGTCCTCCATGAACCTGTTCATCAAGCTGATCGGCCCCGACTACCATCCCATGCAGGTGACGTTCCTGCGCAACCTGGTCGCCGCCGCGGTGATCCTGCCGTTCATCCTCAGGATCGGCGGCGCCGCCGTGCTGAAGACCCGGCGGCCCTGGATGCACGGGGCGCGGGCCTTGGGCGGCATCCTTGGCAACGCCTGCTACTTCTACGCCTTCGCGCGCTTGCCGCTGGCCGACGTCATGGTGATCTCCCAGGCCGTGCCGCTGTTCGCCACGGCGCTGGCCGTGGTGTTCCTGAACGAACGGGTCGGCTGGCGCCGGTGGACGGCCATCGTCGTCGGGTTCGGCGGCGTCGCCGTCGCCATCGACCCCACCGGCGCGGTCTCGACGGCGTCCCTGGTGACCGTCGTGGCGACCGTGTTCTGGGCCTCGACGATCCTCTTGATGCGGAGCCTCGGCGCGACGGAAAGCCCCTATACGGTGGTCTTCTACTACATGGCCGCCGGGACGGTGATGGCGGGGCTGTTCATGCCCTGGGTGTGGGCGACGCCGCCCCTCGAGGTCCTGGGTTTCTTCGTCGCCGCCGGCGTCCTGGGCGCCCTCGGCCAGTACTTCATGACCCACGCCCTGAAGGTCGCCGAGGCCTCCGTGGTCAGCCCCTTCAACTACACCGCCATCGTCTGGGGGCTGCTGTTCGATCTGGCGGTCTGGAGCATCTGGCCGAGTTGGCCGACGGTGATCGGCGCCATCATCATCAGCGCCGCCGGGCTGTATCTGTTCCGGCGCGAGGCGGGCCTCAAGCGGCGGGCGGGAAGTTGAGCTCGACGACGACGCCGTGCGGCCCGGTGACGAAGATCTGGCGCAAACCGGCGCCCGGCACGGTGCGCCGTTCGGAGGGGTAGTCGAGGCGTTCGATCTTCGCCGAGATCTCGTCGTAGCGGGCACCTTCGCCCTTGAAGGCCATGTGGTCGACGGCGCCGGTGTCGTCGCCCGGCGCCTTGTCGGTGCCGATCAGGTGCACGATGGCCGGGCCGCCGCCGGCGTCGTAGAGCCAATAGCCCGGGAACTTGAACGGCGGCCGGTCGCCGACGTGGAGTTCCAGGACGTCGACGAAGAAGTCGCGGACGGCGTCGAGGTCGGGGGTGCGGACGGAAAAATGATCGAGCTGCATGGCCTCACAATCCTTTCGCGAAATCGGCGACGGCGGCGATGGCGGAATTCCAGTTGCCCTCTTCGGTGAGGCCCGACTTGACCCGCGGCTTGAAGCCGTGGTCGCCGTCCTCGAGCCAGTGGACGCGGATCGCCGGGCTCAACGCGTAGCCGGTGACGTCGTCCCTGGTGCCGAGCGCGTCGCGGGTCCCCTGGCAGATCAGCGTCGGCGTCTTCAGCGTTTCCAGGTGCTCCAACCGGTTCGGGCCCGGTGCCTTGCCGGGCGCATGGAACGGGTATCCGAGCGGTACCAGGCCCCTGACCCCGGCGTCGTCGGCGACGAGCGACGCCATCCGCCCGCCCATGGACTTGCCGCCGATGATCACGTTCTCGGGACCCAGCTCGTCGATCACGGCGCGCCAGGTCTCGAGCAGCACCGGCGCCCGGTTCGGCGGCTTCTTGACGCCCGTTTCCCGGCGCTCGGCCATGTAGGGAAACTCGAATCGCGCGACCCGGAGGCCCTCCGCCGCCAACCCTTCGGCGAAGGCCGCCATGAAGGCCGAGTCCATGGGCGCGCCGGCGCCGTGAGCCAGCGCGATGGTGATGGCGGCGTCCGCCGGGCCGTCGAAGAGGAGATCGGGAAGCGTCATCGCCGGCCTACAGCCGCCCGCCGGCGACGCGGATGTTGGCGCCGGCGACATAGCTGGCCTCGTCGGACAAGAGCCACAGGATCGCCTCGGCGACCTCCAACGGTTGCCCGGTGCGGCCCATGGGGATGATGCCGGCGGCGGCCGCCAGCTTCTCCTTCGGCGGCATGTCGGTCTCGGTCATGCCGGGGGCCACGGCGTTGACCCGGATGCCCTCGCCGGCGACCTCCTGGGAAAGCCCGATGGTCAGGCTGTTCACCGCGCCCTTGCTTGCCGCGTAGATGACGCCGCCGCCGGGATCGCCCAAGTGCGCCGAGCCCGACGACACGTTGACGATGGCGCCGCCGGCGCCGCCGTGCTTCGTCGACATGCGCCTCACCGCCTCCCTGGCGCAGAGGAAACAGCCGCGCACGTTGACGTCGAGGACGTCGGCGATCTCGGCGTCGGTGAGATCATCGAGGCGGCCGCGCGGCCCGTGGATGCCGGCGTTGTTGACCAGGCCGGTGAGCGTGCCGAGCTCGGCGTCGACGGTTTCGAACATGCGGATCACGTCGGCCTCGCTGGCGGTGTCGGCCCGCACGGCGATGGCCCGGCCGCCGGCCCCGGCGATCTCGGCGGCCAGGGCCTCGGCCTTGTCGGCGCCATGGCGGTAGTTGATCGCCACCGCATGGCCGGCCCCGGCGCAGAGCCTGGCCGTCGCCGCCCCGATGCCGCGGCTGGCGCCGGTGACCAGGGTGACGCGGCTCATGAAGTCCGGCCGGTCATGCTTTTCGGATCGACCCACCGCTCGAAGTCCTCGGCGCTCAAGTGACCGAGGGCCACGGCGGCTTCCTTCAGCGTGGTGCCGTCGGCGTGGGCCTTCTTGGCGATCTCGGCCGCCTTGTCGTAGCCGATATGCGGATTGAGCGCGGTGACCAGCATCAGCGAGTTCTCCATGAGCTCGGTGATCCGCGCCCGGTTGGGCTCGATGCCCTTCAGGCAATTCTCGGTGAAGCTCCTGCTGGCGTCGGCCAGCAGCCGGATCGAGCGCAGGCAGGCCGCCGCCATCATCGGCTTGAAGACGTTCAGCTCGAGGTGCCCGCTGGCGCCGGCGAAGCTGACCGCCGTGTGGTTGCCCATGACCTGGGCGGCGACCTGGGTGAGGGCTTCCGCCTGGGTCGGGTTGACCTTGCCGGGCATGATCGACGAGCCCGGCTCGTTGGCCGGCAGGACCAGCTCGCCGAGGCCCGAGCGCGGTCCCGAGCCCAGCAGCCGGATGTCGTTGGCGATCTTGTTGAGCGTCGCCGCGTTGGTGTTGAGCTTGCCCGACAGATTGATCAGCGCGTCGTGGGCGGCCAGCGCGTAGAACTTGTTCGGACAGGTGCGGAAGGCGGCGCCGGTGATCGCGTTGACCTCCTCGACGAAGGCCGCGTCGAAACCGTCCGGCGCGTTGATGCCGGTGCCGACCGCGGTGCCGCCCTGGGCCAATTCCCAGATCTGATTGAGCGCCTTGTCGGTGCGTTCGATGTTCTCGTGCAGTTGATGGGCGTAGCCGGAAAACTCCTGGCCCAGCGTCAGCGGCGTCGCGTCCTGCAGATGCGTGCGGCCGATCTTCACGATGTCGGCGAAGGCGGCGGCCTTCTCGGCGAGCACGCCGTGCGTCGCCTTGAGCGCCGGCAGGAGGTCGTCGGTAATGGCCAGGGCGAGGGCGATATGCATGGCCGTCGGGAAACTGTCGTTCGACGACTGGCTCATGTTGACGTGGTCGTTGGGATGGACCGGCGTCTTCGAGCCGATCTCCCCGCCGAGGATCTCGATGGCCCGGTTGGCGATCACCTCGTTCAGGTTCATGTTGGTTTGGGTGCCCGACCCGGTCTGCCAGATGACCAGCGGAAAATGGTCGTCGAGGTCGCCGGCGCTGACCTCGGCGGCGGCCGCGACGATGGCCTCGCCGATCCCGGTCTCCAGTCGGCCGAGCTTCATGTTGGCCCGCGCGGCGGCCTGCTTCTGGACGCCGAAGGCGTGGATCAGCTCGATCGGCATGCGCTCGGCGGCGCCGCCGATCTTGAAGTTCTCGAGGGATCTCTGGGTCTGGGCGCCCCAATAACGGTCGGCGGGCACCTCGACCGGGCCCATGGAATCGGTTTCGACGCGGTGGCCGGTGGAATCCTTCATGCGCTCACTCCTCAAGGTCCGAGGTTACGGTTTCTGGAACTCGGCGAAGAAGTCGTTGCCCTTGTCGTCGACGACGATGAAGGCGGGGAAGTCCTCGATCTCGATCTTCCAGATGGCCTCCATGCCGAGTTCCTCGTATTCGACGACCTCGACGCTCTTGATGCAGTCCTGGGCGAGGCGCGCCGCCGGGCCGCCGATGGAGCCGAGATAGAACCCGCCGTGCGCCCGGCAGGCGTCGGTGACGGCCTTCGAGCGGTTGCCCTTGGCGAGCATGAGCATCGATCCGCCGGCGGCCTGGAACTGATCGACGTAGGCGTCCATGCGGCCCGCCGTGGTCGGCCCGAAGGCGCCGGAGGCGAAGCCTTCCGGCGTCTTCGCCGGACCGGCGTAGTAGACGCCGTGGTCCTTGAAGTACTGGGGCAGCCCGTCGCCGGCGTCGAGGCGCTCCTTGAGCTTCGCGTGGGCGATGTCGCGGGCCACGATCAGCGGGCCGTTGAGGCTCAAGCGGGTCTTCACCGGGTGCTCGGCCAACTGGGCCAGGATCTCCGGCATCGGCCGGTTGAGGTCGACGGACACCACCTCGCCGCCGAGGTCGTCGCCGGCGACGTCGGGCATGTACTGCGCCGGGTCGGTCTCCAGGGCCTCGAGGAAGACGCCGTCCTTGGTGATCTTCGCCTTGATCTGGCGGTCGGCCGAGCAACTGACGCCGATGCCCACCGGGCAGGACGCGCCGTGGCGCGGCAGCCTGACGACGCGGACGTCGTGGCAGAAGTACTTGCCGCCGAACTGCGCGCCGATGCCCATGTCGCGGGTCAACTGCAGGATCTTTTCCTCCCACTCGGTGTCGCGGAAGGCCTGGCCGTATTCGTTGCCGTGGGTCGGCAGCGCGTCCAGGTACTTGGTCGACGCCAGCTTCACCGTCTTCAGGTTCATCTCCGCCGACGTGCCGCCGATGACCACGGCCAGGTGGTAGGGCGGGCAGGCGGCGGTGCCGAGCGTGCGGATCTTCTCGTCCAGGAACGCGACCAGGCTGTCGGGGTTCAACAGCGCCTTGGTCTGCTGGTAGAGGAAGGTCTTGTTCGCAGAGCCGCCGCCCTTGGCGATGAACAGGAACGAATACTCGTCGCCGTCGGTGGCGTAGATGTCGACCTGGGCCGGCATGTTGTCGCCGGTGTTGACCTCCTGGAACATGTCCATGGGCGCGACCTGGGAGTAGCGCAGGTTGTTCTCGTCGTAGGCCCGGAAGGCGCCCTCGGAGAGCGCCGCCTCGTCGCCGCCGCCGGTCCACACCCGCTGGCCCTTCTTGCCCATGATGATGGCGGTGCCGGTGTCCTGGCACATGGGCAGCACGCCGCCGGCCGAGATGTTGGCGTTCTTCAAAAGATCGAGGGCGACGAAGCGATCGTTGTCGGAGGCTTCGGGGTCGTCGAGGATGGCGCGCAGCTGCTTGAGGTGCGCCGGCCTGAGCAGGTGCGAGATGTCGCGGAAGGCGGCGTTCGAGAGTTCCGCCATGACGGCCGGATCGACGGTCAGGATCTCCTCGCCGTTGAACTCGGTGACGCCGACGCCTTCAGCGGTGATCAGCCGGTAGGGCGTGTCGTCGGCGCTCAGTGGAAACATGGTGTGGTGATCGTAGCTCGGCATCATATCCTCTTCTCTTCAGGTACCCATGCCGGGGTTCCGGAACCAGTTTCATGGGTGGATCGTGAATGGCGGGCCGGCCGGGCGGCCGGCGGGCATCACCGGGTCTTGTTTCTGAACGCGTCCAGCGCGATGACCTCGCCGGTCTTCTGCGCGCCGTCGTTTTCCAGGTCGTCGTTGTCCTCGGCCGTCGGCAGCTCTTCCAGGGCCTCGGCCATCTCGTCGGTCTCGTCGCTGGCGATGGCCGCCAACTCATCCTCGTCGAGGGAGACGGTCTTCAATTGCAGGCCGAAGTTCACCGACGGGTCGGCGAACGAGGTGATCGCCGAGTAGGGGATCACCAGTTGCTCGGGCTTGCCCTTGAAGCGGAGCGTCACCGCGAAGCGGTCGTGCTCGACCAGAAGGCTTTCGTATTGGTGCTGCAGGACGATGGTCATCTCGTCGGGATGCTCGGCCCGCAGATAGGAGGGGACGTCGACCCCGTCGGCGCCGGTCTTGAAGGTGATGTAGAAGTGATGGTCGCCGGGCAGCCCCTCGTCGGCGGCCAGGGCGAGCGCGCGTTCGATGACGCGGCGCAGCGCTTCCTCGATCCAGACGTCGTAACGGAGCGGGTCGTTGTCCATGGTCCAGTTCTACCCTGGAAACACGACCCTGGCCAGCCTCGTTCAATGAGCCGTGATGGCGGGCCGCCGGCCGGCCCGCCTAGTTGCGGGCCGGGACCATGGTGAACTTGCTCCAGCGGCGCTTGCCGGAGGGCACGTTGCCGATGACCAGGCCCTTGCCGCCGCCCTTCTTGGCGTAGAACGGCATGCCCCTGACCACGGTTTTCATCTGTACCTTCATGCCCGGGCGCAAGGGCGCGCCCTTGCCGGCGCCGCTCGACGGCCTGATCTTGACGAAGAACCGCTGGTCGCGCTTCTTGTATTTCGACTTGTTGGCGAAGGCGGCGCCCTTCTTGGTGTTGAACCAGACGTAGCGCTTGAACTTGGCCGACTTCATCACCACCGGCCGGTCGAACCGCGGTTCCTTCTTCATGCCGTCGGGATGATGGATAAGGAAGACGGCGCTGCCCGAGCACTCGTCCGCCTCGGCGTGCAGGTAGCCGCCCGGATTGCCGCGGCCGACGTAATGCTTGCCATCAGAAGTCTTGAAGCAGACCCGCTGCGGTTTCGCGTCCGCCGGCGCCGCCGTGAGCGCGATGACGATCGCGGCGGCAAACGCCACCACCGATCCATTCCATTTTGTCATGGACGAATTTCCCTCTCGAGCTTGATCCCATTGTCCGCCGTTTTCGGCAGGTTGTTGTGGGGAACCTAGGCGGCGAGCCTGACGAAAAGCTTACAGATTGCCGGCGCCGATGCCGGCGCGCTCGAGATGTTCGAAAATCGCCTTGCCCACGGCCGCCCGGGCCGTCTCGGTGATATGGATCTGATCGGTGAACACGGCGTCCCGCCGTTTCGAGAACAGCGCGCTCAAGTCCAGCAGATCCATACCCTCGGTGTCGCGCAACCGGCGCATCCCCTCGGTGATCATCGCGCGCATTTCGTGGGCACCGCGCTTGCGCTGGCGCCCCCAATCCGTGTTCTCCAAATACGCGTTGATCTGGCGTTCCCGGCCGACGTGCGGCGTCTTGAAGAAAAGGATCGGCTGGAACACGCCGAGAAACCGCGCTTCCAGGCCCTTGGCGACGCGGTGGCCGAGGGCCAGGTGCTTGATGTAGGTGGCGGCCAGGGCCTGCTGCCATTGCGGCGAGCCCGGCGCGCCGAGATCGTTGGGGCGGAGCTTGCGCTTGATCAGGGCTTCTTCCAGGTCGTCCTTCAGCAACCGCCGCAGAAGGCGGCTTTCCAACAGGAATAGGGTCCATCCCTGATAACGGTCGCGTTCCGCCGCCGTCGGATCGCTCAGGTACAGGAGCGGGTTGTTCTCGGTGTAGACGAAGTCGAAGGGATAACCCGGGCGGTCCTCGCGGCCCCAGTTGTTGAGCAGATCGTTACCGCCGTTGTACATGATGATGAGATCGGGCTGGTGGTCGGCGACCTCGTAGACGATCCGCGCCAAGTCCATCCCGGATACGGAGGACACCACGCCGAAGTTGAAGACCCGCACATGGTCGTCACCGTTCCGGTGATAGGCGTCTTGGAGCGCCGAGGCGATGGATCCCGGATGGTTGAACACGGTCGAGCCGCCTAGGATGAAGATGCGGAACTCGCCGGCCGGTTTTTCTTCCGCCGGCGCCGGACCCGGGTATCCCAGGCGGTTCAGGCCGGCGGCGTTCGGTTCGCCGCCGAACATGACGTAGGGTTTGGGGTAACGCACTTCCGATTGGGGAATCACGAAGACGCCGCGCTCCCAGGCCGACGGCGCCAAGCCGGGCAGTGTGATCTCGGCGATGATGAAGCCGCCGAACGCGAACACGACGATCAGGGACAGGCGGCCCAGGTTGATCTCCCAACTTTTTTTTTTTATTGTTTCGGCGTCGAGCGAGATCAACACGAG
>JAPPPF010000201.1 GCA_028817665.1 Magnetovibrio sp. | reverse complement strand
GGGTCACCCCGTACTCCGAAACCGCCTGTTGCTCGGCCCGGACCTGCTGAATGAGCTCGAACACGGGGCTGTCGGCGGGCACCAGGTGGTCGAGGGGCTGGCCGATCAGGTTGGTGGCACTGGTCCGGAAGAAGTGCTCGGCCTCGGCGTTGGCCTTCAGGATGCTCAGATTTCCGTCGACCGCGATGATCGCCGCGTTGAGGGCGTTCAGAATGGAATCGCTCTCGATCTCTCCGGGGCCGCCGTCGTTGGCCAATTGAACGACGGTTTTCGGTGTCATGCGGCGATCCGTTCGATCAGGGGATCGTAGAAGGCGCGGATGTGGTCCTTGACCAGGGCCGGCTCCTCGAGCCGAAAGACCTCGTCGCGGAACTCGGTCGAGTTCGGCAAGCCCTTGGAATACCAGCCCAAATGCTTGCGGGCGATCTTCACGCCGGCTTTCACGCCGTAATGCGAGAGGATCGCGTCGTAATGTTCGAGCACGGTCTCCATCTGCGCCTGCAACGGCGGGTCGGACAGCCGTTCGCCGGTTTCAAGGAAGTGCGAGACTTGCTTCAGGAACCACGGCCGGCCATAGGTGCCGCGGCCGACGAGCACGCCGTCGGCGCCCGATTGGCGGAGCAGTTCGGCGGCGTCGTCGACGGTGACCACGTCGCCGTTGCCGAACACCGGAATGCCGACCGCGTCCTTGACCTCGTGAATGAAGCGCCAATCCGCCCGGCCCTTGTAGAACTGGCAGCGCGTGCGGCCGTGCACGGCGATCGAGCGGATGCCGGTCTCCTCGGCGATGCGGGCCAATTCCGGCGCGTTGCGGCTGTTGTCGTCCCAGCCGGTGCGCATCTTCAGGGTAACCGGCACCTTGACGGCCTTGACCGTCGCCTCCAGGAGCCTGGCGGCGAGCGTCAGGTCGCGCATCAGCGCCGAGCCGGCGTCGCCGTTGGTGACCTTTTTCACCGGGCAGCCCATGTTGATGTCGATGATGGCCGCGCCCCGGTCCTCGTTGAGTTTCGCGGCTTCCGCCATGATTTCCGGCTCGCAGCCGGCCAACTGCACCGCCATGGGGTGTTCGTCGGCGCAGTGGGTGGCCATTTTCATGGTTTTCCGAGCCGCGTGGACCATGGCGCGGCTGGCGATCATCTCGGAGACCACTAGACCGGCGCCGGCGCGCTTCACCAGGCGTCGGAACGGCATGTCCGTGACGCCGGACATGGGCGCCAGAACCACCGGGTTCTCCAACTCAACAGGGCCGATTTTCACGGATTTCAGCATACCAACCTCGCAGGCGTGCCTATTTATTGTGCAACGTGGCGGTAAACTCAAGACTTGGTCAGAACTTATTCACCGGACCGGCCGTCAGCCCAGCACCACGTCGGTGACGAACTTCACGCCGGGATAGCCGAGTGTCAGGAAAAGGTAGGCCGACAGCGCCCATCGGGCCGCTTTGCGGCCGCGCAACCCGAACAAATGGTGCGCCGCCAGTAACACGCCGATCAGCGTGAAGGCGCCGAACGCGAGCACGGTCTTGTGGTCGAGGCTGGCGAGGGTGCCCGTGTCGCCGTAATTCAGCGCCATGCCGCTGATCAAGCCGAGCGCCAGGACCGCCTCGCCAATGGCCATCAGGCGGAACATCAGGGCGTCGCAAGCCGTGATCGACGGTAGCATGCGGGTCAGGTCCGTCGGGCGTTTCGACTTCAGCGCGCGTTCCTGCAGGACGCCAGCCAGCGCCGCCACCGCCGCGATGGTGACGAGCGCGTAGGTGGCGACCGAGACCGCGATGTGCAGGCCGACCCAGCCGACCAGCGTCTCGGCCATCGGCTTCGACGAGACCTGCTGGGTCCAGATCGCCGCGAACAGGCCGAGCACCAGAGTCAGGGGCCAGATCAACGGTGACAGCCGCCAGGCGTCCTCGTCGAAGGTCGCGATGATCGCGTAGGCGGCCAACGTCGCGGCGACGGTAATCCACAGCGCCGCGGAAACATCGGTGCGCCAGGCCGCGGTCATGGCGGTGACGATCCAAAGGAACGGGCCGACGAAGGCGACGGCCAGGAACAGCCAGAAAACCGCGTCCTTGGCGGGGGCCTTGCGGAAGCCGATGAAGGCCGCCGGAACCAGTGCCGACACGGCCATCAAGCTGAGCATGACGTTTTCGCTGGCCATCTGTCGGTCCCTGCCCCATCGGTTGGCGTCGATGGCTCCGAAGATGCCCACCGGCGGAAGCATATTCAAGCGCCGTTTCGGGGAATCGCGTGTTGGCAGAGGCACCGGACCCCACTAATCTGCACCCCGATTGGCGCCCGGTCGGGCGTGACCGCGGCGGTGCGGCGCGGTTAGGAAAAGAGGACAGGGATGACTGAAACCC
>JAPPPF010000003.1 GCA_028817665.1 Magnetovibrio sp. | reverse complement strand
GTACGAAATGATCGGCCTCGGCGAAACCATCGGCGCCGGTCTCAATCTCGGCAAACCGGAAATGCAGTACGGAACCGAACGTGGCAAGCCATCGCTGGTGGTCCGGGGAATCATCACCAACGTCAAGGATGAGACCAGGCCGGTTCCGATGATCAAGGTCATCCTCCGCGACCGCGACAACAAGGAAGTCCAGTCGAAGATCGCCCCGCCGCTCCGCAATGAACTGCCGGCCGGTGAGCGGATGAACTACAAGATTACCGTCGTCGACCCGTCGCCGCTGGCCCACAAGATCGCGGTGTTCTTCGTGGAGCCCGAGGACGCCGGCGCCAAGAAAAGTAAATAACCCGGCGCCGCTCCGGCACGGCCGAGGCCTCCGTTCTTAATTTCAATGCAATCCTAGAACTGCTCGAGCAGGCGTTCGAGGTAATCCAATTCAAGACGCGGCCGGTTCCGGTCGCCGGACCGACGCCGCAATTCGTCGAGAATCTCGCGCGACCGGCGCAGTTCCATCTGACTTGGGATTTTGACCCCGCCGTCGTCGACCTCGCCGGCCGCTCCTTGACCCGGTCGCCGGCCGAACGGATCGCGGCCGCGCTGGCGCATTTGCTGACCAGGGCGCCCCATGGTTAACACCATGGACCCTTGCATGCGCCGCGCCAACTGCTCCGCCAACCCTTCGGCGGCTTGCCGAAGCTGCTCGACGGCTTCCGTCTGCCCCGGCACGGCGCCCTGCCGGTCGCCTTTCTCAAGCGCCTTGCCGGCGCCTTTCATGGCCCGGTCGGCCTTGCCGAGGGATGGCGGGATCGCCCCCAGCATCTCATCCATCTGCAGCATCAACCGGCCCAGGTCGCGGCGCAATTGTTCTTGCTCGCCAGCCATCTTCCCAGCCTCCGGGTCGGGCTGCGGACGTCCCTCGCCGCCGGGTCTGGAACGCTGCATGCGTTGGAAGTTCCGGTCCAACAATCTTTGTTGACGCTGGCCAAGATCGCGCAACCCCTTCAACAGCCGGCGGCTCTGAGTCAATCCGCGAGGTTGGCGCGCCATCCGCGCGCCATTGCGGATGGCGTCCAGCATGCGGTTGAGCTCGGACAACATGCGCCTGGCCGCGTCCATGGCGCCGGATTGCGACATCTTGCGCATTTCATCGAGCATTCTCTGCAGATCACCGCTCTCCATCATCTGGGTCGACGGGTTTTCCGGCATGTCGGTCAGGCCCTGGCGCTCCAGGTGCTCGGCCAAGGCCGCCATGTACTTGTCCAGGGCCCGCTGCAACTCATCCATAAGGCGGTCGAGTTCCGCTTGGTCGGCCTTGTTGCGCATCGCTTCCATCAAACGCTTCTGGACGTCGCGGAGATCGCGGTCGGCGATCGAAAACTCGCCGTCCTCGATACGGAGAGCTGTTTCCCAAAGCAGTTTTTGAACCGAGGCAACGCCGACGTCGCTACCGTCATGAAGCAACCGGCTGCGCGCGAATACGAGGGCCAGGAAGACCACCGTATCGTCGAAGAAATGTTGCGGCCGTCGGGCCACCTGCTCGAGCGCCGCCACCGCCTCGTCGACGCCATCGCTTCCCGGACGGTTCAGTTTCTTGCGGGCGTCGATGATCGCCCGCGCCGCCGGGTGGTTGAATATCCGCTCCGGCAAAGCCAGCGTGAGGGTGTCGCTTTGGGCTCGCTGGTCCGCGGCGTCCTTGGCCCTGAGTTTGACCTCGACGGCAAGCCCCGCCCAAGGATGGGCCGAAAGATCCTGGGTCGACATCCCCTTGACCTGCGGCGTGCCGAGCCCAGGAGCCGGCAGATTGATGGCGATCGACGTCTCGCCGCCGGTGCCCCTGACGGGCCAGCCTTCGGGGTGCCGGATGGCGATTCCAACCTCGCCGACGCCGTAGTCATCGCGCGCCTCGAAGGAAACTTGCAAGAGACCGCGGCCCAGATTCTTCGGCGGTTCGATAAATTCGACCTCGGGTTTGCGGTCGGCGACCACCCGAACCGGCCAGCTGGCCGCAACGCGGTCGGCGACGGCGACGCTGAGTTCCGAAGCGCCAACATCCTCGGCATCGAAGGCACCTTCGGCGCGCGCGCTGCCGGTCGGATCGGCGGCATCCAAGGCCTTGAACGGCACTTCGCGGTCGCCGATACGGACCGTGGTCCCAGGTTCGGTCTTGCCCATTTGCGCGAGGAAGGCCGACCCGACGGGAATCAAAATAGCCTCCGGGCCGGCGCTCATTGGCTGCGCGGCGTCCGGCTTGGCGGATTGCGTGGCTAGGTTGAGCAACGCCTTACGTTCCAGGAAGATCGGCGCCAGGCCCGTGTAGGCGGGGGGCGTCACCCACATATCGAGGCTGAGCCTGGCGCTCTCGACCGCCTTCGATTGTGGCACCAGAGCGCGTTCCAGGCGCGCCCGTGCATCGGTGCCGCCGGCCGCGCCGGCAATTACCAGGAACAACAGCAGCGCGGCGCGAAAACCATAAGGGTCGCGGCGTGCCATGCCGGGCGCCGGCCACCCAACGCGCAACCGTTTCACCAAAGCCGCCGTGCGTTCCAAATGCAGGCGCCACAATGCCGCCTGGGGCCCGTCGGCGTTGCCCGGCAAGGGCTCGTCCCGGAGCGCCGTCAGCGGCCGATGCGGTACCGCGCTATCGATCTCCAGACGCCGGCGAACCTGATCGGCATCCGCCCGGTATTCGCCACTCAGCAAACCGCGCAAGCAATACCCGAAGATCGCGGCGAACAGCGCCAAGGCGGAGATATGCAGCCAGAACGGCAGCATCGGCAGGAGATCGAGCAGCGCGACCGCAAGGAATAGCCCGAACACCGACAAAGCCGGCAGGAGCCTCGGCCAAAGGCGCTCCCAGAGAATGACGCCGCCGGCCATGCGCGCCAAGAGACGAAACCGCCATCGATCAAGCGGCTGCCGGGGCGCCGGGTCCGGCGCGGGCGCCATCAGCCAGCCCCCCCGGCACGTATCGGCAACTCGCCGCTGAGCCACTCGGGAAACGCCTCGAGGCCGAGTTGATCGTCAACATCGAAGCGGCGGCGGACCACCGAGTAATCGGCGCCGCTGACCAGAACCTCGGGCGCCAGCGGGCGTGTGTTGTAGGTGGAGGCCATCACCGCGCCGTAGGCGCCGGCAGAACGCACCGCCAGCAAGTCGCCGGCGGCGACCGGCGGCATGTCACGGTCCTGGGCAATATAGTCGCCCGACTCGCAAATGGGTCCGACGATGTCCATGGCGGACATTGATACACCATCTCGCGGCGCTTGGACGGGCACAATCTCGTGATGGGCGTTGTACAGCGTCGGCCGGATGAGGTCGTTCATGGCGCCGTCGACGATGCAAAACCGCTTCGCCGTGCCTTCTTTGACGAACAAAACCCGGCTCACCAGGATCCCCGCATTGCCCGTGATCACCCTACCGGGCTCGAAGGTCACCGAGCATCCGGAATTGCCCACGACCTCGGACACCATGGCGCCGTACTCCGCCGGGCTCGGCGCGACTTCGTCTCCGTAGGTGATCCCGAGCCCGCCGCCGAGATCGAGATGATCGATGACATGGCCATCCTCACGCAATATCCCGACGAATTCGACCGTGCGGCCGTACGCTTCCCGATAAGGCGCCAGGTCGACGAGTTGCGAACCGATGTGGACGGCGACGCCGACGACCTTGAGGCCGGGGAGACCGGCGGCTTTCCGGTAAACTTCGCGGGCGAGATCGATGTCGATGCCGAACTTGTTCTCGCTCTTGCCGGTGGTGATCTTCTCATGGGTACGGGCATCGACATCGGGGTTGATGCGAAGCGAAATCTCGGCGGTCGCGCCGAGGGACGACGCGACACCTGACAGGAGATCCAACTCCGGCTCCGATTCGACGTTGATCCGCGTCACACCCGCTCGGAGCGCCGCACCCAATTCCTCGGCGGTTTTGCCGACTCCCGAGAAGACGATATCGGATGGCGCGACGCCAGCCGCCAGGGCCCGGGTCAGCTCGCCGCCCGAGACCACGTCGGCGCCGGCGCCGAGGCGCGCCAGGGTGGCGATGACGGCGATGTTCGAATTCGCCTTGACGGCGTAGCATACCGATGCGTCGAGGCTCGAAACGGCATCGGCGAAGACGCGGTAGTGGCGTTCCAGCGTCGCCGTCGAATAGCAGAAGAACGGTGTGCCGACTTCCGCCGCCAGCCGTCCAATGGGAATCTCCTCGGCGTGCAGTTCGCCGTCGATGTACTGAAAATGATCCATCTCGGTCGCCTAGCCCACGTCACTGACCCGGCGGGCGGTTCGGGTATTGGTAAAATGAACCGGGATTGGCTGTCGGCGCCGCGCCCTGGGTCCGTTCGTCCTTCTTCGCTGCCGGCAACGGCGCCAGCGGTTTCGGATAGGCCTGCGGATGCTTCGAACCGGCCGGTGCATCCGGCGAAGACTTGACCCCACAAGCACCGAGCGCGAGCCCGAAGGTCGCGAACAAAACGCTCGAAATGAAGGTTCGTCGTGACACCAAATTCTCCATTACCGGTCCGCCGGCGCGGGAGCCGGAAAACCCGCCGAAAGCATAGCGCGGATCGTTCAGTCCAGAAACCTTTTGCGCGCCTCGGCGACCGCAGCAGCGACGCTGGCCGGCGCCGTGCCGCCAAGGCTGGTCCGGCTGGCCACCGACTTCTCGGCGCTCAGCACATCGAGGATCTCGGCTGTGATCCCAGCCTCGATTCCCTGCATGTCGTCGAGGCTCAGCCCGTCGAGGCCGCATCCCTTGTCCTCGGCCAGCTTGACCAGGGCGCCGGTGACATGGTGGGCCTGACGGAACGGCATGCCGAGGACGCGGACCAGCCAATCGGCGAGGTCCGTCGCGGTCGCGAAACCTTTGGCCGCGTCCGCCGCCATGCGCTTCGTGTCGAAATCCGTGTCGCCGAGCATGCCGGTCATCGCCGCCAGCGACAGCTCGAGCGTTTCGGCGGCCTCGAAAACCGGCTCCTTGTCCTCCTGCATGTCCTTGCCGTAGGTCATCGGCATGCCCTTCATGACAATCAGCAGGCCGTTCAGGGCGCCGATCACCCGGCCCGCCTTGCCGCGCACCAGCTCGGCGGCATCCGGATTGCGCTTCTGCGGCATGATGGACGATCCGGTGGAAAACGCATCGCCGAGCCGCGCGTAACCGAACTGGGCTGAGCACCAAATCACGTATTCCTCGGCAAGGCGCGACAGATGCACCGCCAGAATTGACGCGAAAGCCAAGAACTCAAGCGCGAAATCGCGGTCCGAGACGGCGTCCATGGAGTTTGCCGCCGGGCGGTCGAAGCCGAGCGCCGAAGCGGTTGCCTCACGGTCGATCGGGAACGACGTGCCGGCCAGGGCGGCTGCGCCCAGCGGACTCTCGTTCAAACGCTTGCGGCAATCGGCGGCGCGACTCCGGTCGCGGCCGATCATTTCCACGTAGGCCATCAAATGATGACCGAGGGTGACCGGCTGCGCCGATTGCAGGTGCGTGAACCCGGGCATCACCGAGGCCGCGTGCGCTTCGGCCTGATCCAGGAGCGCCGCCTGCAGGGCGCGCATGTCGCCATCGAGGGCGTCGAGCGCGTCACGGACCCACAGTTTGAAGTCGACGGCGACCTGGTCATTGCGCGAGCGCGCGGTGTGCAGCCGGCCGGCCGCCTCGCCAATCACCTCGGTCAGCCGCGCCTCGACATTCATGTGGATATCCTCAAGCGCCCGGCTGAAGGCGAACGTGCCGGCCTCGATTTCACCTTTGATCACATCCAGGCCATCGACGATGGCCTTGGCGTCGGCCTCGGCGATAATGCCCTCCGCCGCCAGCATCCGGGCATGCGCCTGGGAAGCGGCAATGTCGTGCGCGTACAGGCGCCTGTCGAAGTCGATGGAGGCGTTGATCGCTTCCATCACCGCGTCGGGGCCGGCCTCGAACCGGCCGCCCCACATGGCGCTGGCTTCGTTCGGTGTTTTTGTCTTATCGTCCGTCATCGTCTTCGTCCGGCGTTTCTGGAGTGCCTTCGTATATGTCCGATCGGCGTCTAAGTACAAGTAAAATCGCGGTTTTCGTCATACTCGTCGGCGTCGTCGCGGGGCTGGGTGGCGGTTTATTCATGATCGGCGGCGGGACCACGGCGAACGCCTGCGTCGCCGAACCTGGCGCCATGCAGCATTTCCAGGCGACGGAGGGCCGACCGGCCGCGCCGGATACGGTCTTCAAGGACGGCGCCGGCAAGGACCGCCGACTGGCCGACCACATGGGCCGGGGCGTGGTCCTCAATTTCTGGGCGACCTGGTGCGCGCCTTGCGTGCGCGAGATGCCGCAACTCGACAGATTGAAGGCGCTGATCGCCGGCAACGGCGTCGACGTCTTGACGGTCTCCGAGGACCGCAAGGGCGTGCCGGTGGTGAAGAAGTTCTATGAAACGAACAACCTCCACGATCTCGAGATCCTGGTCGATCCCGGCGGCAAGCTGCTGCGCGCCCTCAAGGTCCGGGGCCTGCCGACGACGGTGCTGTTCGGCGCCGATGGCCGGGAGGAAGGCCGGGTCGCCGGAATCGCCGAATGGGACAGCCCGGAGGCCGTGAAATTCCTGCGCGATTGCCTCGGCAGTTGATCCGTCTTGCTACTCCGTCGCCGCCTGCAGGCAGGGCACGTAGTCCATGTCCGTCTTCAGGACATGCTGGGAAAGCCAGTTCTTGAGGAAATCCAGCAGATCCTCGGTGGCGAAGTTTTCCGGGTCGGCCTCGAATTCGGTGGCGAGCCGGCGCAGCGTCTTCGTCAAAGCCCGGTGCTGGCGGACATGGCCGTCGAACCCCTCGTAGGCCGCCGCCCGCATCAACCTTTCCTCTCGGGCGAAATGCGAATCCACGTAGAGCGTCAGGCGCCGGAACAATCCGGCCAATTCCTCGTTGCCGAGGTCGTTTTCCATGGCGCCGTGGAGCGCATTGACCATCATGAACAGGGTCTGGTGCTCACCGTCGATCGCTTGGATGCCGGTGGCGTACTCGTCGCTCCAATCCAGGTAGGCGGACATGGGGATTCCGATGGTTGTCGAGGTTCCGCGACACTAGGCCGGCGGCCGGCGGCCGACCTTGACCTGCGTCAAGGTTGGTCGCGGCCGCTCAGCAATCGGCGCAATTCGGTCAGCTCGCGTTCGACGACTTCGATCTTCGCCTCGATGGCCAGGGCGTCGGCGTGAACCTCCTCGCGGATCTCGTCGTGCTGGCCTTGCATGGCGTCGACAATGACGCCGATGAACAGATTGATGACGGCGAAGCTGGTGACCAGGATGAACGGCACGAAGAACACCCAGGCGTAGGGGAAAACCTCCATCACCGGCCGAACGATCCCCATCGACCAGCTCTCCAAGGTCATGATCTGGAACAGCGAATACATGGATCGGCCAACATGGCCAAACCACTGCGGGAAATCCTGGGCGAAGAGATTGGTGGCGAGGACGGCGCTAACGTAGAAAATCAACGTGATCAGCGCGACGATGGACAAGAGCCCGGGGATCGCCGTAACCAGCGCCTGCACGACCCGGCGCATTTGCGGAACCACGGATATCAGGCGCAGCACCCGCAGGATCCTGAGCGCGCGGAGGATGTAGAGCGGCCCCGCCGCCGGGACGAGGGCGATCCCAACCACGATAAAATCGAACACATTCCAGCCGTCGCGGAAGAACCGGCCGCCATAGGCGAACAGCTTGGCCGCGATCTCGGTGATGAAGACCGTCAAGATCACCCGATCGAGGATCGCCAATTGGCCGCCGAACATCTCCCGGACACGGGCGTCCGTTTCGAGCCCGAGGGTGACCGCGTTGAGGACGATCAGACCGGTGATCAGGTTCTGGATTCGGGGCGCCTCGACGAAAGCGCCGACCCGTTCGCGAACAGACATGGTGTGGTTTTCCGTACCCTCCAGCCGACGAAGTTTCCGCTCAGGTCATAACCGGATTCGTCCGCTCTTCCAACCTATGATGGGGACAAATGTTGGCGGTAGGACGCGCCGTCGTCGACGTCGGTGAGCGTCTCGAGGAAAGCGGTCCGCCAGCCGGCCGGCTGATTGTCCAGGGTATCAGCGAGGGCGTCGGCGCTTGACCAGCGCACGCCTTGGAATACGTCATTGAAACGCGGCCGCCGTTTCAACCCCACCAGCCAATAGCCGCCGTCGGCGGCCGGCCCGAAGACGGCATCGTGATTGCCCAGGGCGCGGAAGGCACGGGCCACGTGATCGGGCCGGATATCGGGAATATCGGCGCCGATCATGATCACCGGCCCCGGCGCCATGATCGCCATCATCCGAGCCATCCGTTGGCCCAGATCGCCGCCGCCCTGGGTCAAACGCGGGCAGGCGACCGGCCAAATCCGGTCGCGCCGTACGCTGGCGTCTGGCGTCACCGCCAACCACGTCGTCCAGCGCCGGTCGCGCGCCAAGGGCCGGACGACGGATGCCAGGGTGCGGCGGTAGAACGCCCAGGCGGCGACCGCGCCGATATCGGCGGCGAGGCGGGTCTTCACCCGGCCCAGCCGGGGCGCCTTGGCCATGACGATGAGATGCTGGTGACGCGGTGTCATCGGAGGCCTAGCGATAAAGGGTTTTCAGGTAGCCCGGCGAGAAACCAAGGAAATAAAGGACCAGGCAGAGCAGGTTGCGGGCCGGACGCATGACGTATCCGTCCCGCCTGTAGCGCGCCGCCGAGGTTACCGCGACCGCCGCCAACTCGGCGAGGCGGTGGCGGGGAATGCGGCGCACCAAGGCGACATCCTCCATCAACGGGATTGACGGGAACCCGCCGAGACGTTCGTAATAGGCCGTGCCGATCAGCAGCCCCTGATCGCCATAAGGCAGGCTCAGGATTCGACAGCGCCAATGAACGAGGGCCTCGAGACGCCGCGCGGCGGGCGCCGGGTCGTCGAGGACATAACGGAAGTACCCGGCTCGAAACCGGTTCTCCGGGTCTTTCATGAAGCGCTCGATGGCGACCTCCCAGCCAGGCCCCGGTCGGGTGTCGGCATGCAGGAACAGCAGCCACGATCCGTTCGCGATATGCGCGCCGGCCGCCAACTGGGCGCCGCGGCTGGCGGCGCCGATGGTGGTCCGGGCGCCGGCGTCGGCGGCGATCTCGATGGTGCCGTCGGTCGAGCCGCCGTCGGCGACGATGATTTCACCGGCGACTCCGGCGCGCTTCAGTTCCGCTATCGACGCTTCGATGCGGGACGCTTCATTGAGCGTCGGGATAACGATGCTGAGCATGATCCGCTTAGTAGGGACGGTCGCCGGCGATCTGGACACGGCGCATGATCCGCCGCGCGTCGCGAATGTCGTCGACGGCGATGTGCTTGGAGCAGCGGTTGTCCCAGAACGCCACCGAACCCGCACGCCAGCGGAACCGGCAGGTGAACTCGGGCCGATGGCCCCAGTCCATCAACCAATCCAGCAGCGGTCGGCTTTCGTCCTCGCTCATGCCGTCGAAGCGGATGGTGTAGGAGTGATTGACGTAAAGCGCCTTGCGTCCGGTTTCCGGATGGGTACGCACCACCGGATGGGCGTTGGCGGTCTCGCGCCAACCGTCGTCGGTGCGGGCCTTGGTGGCGCGGCTGGCGCTGCGCTCGGCGGCAGCGGGGCCGGCGACCAGACGGTCCGAGTTGACCGCCTTGAGGCCGTCCAGCATCCGCTTCATGCCATCGGACAGCGCCTCGTAGGCCAGGTACTGGTTGGCGAACAGGGTATCGCCGCCATACTCCGGAACCTCCAGGGCGATCAAGATCGCTCCCATCGGTGGCTCGGCCATCATCTGGGTATCCGAATGCCAGTCCTCGCCGACGATGCGGGTGTCACCGGGTTCGCGGACGATGGTGACGATCTCCGGGTCGCCGTCGGAAATGAAGAACGGATGCACGAAGATGTCGCCGAACCGGCGGGCCAAGCGTTTGTGGGCTTCGGTATCGAAAACCTGATCGCGGAAGAAGATGACGCAGTGCTGGAGGAGCGCCTCGCGGATCGCCGCCACCTCGGCGTCGCCCAATTCGGCGCCGAGATCCACCCCGCTCACCTCGGCGCCCAACGCGCCGGCGACGGGGGCGACGGTTATCCCGGTTTGCGAGTTGGCGACATCAGACACGGGCGATCTCCGGTTCGCCCAATTTTTACACTGCCTCGCAGGCCCGACCAATGGCTATTGAACAAAAAAAGGGCGCCCCGGCGCCGCTAGGATCGCGGCTGGCCCGGGGCGCTCCAGGGATGATTCTTTGGCCGCCTGTCGCGGCGGCAAAAACCTCAGGCGCGGGCGCCGAAGATCGCGTCCTTGGCCCGCTCGATGGCGACGAAGGCTTTGTAGGCGGCCTCGGAAACCATCATTTCCCAGCTCAGGCCGGCGCCGCGGGCGTCGGAGGAAGCGTCGTGTCCGGTGATGTGCATGTACGGGTTCATGGTCGGCTCCTCTCAAAAAAAGTGTTGGCATCAGTTGATGTCTGATTCCGTTGTAGCCGAAACATCGGCTCATCGACAAACGAGTTTTTGTGTTTTATAAATAAGAATATCTAAATTATCGAAATTAACGGTAAGTTATTGAAATATGAGGAAATTACCGCCGTTAAATGGCCTAAAGGCATTTGAGGCAACAGCGCGACATTTAAGTTTCACGAAAGCTTCAGAAGAGCTTTTCGTCACGCCCGCCGCCGTCAGTCAGCAGGTTCGCGGTCTCGAGGATTGGCTCGGATTGCCGCTCTTCCGTCGGCTGACCCGGGAAATCCGGCTCACCGAGGCCGGCCAGAAGGCGCTGCCCCTGGTGACCGAGGGGTTCGACAAGCTCGCCGACGCCATCAGCCGGCTCACCGATGATGACGCCAGCGGCATCATTACCGTGAGCGCGGCGCCGACCTTCGCGGCGAAATGGCTGGTTCCTCGCCTGACCACGTTCAACGAACGTCACCCGGACCTTTCGGTGCGCCTCGACGCCAGCCTGGGCCTCGTCGACTTCGAGCGCGAAGGCGTCCATGTCGGCGTCCGGCTCGGCACCGGAGTCTATCCGGGCATGCGCTCCGACAAGCTCTTCGACGAACAGCTGGTCCCGGCCTGCAGCCCGGTGCTGCTTGACGGCGACCCACCGCTCCGGGAGCTCGCCGACCTCAAGCACCACCGCCTCCTGCACGTCGATTGGGGCGGCATGCGCGATGCGCCGACATGGGCGGCTTGGCTAGCGCACGCGGGCGTCGAAGGGGTGGACGCCGAGAAAGGTGCCGTCTTCACCATCGAGAACCTGGCCATCCAGGCGGCCATCGCCGGTCAGGGCGTGGTGCTGGTCAGCAAGTTCGCCGTCGAGGCCGACCTGGCGTCGGGTGCCCTGGTGACGCCATTCGATATCGTCATGCGCTCGAACGCGGCCTTCTGGGTCGTCGCGCCCGAGCGCAGCGCCGACCGGCCGAAGGTCGCCGCCTTCCGCGATTGGCTGTTCGACGAGGCGGCGAAGATCGAGGCGCGTCACAATGCTTAATGTTCTTTTTTTGTTCTTTATTTTGTGATACCGTGCCGCCATGGTCGATCTCATGCCCATCCAGGCCCGCAAGGGCCGCGGCGCGGTCAGCAACGAGACCGGGCGGTTCGAAGCGCGGACCGCGCACCGTGTCGATGACGGCTGGACGCTCGACGACGCCGATGCGCCGCCCCTGCGCACCACGGTGACCATCGAACGGCCGAAACGCATCATCGCCCGAAACACCTCGCCGGACATTCCGTTCGACCGGTCGATCAATCCCTATCGCGGCTGTGCGCACGGCTGCGGCTATTGCTTCGCGCTGCCGACCCACGCCTTTAACGGC
>JAPPPF010000133.1 GCA_028817665.1 Magnetovibrio sp. | reverse complement strand
CGCGATCCCGTTCAGCGGCTCGCGCAGGATCCCGGACGCGAAGGAGGACGCCGCCTTGTTCGGCTTGCCGGGCCGGACGGCGACCGTCGGCAGGCGGATCACCCGGCCGTCGACGAAGCCCTTGCGCGCGTAGTCGCCGACCAGCAGCTCGCCGATGACCTTGGTGGCCCCGTAGGTGGAGCGCGGCGTCGGCGCCTGGCCGTCGGGCACCGGGTCCGGGACCGCGCCGCCGAACGCCGCGACCGAGCTGGTGGTCACGAACAGTGGCCGGTTGCCGGCCGCCCGGCAAGCCTCCAGGAGCGCGCGGGTACCGTCCAGGTTGACTCGCATGCCGAGATCGAAGTCAGCCTCGGCCTGGGCGCTGACCACGGCGGCGAGATGGAACACCGCGTCCGGCGGCTCGGCGAAGGCGCTGGCCAGGTTGGCCGGGTCCAGGAGGTCGCCGGCGATGACGGTTCCGGCGGCGCCGGGGTTGTCGGCCTGGTCCCAAAGCGTCATGCCGGTAACGGCCCGGCGGGCCTCACCGGCCGGTCCGAGACCGTCGCCGGCGAGGGCGGCGGTCAGTTTGCGGCCGAGAAATCCGGCCGCGCCGGTGATCAAGACGCGCATGCAAAGGCCTCCCGTTCCCCTCTCGGCGGCAAGTTTAACCGCCCTTTCGGGCCGGGTCAGCCCTCGCAAACCTCGCCCATCAAAACGATTTTTTAATTATTCCATTCTATTTAATGGTGATTAAAACAACTTTTTGCGAGCACTAACCTACCTCCAGTTGTCCGTCTAGTTGTTGTGCCGTTGAGGGGGACTGTCCCATGGATTCCGTTGTTAACCATCTCGACCTCGCCCGCTATGTCTCGGAGATCGACGCGCTTGCCCGCCAACACGGCATGTCGCTGGAGCTGTGCAAGGATTTCCGGGAGTTTCTCGATATCCGCAACGCCGACCGGGAGCGCCCGCCGGTCTCACCCATCTTCGACCCGAGCTTCACCGACATCGGTCCCGGCAACGGGTTCTGGATCAAGGGCACCGACGAGGACGGCGAAATCGTCCACCTGCAGGCGGCCCGGCGCAACGAGATCCGGGGCATTTCCCTGGCCGAGCACCTGCACGAGCTGCGCCAGCTCTACAAGCTGCCCGGTCTGAACCGCGACCTCGAACGGGCCAGCTACGCGGCCCCGGCGGCGCAATCGATCTCCGGCAAGATCTGCTATCACGGCGAGATCTGGCTGAAGGGCGGGCCCGATCGCTACCGCGGCGTCGGCCTGGCCAGCCTTTTGCCACGCATGCTGCTGGCCCTGGCCCTGGCCGAGTGGGATCCGGACTACGTGTTCGGGTTCGTGCCGACCCCGATCGCCCACAAGGGCGTGCTGACGCAATACGGCTACATGCACGTGCAGCCGGGCGGCATCCTGTGGTCCGGGCCGGACGACGACACGGTGATCAACAAATGGCTCGCCTGGCTCAGCCGCGAGGAGCTGATCTATCTCATGCGGTTCTCGCCAGAGGCGGAATATTCACAAGGAAGGTCTTTGCCACCAGGCAAAGCACAAGCGGCCGCCCATCATCCCCAACAGCAGGCGTAAGCAGCCGCTGATAGGTCACCCATTCGGGATCGCGGTCATCCCGCCGGATGCAGGCGCGGACGTGATCGAAGCGCGGCTCGCGCCTGTTCAGAACCTGTCCGTAGGGGCCGCTCATGACGTCGCTGTAGGGGTCGTGAAGGACGCCGCGGCCGAATGACTTCCGGTCACCTCGTGAGCCCACTAGGGTCCCTTGAAACGCGTCAGCGCGGCCTGGGCGCCGAGATGACTGTAGATCAGCCGGTCGTCGCCGCCGCGCGGCGTCAACGCCAGGAGGCGTTCGTTGACCGGCGACAAGGTGGTCTCCCGGGTGGTCGAGAAACGGCCGCCACCGAGCTCCCAACGCTCCAGGAACTTCCGGAACATCGGCAGCGCGTTCTCGTGATTGAGCGGCATGCGCCGCACGAAGGGCTTGATCATCGGTTCCGTGTCGCGGAACCGCATGGCCGATTTCAGGCATTGGACGGCGAGCGCGACGGAAGAGAAATATCGCCGCTCCCAGCCGCCGAAGTAATACTCGAGCACGATCCGGGGCGGCGCCTCGAGGCTCTCGAGCAGGTCGTTGATGGACCTGAGCGTGTTCGGATGGACGTCCTGGACGCTCCAGCGCACCCTGATGCGGTGTGGCGACATGACGACGTTCGCCATGCCCAGGTAGAACAGCGCCCCGCATTCACCGTCGTGGCGGGCGTCCTGGTGGTCGGGCGGGCATAAGAGACTCAGATACCCGCCGCCCCGCCAGTTGCCGTCGTCGTCCACCCACCATTCCTGATACGGAACGGCGCCGCCGCCGTCGCGGCCGCTCGTGTCCCCAGATGTCGGCCAACCTTCCATGCGCGTGTGGACTTGTTTCCCTTATGCGGATTTCGCGTAGGACCGAACGAGACGAAGGAAATGCACCTTCACGTCCTCGTCCCTGATCTCATCGATTTCCTTGGCCAACTTGATCGCCCGAGAGCTGAGCGCGGGCTCGGGTTCGTTCTTGCCGCCACGGCTCAAGCCGTCGAAGAAGTAAGCGACAGTGACGTCGAGGACCGTGCAGATATCCCAAAGTCGGCTGGAGCCGATTCGGTTGGTCCCCTTCTCGTATTTCTGCACCTGCTGGAAGCTGACGCTCAATGCATTGCCCAGATCGGTCTGGGTCATGCCCTTGGCGAGGCGCGCTTCACGCAGGCGTCTGCCCACATGTACATCGGTAGGGTGAGCCATATTCAACGTTCTCCCAAATGTTGATCGGTTACCATTCCCCCAATGATACCGGCCTTACCTTGCATAATTCTTGCGAGCACAAAATCGCTTTATGAGAGCGGTCTGGTCCATTGTTCGAAGATTCGCTTCGCGAGTCAACAGAATAGACGGCTGGACACCGCGAAACGCCGACAAAGATCGGATTTTACGCCGATTCCGCGTGAATTTCGCCGGCCCGGCCGGGTCCGTGGCCGGGCGGCGCGGCTCGACGGCGAATCGGACGCGGCGCTAACCGCGGCCGATCAGCGCCGACCATTCCGCCTCCGTGAGCACGCTGACTCCGAGCTCCTCGGCCTTCTTCAGCTTCGAGCCGGCGCCCGGACCGGCGATCACCATGTCGGTCTTCTTCGACACGGAGCCCGAGACCTTGGCGCCCAGCTCCTCGGCCCTCGCCTTGGCCTCGCTGCGGCCCATGGTCTCCAGCGTGCCAGTGAAGACCACGGTCTTGCCAGCGACCGGCGAGCCGGACGTGTCGGCGATCTCGAACGCCGCGACCCTGACCAGCCCGGCCAGGTCATCGACCACTTCGCGGTTGTGGGCCTCGGCGAAGAATGCCAGGACGTCCTCGGCGACTCCGGGGCCGATGCCGTCGATGTCGACCAGGGTCGCGTAGGCCTCGCCGTCGCGGTCCTGGGCCTCGGCCATCGCCTCGGTCCAGGCACCGAGGCTGCCGTAATGCTTGGCCAGCAGCCGCGCCGTCGCCTGCCCGACCTGGCGGATGCCGAGGGCGAAGATGAACCTCGGCAACTCGATATCGGCGCGCTCGTCGAGCGCCGCCAGCAGGTTGTCGATGGATTTCTCGCCCCACCCCTCGCGCTCGGCGATGGCGTCGCGCTGCCCGCCGAGGCGGAAGATATCGGCCGGCATCTTGATCAGTCCGTCGGCCCAGAAGGCCTCGATGTGCTTGCCGCCGAGGCCCTCGATGTCGAAGGCGTTGCGCGAGACGAAGTGTTTCAAGCGCTCGACCGCCTGGGCCGGGCAGATCAAGCCCCCGGTGCAGCGCCGCGCCGCCTCGTCGGCCTCGCGCACGGCGAGGCTGCCGCATTCGGGGCAGACCTCGGGAAAGACGAAGGGCTTGCTGTCGGCGGGACGCTTGGCGGCGACGGCCTCGACGACCTGCGGAATCACGTCACCGGCGCGCTGGACGATCACCGCGTCGCCCTCGCGGACGTCCTTCCGCTTGATTTCGTCCTCGTTGTGGAGCGTCGCCCGCGACACCACGACGCCGCCGACGGTCACCGGCTCCAGGTTGGCGACCGGAGTCAGGGTGCCCGTGCGGCCGACCTGGATGGTGATCTCGTTGAGCCGGGTCTCGGCCTTCTCGGCAGGGAACTTGTGGGCGATGGCCCAGCGCGGCGCGCGGCTGACGAACCCCAGCCGGTCCTGCCAATCGAGGCGGTTCACCTTGTAGACGATGCCGTCGATGTCGTAGGGAAGCTCGGCCCGCCGGCCGGAGATATCCGCGTAGTACTCGAGCAGCGCGCCCAGCGATCCGCAGACGGCGGACGGCTCGTTCAGCTGGAACCCCCACTCGGCGAAGCGCCGGCGCGCTTCCGCGACGGTGGCGCCAAGCGGTTCCGAGACCTCTCCCCAGGCGTAGCCGAAGAACCGGAGCGGCCGCGACGCCGTGACGCCGGTGTCGAGTTGGCGCAGCGACCCGGCGGCGGCGTTGCGGGGATTGGCGAAGACCTTGGCGCCGGCCTCTTCCTGGGCCGCGTTGAGCCGGGCGAAGTCGTCGCGCGACATGTAGACCTCGCCGCGCACCTCGAGGATGTCCGGCGCGCCGGCGGGCAACGTCCCGGGCACGTCCGCGATGGTCCGCACGTTGGCCGTCACGTCCTCGCCGACGGTGCCGTCGCCGCGCGTCGCCGCGTACTTGAGCGCGCGCCCTTCGTAGCGGATCGACAGCGACAGACCGTCGATCTTCGGTTCGGCGACGGTCTCGACCGCCTCGTCGTCGCCGAGGTTGAGAAAGCGCCGGACCCGATCGAGGAAATCTGCGACGTCCTCGTCGCTGAACGCGTTGCCCAGCGACAGCATCGGCCGGGCGTGGGTGACCTTGCCGAACCCGTCGCGGACCGGCGCGCCGACCCTCTTCGACGGGCTGTCGTCGCGGACCAACTCGGGGAATGCCGCTTCGAGGGCGTCGTTGCGCCGCCGCAGTTGATCGTATTCGGCGTCGGAGATCAGCGGCGCGTCGTTCTGATGGTAGGCCGCGTCGTGGCGGGCGATCTCGCCGGCCAGGCGCTCCAGTTCCGCCGCCGCGTCGAGCGGCGTCAGGGTCTCGACCGCCGGCGCGTCGCCCTCGCCGCTCAACTGGGGGCTCCGGCGAGCAACTGGTCGGCGGCGGCGCGGGCCTCGTCGGTGACCTCGGCGCCGGCCAGCATCCGCGCCACCTCCTCTTGGCGCGCCGACGGGTCGAGGGGCTCGACCGTCGTCCAGATCCGGCCGTCCGCCTCGTCGTTGGCGGTCGTCGACTTGGACACCCGCCAATGGTGGGCGCCGCGGGCGGCGACCTGCGGCGAATGGGTCACCACCAAGACCTGGGAGCCGGCGCCCAGCGCCGCTAGCCGTTCGCCGACGGCGGCCGCCACGGCGCCGCCGATGCCGGCGTCGACCTCGTCGAAGATCAGCGTCGGCACCGGGTCCGATTCGGCCAATACGACCTTCAGGGCGAGCATGAACCGGGCCATCTCGCCTCCCGACGCGATCTTGTGGATCGGGCCCGGCTCGGCCTTCGGATTGGTGGCCACGAGGAACGCCGTGCGGTCCTGGCCGTGGTCCGCCCAATCGGCCTCGTCCAATTCCGTCAGTTCGGTGACGAAGCGCGCGTTCTCCAACTTCAGGCCGCCGAATTCCTCGGCGACCCGGGCGTCGAGGCGCCCGGCGGCCTTGGTCCGCGCCGCGCGGAGGGCCAGCGCCGCGTCCACGTAGGCTTGGCGCCTGGCCGTTTCCGCACGCTCGAGCTGGGCGATCCTCTCGGCGCCGTCCTCGATCCCAGCGAGCCGGTCGGCGAGATCGGCCCGCAACGCCGCGAGACCGTCGACCTCGACGCCGTGCTTGCGGGCGACGGCGCGGAGCGTGAACAGACGGTCCTCGGCGCGCTCCAGCTCGGCCGGGTCGACGGTCATGTCGGCGGCCAGCCGCTGCAGCTGGTCGACCCCGTCGGCGATCTCGTTGAGCGCCGCGTCGAGGGCCCGGGTGACGCCGTCGAGCCGGCCCTGGGCCTTCTCCGCGACCCGTTCCAACGTCGTCATCGCGGACTGGGTGCGGTCCTGGCCGCCATCGCCGCCGGCGAGCTTCTGCATGGCCTCCTCGATGGCCTGGGACAACTGTTCGCCGTGCATCATCATCGCGCGCTGCGCCGCCAACGCCGCCTCCTCGCCCGGTTCCGGCGCCAGGGCGTCGAGTTCGTCGAGCGCGTGGGCGAGGAACTCCTGGTCGCGTTGGTCGGCCGCCATGGCGGCGACCGCCGCGAGTCGGGCCTCGGTGGCGTCGCGCCAGGAACGGTGCGTCTCGGCGGCGGCGTCGAGAAGCCCGCCGTGGGCGCCGAAGGCGTCGAGCAGTACGCGGTGCATCTGCGGCTGCAGCAGTTTCTGGCTCTCGAACTGGCCGTGGATCTCGACCAGTGCCTCGCCGATCTGGCGCAGCAGGCCGACACTCACCGCCTGGTCGTTGACGAAGGCCCGGGAGCGGCCGTCGGCGCCGAGCACCCGGCGTAGGATCAACGGCTCGCCCGTCGTCTCGACGCCCTGGTCGAGCAGCTCGCGGCGCAATGGGTGATCGTCGGCGACGTCGAAGGACGCCGTGACGCCGGCCTTGTCGCAGCCCTGGCGGACCAGCCGGGCCACGGCGCGCATGCCGACGGCGAGGCCCAGCGCGTCGAGCAGGATCGACTTCCCGGCGCCGGTCTCGCCGGTCAGGACGCCGAGACCGGTTTCGAAATCCAGGTCCAGGCGGTCGATCAAGACGACGTCACGGATGGATAAGCTGGAAAGCATCTAGGTGTCGGACGCCAATTCGATTATTTCCAGAACTGCCACCAGGGCGGGCCGGCCTTCTCGGTCGCGGCCTTCTTGTCCTCGATCCTGATCTTCGGGGGCGCGCCGATGGTCTTCTTCTTGTCATCCCAAAGCTTCCACCAGGGCACTTCTTCCTTCTCGATCCGCACCTGCTTGTTCTCGACGATTTGATAGGAATCGATATACCACTCGCTGCCCGGGAAGTTGTGACCGAGGACGGCGGCGGTCTTGCGCGCCTCGTCGTTGATGCCGAGCGCCAGGTAGGCTTCGGTCAACCGATGCAACGCCTCGGGCACGTGGGTCGTCGTCTGGTAGGTCTCGACGACGTTCCGGAACCGGTTGATGGCGGCCAGGTATTGGCGCTGGGTGTGGTAATAGCGGCCGATTTCCATTTCCTTGCCGGCCAGGTGGTCGTAGGCGAGATCGACCTTGATCCGGGCGTCCCGGGAATATTTCGACTCGGGGAACCGGGAAATCAGTTCCTTGAAGGTGTTGAGGGCCAGTTCGGTGATCTTCTGGTCGCGGGCCACGTCGGAGATCTGCTCGTAGTAGCTCAGGCCCTTCAGGTACATGGCGTAGGCGACGTCGCGGTTCGACGGGTGCAACTGCACGAACCGGTCGAGGGCCAAGATGGCGTCGTCGTAGCGGTTCGCCAGGTAGTAGGCGTAGGCCGCCATCAGCTGCGCCTTGGTCGCCCAGGCCGAATAGGGGTGCTGCCGCTCGACCTCGTCGAAGCGCTCGGTGGCGTCGGAAAACTGCCGGTTCTCCATCAACGTGAGCGCTTCGTTGTAGAGCTCGTCGACGGGGCGTTCGACATATTCCTTCTTCTTCTTCGAAGCGCAGGCCGCGAGCGCCACGGCGACGACGGCGACCGCCATCGGTCCGCGCCACCGGCGGATCCGGTTCAGGCCTGTAACTTGAGGGCGCTTTCGCATCTTCGAGGCCGTTCGAATTCAATTGCGGAACGAGGGTTCAACGAAGCGATTATACTACGCCGGGGTGCGACGCTGACAAGGCCGGTCTACCTCGCCGGGGACATTCCTTCGGATACCAAAATGGCGCCGCGGGCGGCGCCATTCATCGACGTCGAGCCAACGGGCCCGGCGTCAGGCGACTACCCGGACCGCCGGTTCCGCCACCAGGCCGCCATCGACGGCCGTGTCGGCCTCGTCGGCCCGCATGACGTCGTATTCCCAGGCGTCGGCGTCGGCGAACAGGGCGCGCAGCAGCGCGTTGTTGACCGCGTGGCCCGACCGCAGGCCGCTGAACCGGCCGATGATCGGGTTTCCGGCGAGATACAGATCGCCGATGGCGTCGAGCATCTTGTGGCGCACGAACTCGTCGTCGAACCTGAGGCCCTCCTCGTTCAACACGCCGTCGCCGCTGACGACGATGGCGTTGTCGAGCGATCCGCCCTTCGCCAATCCGGCGGCGCGCAGTTGCTCGACCTCATGCAGGAACCCGAACGTCCGGGCCCGCGCCAATTCCTTGCAGAAACTCCCGTTGACGAGGCCGAGGCTCAGCGACTGGCTGGCCACCACCTGGCTGTCGAAGTCGATCTCGCAATCCAGGGTCTGATACTCCGCCGGCACCAGCGCCGCGAAGCCTTCGCCGATCTTCACGTCCATCGGCTTGCGAACCCGGATGACGCGGCGCGGCGCCGATTGCTCGACCACGCCGGCGCATTCGATCAGGAACACGAAGGGCTCGGAACTGCCGTCCATGATCGGCACTTCCGGTCCGTTGACCTCGATCTCCGCGTTGTCGATGCCGCAGCCGGCCAAGGCCGCCATCAGATGCTCGATGGTGCCCACGGAGACACCGTCCTCGTCGGCGATGGTGGTGCAGAGCCGGGTGTCGACGACCCGGTCCCAGAGCGCCGGAACGCGGGCGCCACCGCCGGAAATATCAGTGCGCACAAATGAAATCCCCGCATCGGCGTCGGCCGGATGCAGGGTCAGGGAAACGTCTTCGCCGGAATGCAGCGCGATACCGGTGCAGGAAATCGAACTTTTCAGCGTACGTTGCCGAACCACGCTTCGGGTTTCGGCCGCGTCGTCGCGCTTCGTGGATCCCATCTTTCCCCAATCCGTCGCCGGTTTATCGATGCCGGCGTTTATTGTTTTTCCAAGCACAGGCTTCTGCCCTTTTTCGTGTGCGGCTTCAGGAGAGTGTTTAACAACTCCCCTGAAGCCTCACAAATCACTCTTTGTTTCCAAATGTTACCTTTGCAATCAACCGCTTATGGCCGATCCGGTTAGTTGGCCTGACGCCTGAGGAAGGCCGGAATATCGAGTAGGTCCTCCTCTTCGTCGGCGGCCTCGGAGGCCGGCTTGGCGGCCAGGTCGGTGAGCTTCGGCTCGGCCTCGGGCGCCGGCGCGATGGACGCCACGACGGCCGCGGGGGCCGCCGTCTCGGCCGGGGCCGATTCCTCGGAAACCGCTTTATCTTCAACGGCTTGCTCGATTTCGCCCGGGTCCGAACCGGCGCTTTCCGAGACCACCCGGCCGATCGCCGCGCGGCCCGTCCGGGTCACCCTTTCGAACAGGCTGGGCTTGTCGGTCCCGGCCTCTGCGGCCGGCGTACCCGGTCCCTGGGCGCCGTTCTTCAGCGCCGCAGCGGCGAAGGCGTCCGGTTCGGTCGTCTCGGTCACCGGTTCCACCGACTTCGGCGCCGGCGGAATGAAGGCCTCGCCGGCCTCGGCGCGCGGCATCGCCGCCGGCGCGGCGGGTTCCGCCTTCTCCGGCGGCGCTTCGGCGGCTTCCGTCGCTTCCGGCTCCTCGTCGACGGCCGATTCGGTCGGCGTCTCCTCGTCCGCCGCGGCCGGCGGATCGGCCGGGGCGTCGGACGCCTCGGGCGCCTCGGGCGCCTCGGCGGCTTCCGCCGGTTCGGCCGACTGGGCCTCGCGAACCAGCCGGGCCAGCGGTGTGTCGTCGATGGCCTCGGGCTCGGCGGCTTCCGGCGCGGCGGCCTCGGCCGGTTCGACCGCCGGTTCCGGTGTCGCCGGAGTTTCGTCCGCCGCCGGCGTCATCGGCCTGGACGGCGTCACCGCCTCGGTGACGCGCAGCATGGTCGGCTGCGGCATCGTCGATTGGGCGGCGTCGATGCCGGTGGCGACGACGGAGACCCGCATCTTGCCCTCGAGCTCGCCGTCGAAGGCCGAGCCGATGATGATGTAGGCGTCCTGGTCGACCTCGGCGCGGATTCGCGACGCCGCCTCGTCGACCTCGAACAGGGTGATGTCGGGGCCGCCGGTGATGTTGATGAGCACGCCCTTGGCGCCCTTCATCGAGGTGTCGTCGAGCAGCGGGTTGGCGATCGCCGCCTCGGCCGCGTCGAGCGCCCGGCGCTCGCCCTCGGCCTCGCCGGTGCCCATCATCGCCTTGCCCATCTCGCTCATCACCGAGCGGATGTCGGCGAAGTCGAGGTTGATCAGGCCGGGCATGACCATCAGGTCGGTGACCCCCCGGACGCCGGAGTACAGGACCTCGTCGGCCATCGCGAAGGCGTCGGCGAATGTCGTGTTCTCGGTGGCGATCCGGAACAGGTTCTGGTTCGGGATGATGATCAGGGTGTCGACGTACTGTTCGAGCTCCTCGATTCCGGATTCGGCCAGGCGCATCCGGTGCGAGCCCTCGAACTGGAACGGCTTGGTGACCACCGCGACGGTCAGGATGCCGGCTTCCTTGGCGGCCCGGGCGATGGCCGGGGCGGCGCCGGTGCCGGTGCCGCCGCCCATGCCGGCGGCGATGAACGCCATGTGCGAGCCGTTCAGCGAGGCCAGCACCTCGTCGATCGCCTCCTCGGCGGCGGCGCGGCCGATATCGGGCTGCGATCCGGCGCCCAATCCTTGCGTCAGGTTGGCGCCCAGTTGGATCCGCCGGTCGGCCCGGGACTGGGTCAGCGACTGCGCGTCGGTGTTGGCGACGACGAAATCGACGCCCTCCAACTCGCGGCGGATCATGTTGTTGACGGCATTGCCACCGGCGCCGCCGACCCCGATGACGGTCAGGCGCGGCTTCAGTTCCGGGGTGTTCGAGTCTTCCGGCACGCTCAGATTGATACTCATGTTGACCTCCTTCTTAGAATAAATACGTGAATGCGTTGGGCGCCCGCCGAGCCATTCGGCGGGCGTTGTCTTCTCGCCGCGCCACCGCGGCGCCGCAGTTGGTGAATGAACGAAACGAACTCATGGCCTTAAAAATTCTCCCTCAACCATTGCCCCAGCCGACCCATCCGGCTCCTGGCCTGGACCCGCGCCGCCGGCGCCGCGTCGGGCTCCTCGACGCCGTCGAGCGCGTATCGCAGCAGCCCGGCGCAGGTCGAGAACGTCGGCCCGGCCACGGCTTCCGCCATGCCGTCGATGGCCAGCGGACGGCCGAGCCGCACCTGCTTGTCGAGAATCGCGGCGGAAACCTCCTGGGCGCCGGGCAGCTGGCTGGCGCCGCCGGTCAGGACCAGGCCGCGGCCGGCGACCTTGTCGAAACCCGACTCGCGGAGCCGGTCGCGGATCAGCTCGAAGATCTCCTCGACCCGCGGCCGGACGATGCCGACCAGCATCGAGCGCGGCACCACGTTGCCGTCGCCGCCGGCGTCGTCGCCCATGGCCGGCACCTGGATGACCTCATGGTCATCGTTGGCCGACGGCAGCGCGTTGCCGTAAAGCGTCTTCATGCGCTCGGCGTGGGTCAGCGGCGTCACCAGGCCGCGCGAGATGTCGTTGGTGACGTGAACGCCGCCGAGCGGCACCACGTCCGTGTGCACCAGCTCGCCGTCGAAGAACACGGCGACGGAGGTCGTGCCGCCGCCCATGTCGATGCAGGTCACGCCCATCTTCTTCTCGTCCTCGGTGAGACAGCCGAGGGCCGAGGCGTAGGGAGAGACGACGACGCCCTTGATCCCCAGGTGACAGCGCGCCACGGCCGTCTCCAGGTTGCGCAGCGGGCCGCGCAACGCGGTGATGATGTGAG
>JAPPPF010000221.1 GCA_028817665.1 Magnetovibrio sp. | reverse complement strand
GACCTGCAGATCGAAATGCACGATCATGGGCATGGTTAGAATCTGCCTCGAAAACTGAATTTCTCCAAGCGGTTCACCGTCTTCGCTTGGGTGCGGGAGGGCGCTGCGGCTATGATGCGGCGATGGCTGGAGATGTCTCGAACGCCCGGATTGCCGCGATCTTCGCGGCATTTCTCGTGACGCCGGCGGGCGCCGCGGAACCGGACGGCGCGGCGGTGGTGCGCGCCGGCCTCGCGGCCGCTTGCGCCGTGCCCGCCGGCGGACAGGCGGAATTGACCCGGCGATTCGCCGGCGCGCGCGTCCTCGAACAGCGGGTCACGCCGTTTCGCGGCCAGCCCGGGCGGGCCCGCTACGTGCTTTTGCTGGAAGACGGTTCCGAGCTCAGGATCACCAGCATGTTTCCCTTGGGCCGGCTGCGCCGCGTCACCGCCGAATGGCACGCCCACGCGGGTGGCGAGCGGACGCGGCCCGAGTTGGCCGCCACCGCCGGCGGTGACTGCCGGGTCCGCGAGGGCCGGCGCCTGGTCTACGGCGCCGACGGCAAGCCCGAGCGGTTGGCCGTGCTGGCGCCCGATCTCGCCGAGACGCTCAGTGAAGAGGCACTGAACCCCGCGATCCCGGCCGGCACCGATCCCGGCGGCGTCGCCGTCGCCGTCGTCGATACCGGCGTCAACTACACCCTCGATGCCGTCGCCCGGCGGCTCGCCCGGGGCGCCGACGGCGGGCTCGTCGGCTATGACTTCTGGGACGGGGACGCGCGGCCCTTCGACGTCGATACGGGCCGCTCGCCGTTCTTCCCGCTGCACCACGGCACCGCGGTCACCAGCATCATCCTCCGAGAGGCGCCGGCGGCGCGGATCATCCCCTACCGGTTCCCGAGGCCGGAGATGACGAAGATGGCTGAGCTGGTCGAACACGCCGACGCCAGCGGCGTCGTCATCGTCAACATGGCCATGGGCTCGAACCGGCGCGCCGACTGGCAGGCCTTCGAGGCCGCCGCCCGGGCGCGCCCGCACATGCTGTTCATCGTCTCCGCCGGCAACAACGGCCGCGACATTGACACCCGCCCGGTCTATCCCGCCGCCCTCGGCCTCGAGAACATCTTGGTGGTCACCTCGGCGGACGCCTTCGGCCGGCTGGCGCGGGGGTCCAATTGGGGCCGCGAACACGTCGACGTCATGGTCCCGGGCGAGCAGGTCGCGGTCCTCGATCACCGCGGCGTCGAAGGGCAGGCCTCGGGGTCGAGCTTCGCCGTGCCCCGCGTCGCAGCGCTCGCCGCGCGCTTCCTCGCCAAGCACCCAGCCTGGCGGGCACCGGAGTTGAAGCGCGCCATCCTATCGCGCGCCAAGGCCTCGCCCCGCCAGCCGAACCTGCCCTTGAAGCACGGCTGGATCCCCGACCCGACGGACGACTTCCTGCCGCCGCAATAAGCCACGCGCCCCGTCGTCATTACCGGGCGTGACGGGGGAAAGGCTTACTGAGCCGGCGCCGACGACCGGCGCGGCGTGGTCGGCGGCGGGGCGTTCATGAAGCGCTCGGCCAAGGGCGCGAGTTTCGGGTGGTGGGTTTTCATCAGCGTCAACCCCTCCCGGGCCAGCGCTTTGTCGCCGGCCCAGGTGCCGGCCTGGATGGCGAAGCGGAGCACCTGGAGGTCGCGGGGCAGGACGGCGATGAGGCGGCGGAGGTGCGCCAGTTCGTCCTGGTAGCGCTGGGCCAGGTGCAGGGTAACGACGAGGCCGAGCCGCGCGTTGAGGGCGCCCGGATCCTGGTCGAGCGCCGCTTCGAACATGGCGATGGCGTCGGCGTGGTGGCCGCGCCGGCCGAGCGTCTGGCCGGCGAGGTCGAGGAGTTGGCGGTTGTTGGACGTCCGGCAGCGCTCGGCGATGAAGGCGATGTGCGGCGCGCGCATGGCCTGGCGGCTGGCGGCGGCCTGGTCGATGGCTTCCGTGCATTGTCGGTAGGCGAGTCCGATGCGGCGGTTCGCCTCGGCGTGATCTGGACCCGAAAGCGCCCGGAGACGCGCGATCTCGGTCGCCGGGATGGCCTCGAAGCGGCCGCTGCCGCCGGACGTGACGATGGCCACCAGCCGGCCCTCCGCGTCGACCAAGGCGCCGCCGGAATTGCCGGGCTGGCTCCTGGCTGTGTGGTGCAACCGCGCCAGCGGCTTGCCGGCGGCCGGCGGACTCAGCAGCCGGCCCGGCGGATAGACGCGGATGCGGCCGCGCCCGACGTCGTTGGCGACGGTGAAGAGATCGGTGTCGGGCCGCGGCTCCGGCGCCGGTTTCCACGCGCCGGAGCCGGTGAGGCCCGGGGCGCTGAGCAACACGAGGTCGCCGGCGTAGGCCGTCGGCACCACGTCGGCGAGCAGTTCCGAACCGTCCGGCCGGAACACCTGGGCGCGCGGATTGTTGGCGACGGCGTGGCGGTTGGTGACCAGGAGGCCCGGTTCGATCAGCACGGCGCTGGCCGCCGGGTCGGAGGACGCGATGGCGTAGACCCGGTCCTTGATGGCGCAGACCGGAGCCGGACCGTCGCAGGCGGCCTGACCCAGCGCTGGCGTCGATGCCAGCGCCCACAACCCGACGATGAAAACCCGAACGATCATCATGGCCCCACGATAGCCCGGCTGAGGCGCGCCGTCAGGCGCGGAAACGCGGCGCCGGCCGCCGCCGTGGCGGTGTCGCCGAACCGATATGGCATGTCGCCGAGGCGATGATTCTAAGAAAAAATTGTCATAATTTAATAAAATGGGACAATTTATTCGAATTAATTTGATTTTTGTCAGGTTGCCGCTAGGCTGAGGTGCGCATTCAGTTTCTTAAGCGCGGCGTCAACGGGTTCAGGAAAGATGCATGACTGACACGGCGAAGGAAAGCGGTTCGGCACTTCACAAGGCGGTCCTCGTCCTCGACGCCTTGTTCGAATCCGACCGGCCCATGGGCCTCGCGGATATTTCGGCGACCCTCGACCTGCCCCGGCAAACCGTCCATCGCATCGTCCGGCAACTGGAAGACCTCGACCTGATCCGCCGCGACTTCGCCCGCGATCATTTCTCCGTCGGTGCGCGCATGGTGACGCTCAGCCTCAACGCGCTGCACGCCGCCTACCGGTTGGCGCCCATGCGCACCGTCCTCAAGGACCTGGTCGCTACCATCGGCGAGACCTGCAACATCGGCATCCTGGATCGCGACGGGGTCGTCTATATCGACCGCGTCGAATGCGATTGGCCGCTGCGGTTGCAGTTCCGGCCCGGCAGCCGGGTCTCGGTGCACGCCACGGCGATCGGCAAGCTGCTGTTGGCGCACCTGCCGAGCCGCACCCGCAAGCGCCTGATCACCGCGGCGCCGCTGCCGGCGCTGACCGAGAACACGATCACCGACCCCGACGTGCTCGAGGAAGAGCTGAAGACGATTCGGCGGCGCGGCTACGCGACCAACGATTCGGAGAACCTGACCGGCTTGATCGCGCTGGCGGTGCCGATCTACGACGGCGACGGCAAGGTCGTCGCCGGCCTCGCCGTGCACGCGCCCGACGCGCGCATGTCGGTGAAGAAGGCGGAGGAACACCTGCCCACCATGCGGGCCGTCGCGGCGGCCATGCAGAAGCACATCATCGAGCTTCAGGAGAAGGATGGAGACAAGGAATTCGAGTCGGCGGAAGCCGGTTCGATGCCCGCGGACTAACGGGGCCAAGGTGCCTCCCGGCCCCGGCACGGGCCGGGAGGCGTTCCCAAAGGTGCCGCGAATTAAGGGATAGCCATGGCGGCTATCCGGTGACAACTCGAAACACTCTGTTGGGAGAATTACACATGACACATTCATTTTCGGGCAGCAAGCGGTTCGCCGCGAAATTCGTGCTGTGCCTGGTCGCCGGCGCCTTCGCGGCGGCGCCCGCGTCGCCCGGAAATCTGCCGGACAAGATGGAAAAGCCGAACGGCTTTCCGGAACGTCCCATGACCATGCTCGTCCCCTATGGGCCGGGCGGCGGCTCCGGGCAATTGTCCCGGGCGATGGCCGAGGCGGTGACCGAGGTCACCGGCGCCGCGCTCAACCTGGAATACAAGCCGGGCGGCAGCGGCACCGTCGGGATGAAGTCCTACATGGCCGCGCCGGCCGACGGCTATTCGGTCATGGAGCACATCGACGACGCCACCAGCGCGCACGCGTTGAAGGCCAAGAACCCCAATCCGGCGGAAGTCTTCGTGCCGCTGGTGACGGCGCAGATCACGTTCTCGCAGATCTACATCCGCGGCAACGAGACCCGTTTCACGGACTGGGATTCCTACGTCAAGTACGTGAAATCGAAGAAAGGCCGCTCGACCATCGCCAACGTCTCAAAGGCGGGTTCCATGGAGCGGGTGAATCTCAAGTTCATCACCGATCACTTCGGCATGAAGATGCAGCAGATCAGCTTCGACAAGGGCGGCCCCCGCTACGCGGCCTTGAAGGGTGGCCAGGTCGACGCGCTGTTCGAGCAGCCCGGCGACGTCCGCGGCTTCCTCGACAGCGGCGACTTCAAGCCGATCCTGACCATCTACAAGACCCGTCCGGCGGCCTTCAAGGACGTGCCGGCGATGAACGACGTCGGCCTGACCTTCGAGCCGCTGCTCCGCTTCCGGGGCTTCTACGTCCACAAGGACGCGCCCGCGGACCGGGTCAAGTGGCTGAAGTGGGCCTTCCAGAAGGCCTGGCATCAGCCGAGCTTCCAGAGCTTCAACAAGAAGAAGTTCATGGACGCCATCGACAGCTTCCGCGACACGGAAGGCTCGGTGAAGCTAATCAACGACACCGCCGCGATCTACCGCAAGGCCTACAAATCCATGGGCCTGGTGAAGTGATCGTTCGCTCTCCCCGTCGAGTATCCGGGGGCACATGAAGGAACCGGGGCGCCGCCCCGACCATCGCGGCGGCGCCCCTTCTTTCGGGAGGTTGACATGAACAAGGTAACCACACGGCAATTGATGGAGACGGCGTTCTGGCTGATCTTCGCCATTGGCGCCTACATACTGACATTCAATTTCGACGAAGAACTGGAGATCTACGAGTTCGGCGCCGCCGGCTGGCCGCGCGCCATGATCTTCGCCATCGCGTTCTGCGCGATCGCGCAACTCGCCATCGAATGGCGGCGCGGCGGCGAGGCCGGTGGCGGGGAAGAGGCGGCGGCCGGCGCCGACGGTGACGACGCGCCGGACGCCGGATACCGGCTGCGGGCGACGCTGATCATCGGCCTGCCCATCGTCTACGCGTTCCTGCTGGAGCCGATCGGCTTCTACACGGTGACGCCGGTGTTCATCGCCGCCTTCGTCTACATCGGCGGCGAACGGAATTGGAAGCGCATCGCCGCGGTGACGGTCGGTATCTACGCATTCCTGCTGATCCTGTTCGCGAAGATCCTCTACGTGGGGCTGCCGGCGGGAACCATGCACCCCTTCTACGATTTCTCCAACTGGCTGCTGGTCCTGATCCGTTGATCGGCCGCGCCCCTTGAGGAGGACATAGTTATGGAACATTTCATTGCCGGTACGTTGACGCTTTTCAGCAACCCCGTATCGATCCTGATCTTCACCGGCGGCCTGTTGGGCGGCATGGTCTTCGGCGCCATTCCCGGCGTCAGCATGCTCACGCTCGCCGCCATCCTGCTGCCGTTCACGGGAAACCTCTCGGCCACCGACGGCATCATGCTGTTCTCGGTGCTCTACTGCTCGGGCGTGTTCGGCGGCGCCATCACGGCGATCCTGTTCAACATTCCCGGCGCGCCGGAAAACGCGCCGACGTGCTTCGACGGCTACCCGATGACCCAGAAGGGCATGGCCGGCAAGGCGGTCGGCGCGGCGGTCCTGTGCTCGGCCTTCGGCGGCACCTGCTCGGCGCTGCTGATGATGTTCGCCACGGCGCCCATCGCCAACTGGGCGATCTCGGCGTTCGGGCCGCCGGAAATCTTCGCGCTGGTCTTCTTCGGCCTCGCCGTCGCCGCCTCGGTCGGCTCCGGTGACCTCTGGAAGGGCTGGCTGTCGGTGCTCCTGGGCCTGATGATCGCCATGGTCGGCATCGACCCCGTGGGCGGGCTTGAGCGCTTCGACTTCGGCGTCGCCTATCTCCTGGCGGGCATCCACTTCATCCCGACGATCCTCGGCTTCTTCGCCGTCTCCGAGGTCTTCATCCAGATGGAGAAGCGCGCCAAGGGCACCACCGAGGCGCCCAAGGTGAACCTCGACTTCCCGACCTTCGCCGAATTCTGGAAGCTGAAGCTGGCCGTCGCGCGCTCCGTGGTGATCGGCTTCTTCTGCGGCATCCTGCCGGGCATCGGCGCGACGCTGGCGGCCTTCATGGGCTACAACGAGGCGGTCCGTTGGTCGAAGGACAAAACCAAGTTCGGCAAGGGCGAACTGGAGGGCGTGGTCTCGTCCGAGACGGCCAACAACGCGGCCACCGGCGCGGCGATGATCCCGTTGCTGGCGCTGGGCCTTCCCGGCGGCGCGCTGACGGCAATGATGGTCGGCGTCTTCCAGATGCACGAGATGGAGCCCGGACCGCTGGTCTTCGTCAACTCCGGCGATCTCATCTGGGTCGTCTTCGCGGCCATGTTCTTCGCCAACATCTGCATCTTCTTCCTTGGCTGGCTGCAGACCAAGACGGTCGTCCACATGCTGAGAATCCCGTTCCACTTCCTGGCGCCGGCCATCCTGATGATGGCGACGGTCGGCGCCTACGCGGTCCGCGGCCTGGTGGTCGACGTGATCGTCATGTTCACCGCGGGCCTGATCGCCTTCTTCCTCAGGCGCTCGGGCTACTCGGTGGCCGGGATCGTGCTCGGCCTGATCCTCGGCAAGGTCGGCGAGCAGACCTTCGCCCAGGCCATGCAGATGCTGCAGTACGACTTCAGCGGTTTCCTCGACCGTCCCATCGGTTTGGCGCTCATTCTCGGCGGTGTCGCCACCATCGCCATGGGGGCCTGGCGGTCGTTCGTCCCGAAACCCCAACCCGAACCCGTGACCGCGGTTTCCGATTGAGTCCCTCGGCCAGGGGCGGTTAACCTGCGCCCCTGGCCGTTCCCATTTTCCTTGTGATCAGGTTACGATGTTGAAAACCCAAAGGAGGTTGACGTGAACCAGACTGCCGCCGCTCAGGCACCCCAGAACGAAGTTGACACCACCGCCGTGATCGACGGCCTGATGGAGCGGGCGAGGGCGGCCATGGCGACCTTCGAGTTCGCCAACCAGGCCGCCGTCGACGAAGCCGTGACGGCGCTGGCCTGGTCCATCTACGAGCCGGCGCGGGCCAAGGAACTGGCCGAGATCGCGGTCCAGGACACGGGCCTCGGCAACGTCGACAGCAAGATCACCAAGAACACCCGCAAGACCTTCGGCTGCCTGCGCGACCTGATGCGGCAGAAATCGGTCGGGATCATCGAGGAACTGCCGGAGAAGGGCCTGGTCAAGTACGCCAAGCCGGTCGGCGTGGTCGCCGCCGTGGCGCCCTCGACCAACCCGGCCGCGACGCCCGTCAACAAGGCGATGCTGGCGGTCAAGGGCCGCAACGCGGTGATCGTCGCGCCGAGCCCGGCCGGGCTGACCACGACCACCCGGACGGTCGAGTATATGCGCGCCGAGCTGAAGAAGATCGGCGCGCCCGAGGACCTTGTCCAGGTGCTGCCCGCGCCCGTCTCCAAGGCGCTGACCCAGGAGTTGATGAACCAGGCCGACCTGGTCGTCGTCACCGGCTCGCAGAACAACGTGCGGCGCGCCTATTCGTCGGGAACCCCGGCCATCGGTGTCGGCGCCGGCAACGTCCCGGTGATCATCGATTCAACCGCCGACCTGGCGGACGCCGCCAACAAGATCATGATGTCGAAGTGCTTCGACAACGCGACCTCGTGCTCGTCGGAAAACTCGCTGACCATTCTCGACGACGTCTACGACGACGCCATCGCCGCGTTGAAGGACGCCGGCGGCTATCTCTGCACGGCCGAGGACAAGCAGAAGATCCAGGACACGCTTTGGGTCGACGGGCACCTGAACCGCCACGTCATCGCCAAGGACGCCGACGTCTTCGCCGAGACCTGCGGGCTGCCGGAAGAGGCCAAGTCGGCCAAGTTCTTCCTGGTCGAGGACGAGAACGCGGCGGGCAAGGACCATCCGTTCTCCGATGAGAAGCTGTCCCTGGCGCTGACCGTCTACCGGGCCAAGGATTTCGCGGCGGCGAAGGCGCACGTCCAGAACGTGCTCGATTTCGTCGGCATGGGCCATTCCGTGGGCATCCACACCAAGGACGCCGCCCATACCCAGGAATTGGCCGAAGACCTCCGGGTCGTCCGCGTCCTGGTCAACCAAGCGCATACCTTCGGCAACGGTGGCAGCTTTGACAACGGCTTGCCGTTCACGCTCTCCATGGGCTGCGGCACCTGGGCCGGCAACTCGATCACCGAGAACCTGAACCTCAAGAACTTCCTCAACATCACCCACCTGGTGACCACCATCCCAGAGGACAAGCCGTCCGAGGAGGAGCTGTTCGGCGCCTATTGGGAAAAGCACGGGAAATAGACGCATGAACTTCGAGGAATACGCGGCGAAGCCGATCCTGGCCGCCGCCGGGATCGCGGTGCCGGAGAGCATCCTGGCCCGCGATTCGGACGCCGCCATGAAGGCGGCCGAGACGCTCGGCCTGGTCGTCGTCAAGGCGCAGGTGCCGACCGGCAAGCGCGGCAAGGCCGGCGGCATCCAACTGGCGAAGACGCCCGACGAGGCGCGCGCGCACGCCGAGACCATTCTCGGCATGACCATCGCCACCCACGTCGTCGAGAAGGTGCTGGTCGAGCAGTGCTCGGACATCGCCCGCGAGTTCTACGCCGCCGTGCTCAACGACCCGATCTCCAAGGGCCCGATGGTCATGTTCTCGACCGAGGGCGGCATGGACATCGAGGAGATCGCCGTCGAGACCCCGGAGAAGCTCAGGAAGGCGGCGGTCGATATCCGCGAGGGCTTCGACCTCGCCGCCGCCCGCGCACTGGTCGACGGCCTGGCCCTCGACGGCGCCGAGGAGGGCGTCGCCGAGACCCTGGTCAAGCTCTACGCCGCCTACACGGCGAACGACGCCGAGCTCCTGGAGATCAATCCGCTGGTGCTGACCGGCGAGGGGCAGGTGATCGCGCTGGATTGCAAGTTCTCCTTGGATGATTCGGGCATCAAGCGCCAGCAGGAGATCGCGCCCAACGGCACGCCGGACAAGCTCACCGGCCTCGAACAGCGCGGCGAGGATCTCGGCATCAAGTACATCGAGCTCGACGGCGACGTCGCCGTCCTGGCCAACGGCGCCGGGCTGACCATGACCACCATGGACGTGGTCCGCCATCACGGCGGCGACCCGGCGAACTTCTGCGAGATCGGCGGCGAGGCCTACACCAAGGCCACCGACGGGCTGAAGATGGTCCTCGACAAGCCCGGCGTGAAGAGCCTGGTGGTCAATTTCTGCGGCGCCTTCGCGCGCTGCGACGTGATGATGGACGGCATCCTCAACGCCTGGGACGAGCTTAAACCGGATATTCCGGTGTTCTTCTCGATCGCCGGCACCGGCGACCAGGTCGCCATCGAGATGCTGAAGGAACGCATGGGGCTGGACCCGCTGCCCAACATGGACGCCGCCTGCAAGGCCGCCGTCGACGCCGCCAAGGGAGGTGCGTGATGAGGATCGTCAGAAGAGAACACCGCGTCCTGGTACAGGGCATCACCGGCAAGCAGGGCACCTTCTGGACCGAGCGCATGCAGGAATACGGCACCAACGTCGTCGGCGGGGTCAACCCGAAGAAGGCGGGCACCGAGCATTGCAGCGTGCCGGTCTTCGGCTCGGCCAAGGAGGCCATGGAAGCCGGCGGCTTCGACGCCACGGTGATGTTCATCCCGCCTTTGGGCGTCAAGGCTGCGGCCTTGGACGCCATCGAGGCCGGCGCCAAGACCATCGTCTGCCTGACCGAACACATCCCGGTGCAGGACGTCATGTACTTCATGGCCGCGGCCCGCGAGGCGGGCACCGCCATCATCGGCCCAAACACGGCCGGCACCGCCACCGTCGGCGAATGCTTCCTCGGCTTCATGCCGGCCTTCAACGAACGGATCTTCAAGAAGGGCAGCGTCGGCGTGATCTCACGGTCCGGCAGTCTGGCGACGCTGATGTGCCAGAACATCGTCTCCGCCGGCTTCGGCCAAACGGCGTTCCTCGGCATCGGCGGCGACCCGATCCTCGGCACCACGACCCGCGACGCCTTGGAGGCGCTGGACGCCTTCGAGGGCACCGAAGCGGTGGTCATGGTCGGCGAGATCGGCGGCTCCATGGAGGAGGACGCGGCCGAGTACGCGGCGACCATGGATAAGCCGGTGGTTTCGTTCATCGCCGGCGGCGCCGCGCCGCCGGGTAAGAAGATGGGCCACGCCGGCGCCATCGTCATGGGCGACAAGGGCACCTACGCGTCGAAGAAGAAGGCGCTGGAGGCCGCCGGCGTCAACGTCCTGGCGACGCCGTCGCACGTCGGCGACGCGCTGAAAGAAGCCTTCGGGGCCTTGAAGCAGGCGAGCTGACGGCCAATAGTACCGGCCTTGTCCAGCGGCTGGGGAGAGCCGGTATGAAGGCGGTTCGCGTCCACGAATACGGCGGCGCCGGAAACCTCCGGGTCGACGAAGTGCCGGTGCCCGATCCGGGGCCCGGCGAGGTCCTGGTGCGTATCGCCTTCGCCGGCATCAATTTCATCGACGTCTACATGCGCGAGGGCATCTACAAGCGTTCCGACACCTACGCCCAGTCGCCGCCCCTGACCCTCGGGATGGAGGGCGCCGGGTTCGTCGAGGCCGTCGGCGACGGCGTCGACGATTTCGAGCTGGGCGACCCGGTCGCCTATTGCATCGAGCTCGGCAGCTACGCCGAATACGCGGTGGTGCCGGCCTGGAAGCTGGTGCACGTGCTGGACGGCGTGACGCTCGACGTGGCGGCGGCATTGCAGCTGCAGGGCTCGACCGCGCACTACCTGTCGCATTCCCTGTTCCCGCTGCAGGCCGGCGAAAGTTGCCTGATCCACGCCGGCGCCGGCGGCCTCGGGCAGTTGCTGATCCAGTTGGCGACGCGGATCGGCGCCACGGTTTTCACCACCGTCGGCAGCCCGGAAAAGGCGGAGATCGCGAGGTCCCTCGGCGCCGAGCATGCGATCCTCTACCGCGAAACGGACTTCGCCGAGGCGGTGCTCGAACTCACCGGCGGCGAGGGCGTCGACGTGGTCTATGATTCCGTCGGCAAGGACACCATCCGGGGCAGCCTGAAGGCCGTCAAACGGCGCGGCGTCGTCTCCAACAACGGCAACGCGTCGGGTCCCATCGGGCAGCTGGATCCCCTCGAATTGGCCGAGGCCGGGTCCGTGTTCTTCACCCGGCCGCACCTCGCCGACTACATCGCCAGCGCCGAGGAACGGCAGGCCCGGGCCTACGATCTGTTCCAGTGGTACGCCGCCGGCGAATTGCGGGTCACCATCGACCGCACCCTGGCCCTTTCCGAGGCGCGGACCGCCCACGAGCTCATCGAGGCGCGTCAGACGAAGGGTAAGGTGGTGTTGGCGATCTAGGTCCGGTCTATTCGATGACCACCGCGAGGGCCCGGTTGAAGCGCTCGAGAACGCTGTCCTCGACGGACTTGGAACACATCAGGTGGCGGGTGTTGCCGGGCGGGATGTCCTTCATCTGGACCTCGGCGATCGCGCCGCGCTTGTCGCCGAGGCCCTCGGCGAGGCTGCTGAATTCCTCCGGCGCCGCCATCAGGTAGTCGAACCGGCGGCCCAACAGCATCCGGATCATTCCCTTGGAATCCTGCGGCGTGCGCAGGATCTGCGGCGACGTTTCGGCGATCAGCCCGTCGACGTAGGCGCCGTAGGAATACCCCAGCTTTGCGCCGAACTTGAACGCCGCGTCGCCGAACAGCGCGGCCAGGCCGGGGTGCGCGAACTTCGCCTGGTCGGCGGCCCGGACGACCAGGATCTGCGGCCGGTCCTGGTAGATGGGGTCGCTGAACTTGGCGAACGCCTCGCGCTCCGGCTTCTTGAACCAGCCCGGCGAGCAGGTCCGGGTGCCGCCTTTCCGAATGGTCTCGATCTGGCGCTTGCCCGGCCGCACCAGCCAGCGGACGGGAATCTTCGCGCGCTTCAGGGCCTCGCTCACCGGTCCCGCGACGAGGCCGCCGACGGAGCCGTCGGCCTTGGTCACGTAATAGGGCGCGCGGTCCGCGTAGATCAATTCGAGCGGCGGCTCCATGGCCGGCGCGCTGGCGCTGGCGCCGATGGCGGCGCCGGCGAGTGCCAGGGCGATCATCGATTTCCGCATGGTTCCTCGTCGCTTTACGCCATTCCTGGGTTCCACCGGAACCGTTCGGTCCGGCAGTATAACCGGCGACCGGCGGGCCCGCCAATCGACGCCCGCCCTGTCCCCGAGGGCTCACAGTATAAGCGGAATCTGATGGAAAGCTGAGGAGATCTGCGCCGCCGAGCATCAGCCGGACGGCGCGGCGATGGCGTGGAACGCGCGGCCAAGTCTCGTGCATGGGTAAAATCGATCAAAAAAGAATTTAATCGATTAGACCAACAATACAGAAAACCTTATCTTCTGCCGACGATGGCCGAGCAACCGACAGTGACCACGGCACGCGAGCGGCGGAAGATCTTGTCCGCCGGCGGTTTCGCGCATTTCGTTCACGATGGCCTGTCCGACGCGGTGTTCGTCCTGCTGCCGTTGTGGGCGAGCGGTTTCGGCCTGTCGCACGCCCAGGTCGGCATCCTCAAGACCTGCATGTCCTCGACCCTCGCCGCCGGTCAGGTGCCGGCGGGGTTCGTCGCCGAGCGGTTGGGCGAACGCGCCGTGCTGGCGCTCGGCACCGGCCTCGCCGGACTCGGGTTCGTCGCCCTGGCCGTCGCCGACGACTTCCTCATGCTGGCGGCGTTCCTCTGTCTCGCCGGCATCGGGTGCAGTACCCAGCATCCGTTGGCGTCGGCCCTGGTGTCGAAGGCCTATGCGGCCGGGGGGCGCCGGGGAGCGCTCGGCATCTACAATTTCTCCGGCGATCTCGGCAAGGTCGCGACGCCCATCGGGATCGCCACCATCGCCGGCTGGGCGGGGTGGCAGACGGGGGTCGTCGTCTACGGCGTCGTCGGCGCCGTCGCCGGCGCCGCCATCTATTTCGCGCTGCGCCGCCTCGGCGCGGGCGCGCCGCCGCCGTCCGCCCCGGCAACGGCGGAGGCGCGACCCCAGGATTCCGGTCTCGGCTGGGGCGTGCGCGACCGGCGCGGGTTCTCGATCCTCAGCGCCATCGCCTGTATCGACACGAGCGCGCGGATCGGCTTCCTCACCTTCGCGCCGTTCTTGTTGATCGAGAAGGGCGCGGCCACGGAATCCGTCGGCTTCGCCCTGACCCTGATCCTGGCGGGCGGCGCCGCCGGCAAGCTGGTGTGCGGCTTCGTCGCCGACCGGGTCGGGATCCTGCGCACCGTGGTGTTGACCGAGCTCGCCACGGCCGGCCTGATCGCCGCGGTGATTGTCCTGCCGCTGGTGCCCGCGCTCGTCGTCCTGCCGGTGCTCGGCGTGGCCCTGAACGGGACGTCGTCGGTGCTCTACGGGACGGTCGGGGATTTCGTTGACCCGGCCCGCCAGGCCCGCGCCTTCGGGCTCTTCTACACGCTCTCCATCGGCGCCAGCGCCGTCGCGCCTGTCCTCTACGGCCTGCTCGGCGATTTCGCCGGCCTGACCACTGCGCTCGCCGTCCTGGCGGCGGGCGTGCTGACGATCCTCCCCCTGGCGTTCGCGCTCAGGGCGCCATTGGCCGCCGCGGAGACCGCCGCCGAATAGGCGCGGTCCGGCGTAGCAAACCCTAGAGGCCGGTGATCAGGATCCAGGCGATGGCCAAGGGCGCCGCGAGACGGCAGATCCATATCCACACGGCGAGGCCCGCGACGCGATGCGCGCCCGACGCGGTGATCTCGTCGAGCAGGCGTTCGCGGACGACCCAGCCGGCGAACACGGCAATGGCGATGCCGCCCAGGGGCAGCATCAGGTTGGACGCCAGGTAGTCCATGGCGTCGAAGAAGCTCCGCCCGGCGATGGTGACGCCGCGGAGCGGCCCGAAGGACAGTGCCGAGGGCACGCCGAGCGCGAAGATGGCGACGCCGAAGAGCACGGTGGCGCGACGCCGGGCGAAGCCCAGCTGGTCGACGAGGTAGGCGACAACGGTCTCCAGCAGCGACACCGCCGAAGTCAGCGCGGCGATGGTCAGGAGGCCGAAGAACAGCGGCGCGAACAGCGCGCCCAGGGGCATCTGGGCGAACACGGCGGGCAGCGTAATGAAGGTCAGCCCCGGCCCGACGGCCGGGTCAAAGCCGAAGGCGAAGACGGCCGGCAGGATCAGGAAGCCGGCGCTGACGGCGATGACCGTGTCGAGGGACGTCACCCAGAGCGCGGACGACGCCAGGTTCTCCCGCCGCGACAGGTAGGAGCCGTATGTGAGCAGCGCGCCCATGCCGAGCGACAGGGAGAAGAACGCCTGACCCAGCGCCGCGGTCACGGTGGCGCCGTCGATCTTCGAGAAATCCGGGGTCAGGAAGAACGCCAGGCCGGCCCCGGCGCCGGGCAGCGTCACGGCGCGCGCCGTTAGCAGCACCAGCAACCCCAACAACAGCGGCATCAGCAGCCGGCCGGCGCGCTCGATCCCCTTCTCGACGCCGCCGACGACCACGAACATGGTCATCGCCATGAACATGCCGTGGTAGAACAGCGGGCTCACCGGGTTGGCGATGAAGCCGGTGAAGAAGGCGCCGAGGCGCTCGGGTTCGGTGATCTCCATGAGCGGACCGAGGCTGTAGAGCGTGTAGGCCAGGGTCCAGCCGCCGACCACCGAATAGAAGGACAGGATGACGAAGCCGGCGATCACGCCCATGTAGCCGACCCCCACCCAGGCGCCGCCCTTCAGCTTGGCGAAGGCGCCGACCGGGTTGAGCCTGGCAGCGCGGCCGATGGCGAGCTCGGCGAGCATCACCGAAAGCCCGATGGTGAAGACCATCCCCAGGTAGAGCAGCAGGAAGGCGCCGCCGCCGTTGGCGCCGGCCACGTAGGGGAATTTCCAGATGTTGCCGAGCCCGATGGCCGAACCGGCGGCGGCCAGGATGAAGCCGAGCCGCGATGCGAATTCACCCCTGTGGCCATCCATGCCGGCCGGCCTCCTCTCGCCCAAGCCTCAGAAGATCGCGCGGCGGATCAGGTTGAGGCCGATCAGGAACAGCGCGATGAGCATCACCTTGCGGAAGGTATCCTGGTCGATGCGCTTGCGCACGACCTCGCCGATCCAGATGCCGATCATACCCGGTACGCAAGACAGCAGCGACAGCGGGATGGTGTCGGCGTTGAGCACGCCGTTGTTCCAATACGCGATGGCCAGCGGCACCGAGCCCAGGAACCAGATCAGCCCGACGGTCTGCACCCAGGTGTCCTTCTCAAGCTTCAGCAGCACGAACAGCATCATCATCGGCGGGCCCCAGATCGCCGTCAGGCCGCCGAGGACGCCGCCGAGCGCGCCGGCGATGGGTCCGGCGACGCGCTCGACCGCGGGCGACAGCGGGTGCTGGCGCGGCCGGATCAGGTTGGAGGCGGCGAACACGGCGACGCAGACCCCGAGCACGGTCAGCAGTACGCTGCCGTCGAGGACCACCAACAGCTCGGCGCCGACGAACAGGCACGCGATGAAGCAGATGATCATCGGCCAGAAGCGCTTGAAGGGCGCGCGCCAGTCGTGGGCGGTGGCGGCCTGCCAGAAATTGGTCACCAGGATCGGCGCGATCAGGGTCGCGAAGGTGGTCACCGGGTCCATGAAGTTCACCATCACCGCGATGGCGACGATCGGCAGCCCGATGCCGGTGACCCCCTTGACGAAGCCGCCGATGCCGACGCCGATGGAGACGACGGTGAGGATTTCCGGCGCGATGCCGAACATCAGGCGGGCCGGGCCGCGGCCGGGTTCATCCGCAGCAGCTGCTGGTCGGGTCGTGCAGGCCCGGGTGGCCGCAGCATTCGCCGAGCCAGAAGTCGGCGTGGTCGTGGCAGAAACGCGGGTCGCCGCCGACCATGGGCATGAACAGGTGGTGCCAATTGCGGCAGATGTCGAGTTCCGCCCTGACCCACTTCAGCGGGTCGTTGGCGTAGTGCCGCCAATAATCGCCGGCGACGTTGAGCCCCGGCACCGCCGGAATCCAGCTTTCCTGCAGCCACAGGTCGGGGTCGCCGTAGTTCGACGCGAGCTTGCGGATCTCCGGGTCGTCGAGGGCGAGCAGCCGACCGTCGTCGATGACCGGCTCGTTGTCGCCCTCGCGTTCCGCCAGGTAGGTGGGGAAGTAGAGATGCAGGTGCCAGTGCCCGACCTTCAGGCCCTCGCGCGCCGCGCGGCGCTCGTCCATGGACGAGATGATGGTGCCAAAGCCGATGTGGATGACGCCGGAGCGCACCCGCTCGTAGAGGCAGTTCACCAGACCCGACGGGAAGTCTTTCCGGGGCCGGTGGATGTGCGGGTTGGTGCCGATGGAGGCCTCCCACCAGTGCATGATGCCGGGCGACGGCATGCCGGGGTACTGGATGTCGGCGCACTCGGCCATCAGGGCGCGCAGCTTGTCGCCGAACTCGCCGCCCTCGTTGATCTCGGTGACCTTCGAGTTCTCAATCCGGAGTTGGGTCCAGTCGACGGGCGCGATGTGATTGGTGGTGCCGGCGATGACGCCGTTGCCGTCCTCCTTGCCGGGCAGGAAGATCCAGGGCCGGCCGGTGACGTGGCCGGGCAGGTAGGTCTTGGCGAAATGCGGGTTGTCGGTCCAGGTCTTGGTGATCAGGTCCCAGTTGTAGTTCTCGCGCTTCGCGTCGTAGTACTCGGCGTGGTTCGTGAACTCGATGTCCGTGCCTTCGGGATCGGTGATCCGCACCCGCTTCGCCGTCCTGACCCGCTCCCAGGTCCAGAGATCGATGGCCTCCAACAGCTCGTAGGGCATGGCGTGGGCGGGCGAGGCCAGGATTTCCGGGGTGATGAACGGCATGCGCTGGATCTTCACGTCGTCGTCGACCAGGATCGGTCCGCCGTAGCCCCAGAGAATCTTGTCGTAGGCGGAGGTCTTGGCGAGTTCGTCCCACTCGTCCATCCACTCGGCCAGTTCCTTGGTCCGGTAGAGGTAGTAGTCGACCTCGTCGGCGCCGACCCATTGCGGGATCGGGCCGCGGTCGACGTGCTTGATCTCGTACTTGCAGCCGTATTTCTCGAGGATCCTCTTGCACGCCTCGACGACCAGCTCGTCGTGCCAGTTGTCGACGCGCAGGAGCACCCGCTCGCCCGGCTGTAGGTTCCAGCAGGCATGGAGGCCCTGGTTGTAGGGACGCTGGGCGACCAGTTCCAGATACGGGAGAAGCTGGTCGACGCTGTTGACCTCGAAGTAGGGCGGGCAGCGGGGCGGCCGCTTCTCCAGGAGCGGCGGCGCGTCGAAGGTCGGTTTGTTGATGATCCCCATGGTTGTCTCCCTGAGCCTTGGCGGCGAGCGTTCCCGGCGGCGATTGAAGCATTCCTCAAGGGACGCGGCAATCCGCTAGGGTTGACCCGATTTCTAAAGAGCTATATAGTTCTCATCGAGTCAAGCGACACCGCCGTTTCCGCCGGGCAACGATCCCGGCCGGGCGTGCGCGGTTGACGGGAGGATCGATTGGAACTCGCGAGATTGGCCGGCGCGCTCAGCGGAGCCCGGGAAACCGGCGGCGTCCGGGTGCCGAAATACCAACTGCTTTCCGACGGCATCATGCAGGCCATCGAATCGGGCGAGTTGCAGCCCGGCGACCGGCTGCCGGGCGAGTCGGAAATGGCCGAGCGGCTGCCGTTCAGCCTCGGCACCGTGCAGAAGGCGCTCTCGCACTTGGCCGAGCGCGGCGCGGTGATCCGCCGCCACGGCACCGGCACCTTCGTCGCCGAGCCGCCGTCGCAGCTCAACGATCTCTGGCACTTCCGCTTCCTCGCCGACGACGGCAAGGCGCTGCTGCCGGTCTACACTCGGGTCACCAAGATCGGCCGGGCGACGACCGGCGGTCCGTGGACGGAGTTCCTCGGCGACGAGAGCCATCACGTCCGCATCGACCGCCAGATCGACGTCAACCACGAGTTCACCGCGGTCGCCCGCATGTATCTCTCGGGCACCCGGTTTTCCGACCTCCTGTCGGCGTCGCCGGCGACCATGGACAACATCAACATGCGCGCGCTCCTGCGCGAGCGTTTCGACGCGCCGACGCTCAGGATCGTCGAGCAGGTGGGGGCCGAGACGCTGCCAGCCGATATCGCGCGGCTCCTCGACCTGACGGAGACCGCCGGCGGGCTGGTCCTGCACATCCAGGGTTACGGCTTCCGTGACGCGCCGTTGAGCTACCAGGTCGTCTACATCCCGCCCGACACCCGTCGCCTCGAACTTCAACCCAAGCACCCTTGAGAGAACCAGGAACGGACCATGCCGCATTCAACGTATTTGCCGGAGAAGATGGGATCGGCCGAAGTCAGCCCCACGGGCGCCTTCGAGGCCGGTTCCTACCAGGAATTCACGCTGACCTACACGGCCGGATATTTCGGCATCGACGATACCGGCTCGATCAAGGTCGTGCACCGCTTCGCCTCCGACATGGGCCGGCCGCAGTTCACCGACCCCACAGCGCCCAACTACACCACGGTGGAGGCGTCCAACGGCGCCGTCCTACATGTCGAATACGACATGAAACGCAACATCCGGCCCTGGGACAAGACGCTCTACATCAAGGTGGTGCGCGGCTTCCTGCGCGAGGGCGACCAGATCATCGTGCGTTTCGGCGACCGCCGCGAGGGCTCGCCGGGCATCCGCATCCAGACCTTCTGCGAGGCGACCTTCGAGTTCCGCGTCATCGTCGACGCCATCGCCACCTATAACTACGTGGAACTGCCGAAGCAGCCGGAGATCGCCATCATCCCGGGGCCGCCGGTGCGCTGGAAGGCGATCATGCCGACCGGGCGCGTCGCCGGGGCGCCGTTCCGGCTCTCCATGAAGGGCGAGGACGGCTGGGGCAATCCCTCCGACCAGTGCGACCACACCTTCCAACTGCGCGCCAACATGGCCGTCGAGGGCCTGCCCGACGCGGTGAGCTTCAAGAAGGGCGAGTTTTCCGCGGTCATCGACGGGCTCAGCGTCGCGGAGACCGGCGACCTGATCATCGAACTGGTCGGCGACGACGGCGAGGTCGCGTGCCGGTCGAACCCGCTCCGGGTTTCGGCGGCCGCCGAATTGCTTCCCTACTGGGGCGACCTGCACGGCCAGTCGGAGGAGACCATCGGCACCAACTCGGCCCGCGACTTCTACAATTTCGGCCGCGACAAGGCGTTCCTCGACGTCTGCGTGCACCAGGGCAACGACTTCCAGATCACCACCGCCTTTTGGGAATGGCTGAACGAGCTCTCCGCCGAGTTCAACGAGGACGGGCGGTTCACCGTGTTCCCGGGCTGGGAGTGGTCGGGCAACACCGGCCTCGGCGGCGACCGCAATGTATTGCACATGCATGAGGGCCGCCAGATCCACCGTTCCTCGCACGCTTTGGTCGACGACCTCTCCGACGTGGACACGGATTCCAACTCCGCCGCCGACCTGTTCGAGGACCTGAAGGGCGAGGACTGCACCGTGTTCGCCCACATCGGCGGACGCTACGCCGACATCAAGATGGCCCACGACGACCGCATCGAGCGCTCCGTCGAGGTGCATTCCGCCTGGGGCACCTTCGAATGGCTGATCCACGACGCCTTCGAGCAGGGCTACCGGGTCGGCATCCTGTCGAACTCGGACGGCCATAAGGGCCGCCCCGGCGCCTCGCATCCCGGCGCCACCAAGTTCGGCTCCTACGGCGGGCTGTCGTGCATGCTCGCGCCCGAGCACAGCCGCGCCGGCATCATGGAGGCGCTCCGCAAGCGCCACCACTACGGCACCACCGGCTGCCGCATGGTCCTGAATACCCGCGCCATCTTCGATAACCCGGCCGAACGGTTCGCCGAGGACCCGAACCTCGGCGAGACCACGTCGGAGATGGTCGCGGAAGCGATGATGGGGGACATCCTGAAATCCGGCGACGGCGAAGTCACCTTCCGCGTCGACGCGCACGCGTCGTCGCCCATCGAGCGCATCGACATCCGCAACGGGCTGGAGACGGTGGAGGTCTTCCGGCCCTACGCGGAGGCCGACCTCGGGCGACGCATCCGGGTGCTCTGGGAAGGCTCCGAGTACCGGGGCCGGGGCCGCGAGACCATCTGGGACGGTCACGCCGAACTCGACGGCAACGGCTTCGAGCGATTGGCGCCCATCAACCGCTACAACCTCGACAAGCGCTTCGAGCAGACCGGACCGGGGCGCCTCGAGTGGACGGCGCTGACCACCGGCGGCTTCGGCGGCTTCGACGCCTGGCTCGAGGACCCACAAGCCGGGACCCTGAAGATCGACACGGACCTGGTCACCGAGGAGATCGCCATCGCCGACATCGGCTACGACGAGATGATCTTCGCCAACGGCGGCATCGACCGGCGCATCCGGATCTTCCGGCTGCCCGACGAGAACCCGCACACCACCGCCACCATCGAGCGCCGGATGACGCTGAAGGACGACGGCGACAACGCGCTCTATGTCCGGATCACCCAGGAGGACGGCCATTTCATCTGGTCGAGCCCCATCTACATCTTCCGCTGAGGAGGAAGCCATGGGAAAGATCGCGAGTTTGCACGGCACCACGCCCGCCGAGATATTCCAGAGCGGGCTCGAGAACCTGGACGAGATCGACGCGGTCGCCGTCTCGGTGATCTGGAAGGACGGCACCGTGACGGCCGGCTGGTCGAACACGGACATGGCGCGGCTGGCGCTGTTGGTGCTGGCCCTCGATGAGCAGCAGCGGCGCATGAACTTCCAGGAAGGCGAGGACTGAGGATGCGGCTCACCGACCACGAAAAATCCATCCAGGCCGGCGAGCATGGCGCGGCGCGGCAGCGCGCCCTGGCCCAGCAGATCGAGATCGGCCGTTTCTTCGACGCCGAAGACTTCGTCGAGGTCGCCCAGGCCCACATCATGGCCGACACGGAAAGTCTCGGCGAGGCGGGCGTCGCGTTCATGGAGGAGCTTGCCCAATTGCCCGAGGCCGAGACCCGGGTGGTGATCCCAACCATCACCGATCCGCGCGGCGCCGATTTCAACGCCTACGGCCGGATCAACCACGACGCCGCCTACGTCGAGTTGGAGCGCCGCGCCGACAAGGCCTTCCGGGCCCTGGGCATTCTCATGACCGACACCTGCATCAACTACCAGACGATGATGCCGCCGGTGATCGGCGAGCACCTGGCCATGGGCGACACCGGCGTGGTGATCTATTCCAATTCCGTGCAGGGCGCGCGCACCAACTACGAGGGCGGGCCGTCGGCGCTGGCCGCGGCGATGACCGGCCGGACGCCGCGCTACGGGTTCCATCTCGACCAGCACCGGCGCGGCACGGCGCGCTTCGAGGTCCGGCACCGGCCCGGGGATTGGAGCGAATGGGGCGCGCTGGGCGGCATGATCGGTCGCCAAATGGGGTCCTACTTCCAGGTGCCGGTCATCGACGGCATCCAGGGCAGCGGCCCGGCGCCCACATCCGACGACCTCAAGCACTTCGGCGCGGCGCTCGCCAGCTTCGGCTCGACGGCGCTCTTCCACATGGTCGGCGTGACCCCGGAGGCACCGGACCTCGAGACCTGCTTCGACGGCGCGCCGCCGGATCCGGTGTCCCTCGGCAAGGCGGACTTCGACGCCTTCCTCTCCGAGTACGCGATTGAGGGCGACGGCCTCGACGTGGTCGTCTTCGCCGCGCCGCAGCTCTCCTTGCTGGAGCTCGAGAAGGCCGCGAACCTGATCAAGGGCCGCCGCGTCGCCGACGGGGTCGCGCTCGTCATCGCCACCAACCCCGAGAACAAGAATGCCGCTGACCGCATGGGCCTGACGGCGACGCTCGAGGAGGCCGGCGCGGTCGTCCTCGAGGGTGTGTGCTTCTACCAGATGCACGCCCGCGAGCTCGGCGAGGCCAATGGCTGGACCCGGCTGATGACCAATTCGGCCAAACTCTCCAACATCATCGGCGGCTACGGCTACGAGCCGGTGTTGGCCGACATGGCACGCTGCGTCGACAGCGCTGTCGCCGGGAGGATCGTCTGATGGCCGGTACCGTGATCAGGGGCCACGCCGGCATCGGCCCGGCCGCGGAGGGGGAAGCCCTGGTGGCGCACGACAACTTCTCGGCCCGCTACGACCTTGACCGCATCCGTGGCGTCTTCTCGCGCCCAGCCCACAAGCTGCATGACGAGAACTACGTCGGCAAGGTGCTGGTCCTGAACATCGCCAAGGGCGGTGTGGCGACGGCTTGGATGCTGCACGAGATGGCATCGAGGGGCATGGCGCCGGCGGCGCTCCTGCTCAACTACGCCAACCCGATCATCGCCCAGGGCGCGGCCTTCGCAGGCTTCCCGCTGATCGACCGCTTCGAGACCGACATCACCCGGGCCATCGAGACCGGCCAGCACGTGGCCGTCGATCCGGCGGCCGGGACCGTCACCGTCGACGGAGGCGCCGCGTGACCCGTGCCTTCGACCACCTGGTGCTGGCCGTCGACGACCTGGACGCGGCGGCGCGCTTCTACGAGTGCCTGGGCTTCACGCTGACGCCCCGCGCCCAGCACCCCTTCGGCACCGGCAACCGGCTGGCCCAGCTGCAGGGCTGTTTCCTGGAACTGCTCGCCGTCACCGAGCCCGGGAACGTGCCGGAAGCGGCCGACGGACATTTCAGCTTCGGCGCCTACAACCGGGATTTCCTGGCCCGCCGCCAGGGCATGTCGATGATGGTGCTGCAGACCAAAGACGCCGCCGCCGACCGCGACGCGTTCCGCCGCGCCGGGCTCGAGACCTACGAGATGTTCGAGTTCTCGCGCCTCGCGCAATTGCCCGACGGCTCCGAGGCGACGGTCGGCTTCACGCTCGCCTTCGCCAACGTCGCGGAGATGCCCGACGCCATGGCCTTCACCTGCCAGCAATGGCGGCCGGACCTGTTCTGGAAGCCGGAATACCAGAACCACGCCAACGGCGCGGTGACCATCTCGGAGGTGTTCCTGGTTTCCGACGATCCGGGACCGCCGGCCCGGCTGGTCACCGGTTTGCAGGCCGACCCGGTGACCGCGAAGATCAACGCCATGCCGCCGGCCAAGTTCGCCGAGCGGTTTCCCGGCGCCCGGCCCGTGGATGGGGCCTTCGCCGGATTCGGGGTCGGGGTTGACGACATCGAGGCCGTCCGGACCTGTCTCGAGGAGAACCAGGTTGCCTACGAGGAGACGGCGGCAAGCCTGAGGATCGCGCCGGCCGCCGCCTTCGGTTGCGTCATCGAGTTTGGAGAGCGATCGTGAGCGGGGATACACTGACCGTATCGGTCTGGCGCGGCGACGGCGACGTCGGCCGTTATCAGGAGTTCGAGGTGCCGCGCCAGGAGAGCCAGACGGTCCTCGACGTGGTCACCTACATCCAGCGTCACATAGACCCGACGCTGAGCTACCGCTTCGCCTGCCGGGTCGGCGTTTGCGGGTCCTGCGCCATGACCGTGAACGGCAAGCCGCGCTGGACCTGCCGCACCCACGTCTCGAAGGTCGCCGGCGACGGCCGCCTTGAGGTGGCGCCGCTCCGCAACCTTCAGGTAATCAAGGACCTGTCGGTGGACATGACCGACTTCTTCGACAAGTGGGCCCGCGCCGAGGGCCGCTTCCAGGGCGCCCAGACCCGCGATGACGATTTCGCCCAGGTCTCGCCCGACAGTCCGAAGCGCCGCCGGGCCAGCGCCGGCATCGAATGCATCGGCTGCGGCGTCTGCTACGCCAGTTGCGACGTCGTCGCCTGGAACCAGGACTACCTGGGTCCGGCGGCGTTGAACCGCGCCTGGACGCTGGTCAACGACGTCCGCGACATCGCCGACAAGCAGCGTCTCAAGGCCGTCGCCGGCGACGCCGGCTGCCACGCCTGCCACTCGCAACAGGGCTGCGTTGAGCGCTGCGTCAAGCACCTCAACCCGACCCAATCCATCGCCGGACTGAAGCGCGCCACCGCCTTGGCGGCGCTCAAGGGAGAGCTGGAATGAGCGCGCCCAACATTCAGACGGAAGCCCGGCTGTGGTTGGCCCAGCGCGTCAGCGCTATGGTCCTGGCGGTCTGCATCGCGGTGCACCTCGGCACCATCGTCTACGCCGTCCGGGGCGGGCTCTCGGCGGCCGAAATCATCGGCCGGGTCGCCGGTTCCGAGGCTTGGTTCGCCTTCTACTCGGTCTTCGTGATCGCCGTCACCGTGCACGCGCCCATAGGGCTCCGCGCCATCCTGAACGAGATGACCAAGCTTCCCAAGACGCGCGTCGATCTGCTGTGTTTCCTGGCCGCCGTGCTGCTCGCCTACCTGGGCCTCAAGGTCGCGTGGCGCTTCTACATGCTGGGAGGCGCGTGATGAAAGCCGGCCACCGCGACCACCCCAACTATTGGGCCTTCGTGCTGCACCGGGTCTCGGGCGTGCTGCTGGCGCTGTTCCTGCCGGTGCATTTCCAGGTGCTCTACCTGGCGATCAAGAAGGCGTCCGCCTTCGACGGCTTCCTGGCCTGGGCCGAGATGCCGATGGTGAAATTGGCCGAGACCGTGTTGATCCTGCTCCTGGCCGCGCACCTGACCGGAGGGCTGCGGCTCCTGGCATTGGAATTCCTGCCCTGGCGGGACGGCCAGAAGACCATCGTCGCGCTGACGGGAGGCATCAGTCTGGTGATCGGACTGGTGTATCTGCTCAATGCCGCCTGAGATCTACATCCTGGTGCTCGGCGCCTTCCTGGCGGCCTTCGTGGTCGGCGCCGCGGGCTTCGGCGACGCGCTGGTGGCGGCGGCCGTCTGGCTGCACGTGTTCGAGCCGACCGTGGCGGCGCCGCTGATCGTGATGACCGGGCTGACTATCCACGTCATCGCCCTGGCCCGGCTCTACCGGGAACTCGATTTCACGTATCTGGCGCCGTTCCTGGGATTGGGCGCGCTCGGCGTGCCCTTGGGCACCTGGCTGCTGGCGCAGATCGAGGCCGAGCCGTTCCGCCTCGCCGTCGGCGCGCTCCTTTTCCTCTACGGCGGCGGCTTGCTGCTGATCGCCCGCCCGCCGGTGGTCAAGGCCGGCGGCAAGTCCTTGGACGCGGTCGCCGGCGGCATCGGCGGGGTCTTGGGCGGGCTCGCCGGCATGTCCGGCGCCGTGCCCGCCGTCTGGTGCGGGCTCCGCGGCTGGCCCAAGGAGCAGGCGCGCGGTGTCGCCCAGCCCTACATCCTGGCCATGCACGTGCTGTCGCTGGCGGCCATGGCCTGGGCCGGGCTGGTCACCTGGGAGACCGGCGAACGGTTCCTGTGGGGGGCGCCGGCGATCCTGGTCGGCACGGTGGTCGGCATCGCGCTCTATCGGCGCTTGAACGAACAATTGTTCCGGAAGTTGGTCCTGGCGATGCTCGCCGTCTCGGGCCTGACCCTGGTGATTTGAGGAGTGGATAGGATGAAACTCGATCTCGAAGCCGTCGAGGAGGCGGCCAAGCAGCTCTACATTCAGGCCCTGAAGGTCCTGCCCGACGACATCAAGGAGGGCTTCAAGCGCTTGGACGCGTCGGAGACCGACCCCACGGGCAAGTCCATCCTGGCGACCATGATCAAGAACATCGAGGTCGCCGAGGAGACCAACAACTTGCTGTGCCAGGACACCGGCATCCCCATCTACAACGTCACCATCGGCCGCGGCGTCGAGATGGACGGCCACGCCATGAAGGAGGCGATCCGCCGGGGCTGCACCCGGGCGACCCATGAGCATCCGCTCCGGTCGTCGGTCGTGCACCCGATCACGCGCGAGAACGAGCACACGTCGTGCGGCCGCCGCGTGCCGGTGATCGGCATCGACTTCTCCGACGCCGAGAACGAGGTCGTCATCGAGATGGTGCCGAAGGGATCGGGCTCGGAGAACGGCTCGTTCCTGAAGATGTGCATCCCGGCCGAGGGCGTGAACGGGATCAAGGCCTTCGTCGTCGACAAGGTCATCGAGGCCGGCGGCCGGGTCTGCCCGCCGACCATCGTCGGCGTCGGCGTCGGCGGCACGTCTGACCTCTGCACCAAGCTGGCGAAAACCGCCGCCGGCCGGCCCTTGGGCTCGGTCTGCGAGGACCCGGAGGGCGCGGCGCTGGAGGTCGAGCTTTCGGACGCCGTCAACAGTCTCGGCATCGGCCCGCAGGGGCTCGGCGGCGATTCCACCGCCTTCGCCGTGCACGTGGAAACGGCGGCGACCCACATCACCATGAACCCGGTCGCGGTCAACATCATGTGCCATTCGGCCAGGCGCGCCCGGGCCACCTTCACGCCGGCCGGCGTCGACTTCGGGTTCTGAGGGGAGGACACATCATGGCGCATCACGAAATCACCATGCCGTGCACGGAAGACGACGTCCGTAAACTGAAGGCCGGCGACACGGTGACGCTGCAGGACTGGCTCTTCGGCATCCGCGACGCGACCCAGATCCACATGTTCGACCACGCCCGCGAGACCCGCCTGGATCTCGCCGGCCACGCCGTCATCCACACGGCGCCCAACGCCAAGAAGGTGCCGGTCTCCAACAGCTGCCCGGCCGGTTACGAGAGCATCTGCATCGGCACCACGACGTCCATGCGCATGGAACGCTTCACCCGGCCCCTGATGGAGCGCGAGGGGGTCCGGATGATCATCGGCAAGGGCGGGCTGGGCGAGGACTCGCGCGCCGCCTTCCGGGACTTGGGCGGCGTCTACCTCGCCATCATCGGCGGCACCGCGGCGCTGGAGACCACCTGGATCGAGCAGATCACCGACGTCTACCTTGACGATCTAAATCCGGAAAGCCTGTGGCAGTTCTATATCAAGGACTTCGGGCCGCTTCGGGTGGCCATGGACAGCCATGGGGGCAGCCTCTACGACAAGGTCAAGGAAACCGGCCAGGCGCGCCGCGCCGAGGTGTTCGCCAAGATGGGCATCGGCGGATGAGCCCCCGCGACATCCCGACGCTGGAGACCGACGTCCTGATCCTGGGCTCGGGCGGCGCCGGGCTGTTCGCGGCGCTGCACACCCTGCAGGGCGAACCCGACCTGGACGTCACGGTCTGCGTCAAGGGCTTGCTCGGCAAGACCGGCTGCACGCGGATGGTCCAGGGCGGCTACAACGTGGCGCTGGCCGAGGGCGATTCCGCCGAGCGCCACTTCATGGACACCATCGAGGGCGGCAAGTGGCTTAACAACCAGGAACTGGCCTGGACCCTGGTGACCCAGTCGCAGATCCGCATCCGTGAGCTGGAGAACGAATTGGGGTGCTACTTCGACCGCAACCCGGACGGCACCATCCACCAGAAGGCCTTCGCCGGGCAGACCTTCGACCGCACCGTGCACAAGGGCGACCTCACCGGCATCGAGATCATCAACCGGCTGGCCGAGCAGGTCTGGGCCCGGGGCGTGAAGCGCCTGGAGGACCACCGCGCCGTCGAACTGGTGCCGACGCCCGACGGCGCCGCCATCTCCGGCGTCCTGATGATCGACATGCGGACGGGCGAGTTCCTGTTCGTCAAGGCGCGTGCCGTCCTGGTCGGCACCGGCGGCGGCCCGACCATGTACAAGTACCACACGCCCTCGGGGGACAAGAGCTGCGACGGGCTCGCCATGCTGCTCCGCTCAGGCCTCGCGCTCCGCGACATGGAGATGGTGCAGTTCCATCCCACCGGCCTGATCGCCGGGCCCGACACGCGGATCACCGGGACCATCATCGAGGAGGGCCTGCGCGGCTTCGGCGGGCACCTCTTGGGCGGCGACAAGCAGCGCTTCATGGCCCGCTACGACGAGCGCGAGGAGCGCGCCACCCGCGACATCGTCAGCCGCGCCATGTTCACCGAGATGCGGGCCGGCAACACCGGCCCCAACGGCGGCCTCTACATCACCATGAAGCACCTGGACGCGCCCGAGGTGCGGCGCCTGTTCAAGGGCATGGTCGAGCGTTGCGCCGATTGCGGCTTCGATCTCGTTTCCGGCGACGTCGAGGTGGTGCCCACGGCGCACTACATGATGGGCGGCGTCGAGTTCAACGTCGATTGCACGACGGCCATGGAGGGCCTCTTCGCCGCCGGCGAGGACACCGGGGGCGTGCACGGCGCCAACCGCCTGGGCGGCAACGGCGTCGCCAACTCGACCGTGTTCGGCGGCCTGGCCGGCGACAGCATGGCGGAATGGACGCCCCGATCGGGCGCGCTCCGCGACCCCAATCTCGAGGTGATCGACGCCGCCATCCACGGCTGCCGGCACCCGTTCGCGAAGCGGCCGGGCGGCCTCGAAGGCATCCGCACGCGCCTCCACGACCTCATGTGGGAGGACGGCGGCATCATCCGCGACGCGGAGAGCCTGAAGCGCGCCGAGGCGGGCCTCGGCGGTCTCGAAGCCGAGCTCATGGAGACCGGCGTCGACGCCAAGGTGCTGGCCTACAACCTCACCTGGCACGACTGGATGAACCTGAAGAACCTCATCCTGGTCAGCCGCGCCATCGTCGCCGCGGCGGAAGCCCGCGAGGATTCCCGGGGCGCGCACTTCAGGGAAGATTTCCCCGAGGCCCGCGACATCGAGACCTCGTGGTTCACCAAGGTGACGCTCACGGGCGACACCATCACCGCCGCCCGCGAACCGGTCCGGTTCACCCGGGTGAAGCCGGGTGAGACCTTGTTGGACGACGCGGCGGCGGAATAACGACCTGGCCGATTTCAGTCTCAAGCGCGATGGGGATGGATGTTATGGGACCGTCGCCGCCTAGACCGGCGCGCGGGCGCCGCTTTGACGGAAGTTAAGCCGCCGCCACCCGGTAGCCGAACTCGGCCGCCTGGCCGGTGAGCCAGTCCCAGAAGTAGCGGGCGTAGGAGCGGGTGACGTAGACCTCGAAGGTGTCGTCGGCGACGCAGTCGACCAGCGCGGTGACGTGCCCGACCAGGGTCTGCGCGGCGTGGCCGGCGGGGAACGCGGACGGGTGGAGATCGAGCGGGCAGCCATTGGCCAGCAGGGCGCGGCTGTCGGGGCCCGAGACCCGGACGACGCGGCGCCCCGGCGCGACGTCGTTGACGGCGGCGAGCCCTTCGAGCCCGCTAAGATCCGGCGCGTCCTCGCAGGCGGCGAGCCAGGCGTCGGGGCCGAGCCAGATCAGCCGGGTGGCGCCGCCGTCGCGGGTCTCGCCGGCGTTCAGGGGCAGCGGCAGGTCGAAGGCGTGGCGCGCCGCCGTCGGGAACCCGGCGCCGTCGACGTCGCCGGAAAGGTGGATCAGCGTCCGGCCGGTGCGCTCGGCGAGGGTCACGGCGGGGCCGCCGGCGCGCTCGGCGCCGTAGGTGCCTTCGCGGTAGACGCCGTCGAGCGCCGAGCGGTCGGGGATGATGTCAGCCACGGAGCCGCTCTCCCTCGGGATCGATGAACACGGGATCGGTGACGGTGACCGCGACCGTCTCGCCGGTCAGCGGCGAATGGGCGCTCAGGGTCTCGCCGTGGCGGGCGCGGCCGTCCACCAGAAGGCCCAGCCCGATGGGATGGCCGAGGTTCGGGCTCACGCATTGCGAGGTGACCTCGCCGAGCATGGCGACGGGCGGCCGGGCGGCGGGGTCGGCGACGATCTGCGCGCCCCGGGGGATCGGCGTGCGGCCGTCCGTCGGCATCAGGCCGACGAGCTGCTTGCGCCCCGCCTCGGCCAATCCCTCGCGGCCGGCCAATGGCTGGCCGACGAAGTGCTTGATCTTCGACATCATCGGCCCGAAGCCGAGATCGCCGGCGGTGGTGCGGCCGTTGAGCTCACCGGTGACGACGTGGCCCTTCTCGATCCGCATGACGTTCATGGCCTCGGTGCCGTAGGCGATGATGCCGTCGTCGGCGCCGGCGGCGAGCAGCGCTTCCCAGACGTGCGGCATGTGGGCCGGCGCCATGTTGATCTCGTAGGCGAGCTCGCCGGAGAAGCTGATCCGGAACAGCCGCGCCGGCGCCCCGGCGACGTCGGTCTCCAGGTAACCCATGAACGGCAGCGCCGCGTCGCCGATGTCGGCGGCGGCGAGGCGGGCCAGCACGTCGCGGGCCCGGGGGCCGGCGATCGCGATGCCGGCCCAATCGTCGGTGACCGAGATCATGCGCACGTCGAGCTCCGGCCATTCGACCTGGGCCAGGTATTCCATGTGGCTCATGACGCCGCCGGCGTGCACCGTGGTGGTGGTGACGAGGTAGCGGTGCTCGGCGATCCGGGTCACCGTGCCGTCGTCATAGACCATGCCGTCGTCCCTCAGCATCACCCCGTAGCGGCACTTGCCGACGGCCAGCTTGGCGAAACCGTTGATGTAGAGGCGGTTCAGGAACTCGGCCGCGTCACGCCCCTGCAGGTCGATCTTGCCGAGCGTCGACACATCGACGACGCCGACATGCGTGCGCACGTGCCGGGCCTCGCGCTGGGTCGCCTGGGCGAGCGTCTCGCCGTCCCGGGGGTAGCCCTGCGGGCGCAGCCAATAGCCGGCGGTGGAGAACGGCGCGCCGTGCGCCTTGTGCCAGTCGTAGAGTGCCGAGACGCGGGTCGGCGCGACGTCCGCGTGGGCGTGGGCGCCGGCCACCGCGCCCATGGGGATCGGCGTGAACGGCTGGCGGAAGGTGGTGGTGCCGACGGTCGGGATGGCGTCGGAGCGCAGCCCGGCCATCACCGCCAGGCCGTTGACGTTGGAGGTCCGCCCCTGGTCGGTGCCCATGCCGAGCGTCGTGTAGCGCTTCAGGTGCTCGACCGAGCGGTAGCCCTCGCGGTAGGCGAGGCCGACGTCCTCGGCGGTGACGTCGTTCTGGTGATCGACGAAGCGCTTGCCGTGCAGGAACACGGGCAGCGGCACGGCCCAGATGGCGCGCGGCCGGACCTCCGTGTCGTCGCTGCAGTCGGGCGTCGCGGGCGCGGCAGCCGGGAACCCGGCGGCGGTGGCCGCCGCCGCGCCGGCGGCGAACCCTTCCGCCAGGCAGCCCTTGAGATCGAAGGTGCCCTTGGCCGCGCCGGCCGAGCGTTCGCGCTGGAACGAGCGGTCGGGGACGAAGGCGGTGAGGCCGTCGTCGTAGCGGAGCTTGCCGCGCGACTGCGAGAACAGGTGCACGCTCGGCGTCCAGCCCGCCGACTGGCAGACCAGGTCGCAGAGGATCTCGCGGGGCTCGCCGACGGCCCCGGTGGCGTCGGCGTCGAGGGCCATGACGGTCACCGATGTCACCTGCCTGGCGCCATGCGCCGCGACCACCGCGTGGCCGGCCAGAACCCCGGCGCCGATCCCGCGGGCCATGGCCCGGTCGGCGTCGGGCACCTCGGCGCGGACGTCGACGATGGCCTGGATGCCGATACCGGCGGCGGCCAGGTCGCGGGCCGCCGGATAGGCCGACGAATTGTTGGCGAAGACGACGGCGTTCCCGCCGGCGCGCACGCCGTGGGCGTTGGCGTAGTGCTGGGCCGCCGAGGTCAGCATGACGCCGGGCCGGTCGTTGTCGGCGAACACGAAGGGACGTTCCAGCGCGCCGGTGGCCAGCACCACCTCGCGGGCGCGGACCTGCCACAGCCGGTGGCGGGGCTCGTGGTTCGCGGGCGCCGGCTTGTGGTCGGCGACGCGTTCGTCGAGGACCAACATGTTGTGGTCGTAGTAGCCGGCGACGGTGGTCCGGGGCAGCACGGTGACCTCGGGGAGCCGCGCGAGTTCGGCGACGGCGTCGGCGACCCATTCCAGGGCCGGGCGGCCGTCGATGGCGTCGGTGCGGCTCCTGAGCATGCCGCCCCACTCGGCGTTCTCGTCGGCGATCACCACGCGCGCGCCGGCGCGCGCCGCCGCCAGTGCCGCGGCCAACCCGGCGGGGCCGCCGCCGCAGACCAGCACGTCGCAGTGATGGAAGCGGTGCGCGTAGGTGTCCGGGTCCGGCGCCGTCGCCGTGCGGCCCATGCCGGCGATGTGGCGGATGGCGTGTTCGTAAAGCGGCCAGAGCTTGGCCGGCCACATGAAGGTCTTGTAGTAGAAGCCCGCCGGGAACAGCCGGTGCATCAGGGCGTTGATGGCGCCGACGTCGAAATTCAGGCTGGGCCAGCGGTTCTGGCTCGTCGCCTCGAGGCCCTCGTAGAGCTCGACGCGGGTGGCCGGGAGGTTCGGCTCGGTGCGGGCGCCCGTGCCGAGCTGCACCAGGGCGTTCGACTCCTCGTTGCCGGCGCCGACGATGCCGCGCGGCCGGTGGTACTTGAAGCTGCGCCCGACCAGCCGGACGCCGTTCGCCAGGAGCGCGGCGGCCAGGGTGTCGCCGGCGTAGCCCTGGTAGCGCTTGCCGTCGAAGGTGAAGCCGACGGGCCGGCGGCGGTCGACGCGGCCGCCCTCGGCGTTGCGATAGGGCTGCGCGCTCACGACCCGCCTCCGTCCAGCTTGGCGCCGGGCGCGCCGGTGGCGATGATTTCGTGCGTGGTGACGTCGCGCCGGACCTTCACGTAGCGCCGGCAGCCGGCCGAATGCTGCCACAACTCGTCGTGGGCGCCCCGCGGGTTGTCGCGGAGATAAACATATTCGTACCAATCCTCTTCGGAGCCGGTCTCGGCGTCGGGGCGGTCGAGGGTGGCGTCGCCGGCGTAGGTGAATTCCGTTTGGGTCCGCGCGCCGCACCAGGGGCATTTGATCTCGAGCATGCCGGCCTCCCCCTAGTGCGCGCCCGGCGTCGGGCCGGAACCGTGCTCGTCGATGGTGTAGCCGCGCGCGAACCGGCTCAGGTGGAAGCATTCGTTCAAGGCATGCGGGCGGTCCTCGGCGATGGTGTGGGCGTAGACCCAGGCCGAGCCCGGCGTCGCCTTGAAGCCGCCGTAACACCAGCCGCCGTTGACGTAGAAGCCGTCGATGGGGGTCTTCGAGATGATCGGGCTGCCGTCCATGGACATGTCCATGACGCCGCCCCAGGTGCGCATCAGGCGCAGCCGCCCGAAGGCCGGGAACATGCTGATCACCGAGGCGACGACGTCTTCGATGCTCGGGAAGTTGCCGCGCTGGGCGTAGGAATTGTAGAAGTCGAGATCGCCGCCCATGACCAGCTCGCCCTTGTCGGACTGCGAGATGTAGCAGTGCACGGCGCCCGAGGTGATCACCGTGTCGAGGCACGGCTTCACCGGTTCGGAGACCATCGCCTGCAGGACATGGCTCTCGATCGGCAGCCTGAGCCCGGCCATGGCGGCGACGTGGCCCGTGTGCCCGGCGACGGCGGTGCCGACCTTGCCGGCCTTGATGGCGCCGCGCGTGGTCTGCACGCTGGTAACCCGGCCGCCCTCGATGTCGATGCCGGTGACCTCGCAGTTCTGGATGATGTCGACGCCAGCGGCGTCGGCGGCCCTGGCGTAACCCCAGGCGACGGCGTCGTGGCGCGCGGTGCCGGCGCGCGGCTGCAGAAGCCCGCCCTTGATCGGGTAGCGCGCGCCGTCGGAGCAGTCGAGCAGCGGGGCGCGGGCCTGGACCTCGGCGCGGTTCAGGAATACCGCGTCGGAGCCGTTCAGGATCATCGCGTTGCCGCGCCGCTGGAAGGCGTCGACCTGGGGGTCCGAATGGGCCAGGTTGATGACGCCGCGCTGCGAGAACATGACGTTGAAGTTGAGGTCCTGGCTCATGCCCTCCCAGAGCTTCAGCGAGTGCTCGTAGAAGTGCTCGTTGCCCTCCAGCAGGTAGTTGGCGCGGACGATGGTGGTGTTGCGTCCGGTGTTGCCGCCGCCGAGGTAGCCCTTCTCGAGCACCGCGACGTTGGTGATGCCGTGGTTCCTGGCCAGGTAATAGGCGGTGCCGAGGCCGTGGCCGCCGGCGCCGATGATGATGACGTCGTAGGCCGGCTTCGGGTCCGGGCTGCGCCAGGCCTCGGTCCAGTTCCTGTGCTCGGTGAGGGCGTTGCGGGCCAGCGAGAAGATGGAATACTTGGTCATGACGGTGCCAATCTACGACGCGGTCTTGTCGCGAGTCGACTCGGCCAGGGCCCACCCACCGATGGAATCGCGTTCGACGCGGCCCGCGGCCGTGAGTTCGATGGGAGTCATATCCAAAGGCTCCGGATATCGGGGATCGAGGGAAGCGCACGCTGCCGGCCCAGCCACTCGGCGGCGCGGATGCCGTGGCCGCCGTGGGTCGCCAGACGCATGAACTTGGCGTCGACGGCGTCCGCCGTCATGGGTTTCTCAGGCGCGCCGGCGGCGACGGAGTTGAAGCGCTCGAGGGTCCGGCCGTCGCGGTGGGTCAACCGGACGCGGGCGCATTCGGGGCCGGCCGCGCCGGATTCCGCCCGTTCGGTGAGCGCGTCGTCCAGGTGCATGCGGACCCGCGGCATGACGGCGCGGAAGCGCCGATCGTCGAGCGCCCGCTGGCCCAGGTGCTCGACCCCGAAGTCGCCGTCGACGAGGACGCAGGCGAGGATGAAGGGCAGGCTGAACTGACCCTCCGGCACCCGCCGGGGGTCGGCGTAGACGAGGCTGTCGTCGACGATCTTCGGCACGTCGATGTCGACGGCCGCGACGTCGTCGGCGTCGAGTTCGTTCTCGGCCATCAGCTCGGCGGTGGCCTCGGCGGCGGCGTGCGCGGCCGAGCAGCAGGGATAGGGCTTGAGGAAGACGCCCGGATCCTGGATCGAGAACACCCGCCCGAGGTCGTCGAGGTGCTTGAGGGCGAGCGGTCCGCGCTTGATCAGCTGGGCCATGCCGTTGACGCCCTCGAGCGCGTCCAGGGGCGCCGTCGCGCCGGCCTCGGCGAGCAGGGCCGAGGTGACGCCGAGGCTGGCGGTCTGGCCGTTGCCGATGAACTTGGCGTCGGTGCCAAGCGCCGCGCGGAGGCCGCCGGCACGGCAGAGGGCGTGGGCCATGGCGCGGGCGGTGGCGTCGGCGTCGAGGCCGAGCACCCGGGCGGCACCGGCCGCGGCGCCGAGACCGCCGAAGATCGCCGTCGCCCACCAGCCGTCCATGAAGATCGAGTTGGACGCCGCCTTGCCATAGGCGTATTCGGCCTCCAGGCCGGCGATGAAGGCGGTGAACGCGGTCGCGCCGTCCGTGCCGGCGTGTTCGGCCATGGCGAGCACGGCCGCCGCCACGGTGGCCGAGCCATGCGCGACGCCGGCGTAGCTGGTGTCGTCGAAGTCGAGGGCATGGGCGGCGGTGCCGTTGGCCAGGGCGGCGCCCGTCGCGGTCGTGGTGATGTCGGTGCCGGCGATCCGGCAGGGGCCGTCGCCGTGTTGCGAACGGGCCAGCGCCTGCACCGGCTGCACCGGCGCCGCCGCGGCGCCGCCGAGCATGCAGCCGACGACATCGACCCAGCACGCGTTGGCCAGGTCTTGCACGGTGGCCGGCGCGTCGTCGAGGTTGAACCCGGCGACCCAGCGGCCCAAGGTTTGGCAGGCAAGTTGTTCGGACACGGACGCCGCCTCCAGTTGACGGCGTGATTATTGACGGACTCGCCAGGCAAATCATAAAATAAGAAAAATTAATTATGATCATTATTATTGATTATTAATTATGGAACCCAGCAAGGCCCTGTTTCCCGTCGTCGATCCCACCGCGTTGAACCATTTCCTGGCCGTCGCGGAGACCGGCTCGATGACCCGCGCTGCCCGGCGGCTGGGATTGACCCAGTCCGCCGTGTCGCAGTCCATCGCGCGGCTGGAGAACGAGCTGGGCACGGCGCTGTTCGACCGCGCGAACCGGCCGTTGGCGTTGACCGCCGCCGGCGAGGCGCTTGCCGACGGCAGCGGCGAATACCTGAGCCTCGGCGAGCGGCTGGCCGAGGGGGTGCGCGCCGCCGCCGCCGAGGAGACGCCGTCGCTGCGCATCGGACTGGTCGATTCCTTCGCCGCCACCGCCGGGCCGGCGCTGATCCGGCGGCTCCGGCGCCACGCCGAGCGGATCACCGTGTGGTCGGGTATCACCCCCAACCTGATGGCCGATCTGTCGGAAAACCGGCTCGACCTGATGATCGCGTCGGAATCGCGCGCGCCGCGCGGCGCACGCCGCGACCCCATCGTCACCGAACCCTTCGTCATCGCGCTGCCCGCCGGGGTGGCGGCGCGGACCCCCGAGCCCCGGCTCGCCGACCTGGCCCGCACATTGCCCCTGGTGCGCTACTCGATCCGCTCGCACATCGGCGTCCAGGTCGAGAACATCCTGAAGGAACGCGGCGCCGAGGCGCCGCGGTCGCTGGAATTCGACGGCACCGACGCGGTGCTGCCGATGGTCGCCGCCGGATTGGGGTGGGCGGTGACGACGCCGCTGTGCCTCGTGCACGGACGCGACCTGGTCCGCAACATCGCCGTCGCGCCGATCTACAGCGGCCACCCGTCGCGCACCCTGCACATGACGGCGCGCCGCGGCGGCGCCATGTCGGCGCGGGCCGCCGCCGAGGCCCGCGCCGTGACGCGGGAACTGATCGAGGGGCCGGTCCGGGCGATGGCGCCGTTCGCCGCCGAACGGATGATTGTGCACGGCTGAACGGGCACCACTTCTCCAGGCGTCCGACTTAAAAAATCAATCAATCACGCCCAGTCGGCACGACGCGCCGCCGACAGCTAACCGAGGTCAAGTTTGGCGCCGGCCGATGCCGATAAGATGCCGCCGTTCGCGATGGAACCGGGCCTGCGCCTGCATCCTGATCGCCAACGGACACAGGTTTTCATCACTATGCCGATGCTGAAGATAAAGCGGTCCATCTGGTCCACGTTGGCTGCCGTGGTATCGGTCTTCCTCTGGATCGCCGGGGCGCAGGCGGCGGCCGGCCTGGAGAGGTTCCTGGCGAAGGTTCCGGCCGGCGAAATGATCGCGGGCGCCGACCGCTACGGGCCGGTCGAGGGCGATTTGCCGGTGGCCGGGGTGTTCGCCGGCGAGCGCCGGGTCGGCCAGATCTTCCTGAACACCGACCTCAACGACGCCACCGGGTATTCCGGCAAGCCGATCCATGTCCTGGTCGCCCTTGACGGCGACGGCGCGATCGCCGGGCTGAAACTGGTCAAGCACTCCGAACCGATCGTCCTGATCGGCATTCCGGAACGCCGGATCCTCGAATTCATGAGCCGCTACATCGGCCTCAAGGTCGGGGACATCGCCAACCGAAAGGACGACGCGCGCAGCGTCGACATGATCAGCGGCGCCACCGTCACCGTCCTGGTGATCGAGGACAGCATCTTCCGCGCCGCGGTCAAGGTGGCCCGGCACCTCGGGCTGGGTGGCCTGAAGCCGGACCGGCCCGTGGGGTCCCGGGAAACGCGGACCATCGATCTCGCGCGGACCGCGGTCATGGATTGGGAGACCCTGCTCGCCGAAGGCGCGGTCAAGAAACGCCGGTTGACCATAGGCGAGATTAACGCCGCCTTCGAGAAGGCCGGCAACGCCGAGGCCATCGCCCGGCCAGAGGAAGGCGCGGCCAACGCGCCGTTCATCGATCTCTACATGGCGCCGGTCAACGTGCCGGCGATCGGCGAGAGCGTACTCGGCAAGGCCGAGTACAAGCTTTTGGCGGACCGGCTTAAGCCGGGCCAAAGCGCCGTCGCGATCTTCGCCAACGGCCGCTACTCGTTCAAGGGGTCGGGCTACGTCCGCGGCGGCCTGTTCGAGCGCATCCAGATCATCCAGGGCGAGACCAGCTACCGGTTCCGGGACCGCGACCACAAGCGTCTGGGCGAGGTCTTGGCCGACGGCGCGCCCTACTTCAAGGAAGTCGGCCTGTTCGTGTTTCCGGAAAAGGCGGATTTCGACCCGACCGCGGCGTGGCGGCTGCAGCTGCTCGTGCAACGCGCCATCGGCCCGATCAAGAAGACGTTCATCACCTTCGAAACGACCTACCGGCTGGCCAAGCTGCTGCTCAACAGCCCGGCGGTGCAGACGCTGCGCTGGGCGCAAAGCCGGTTCCCGGCCCTGCATCCGGGCGGCGTCGTCGACAGCGCGCCGCTGATGTCGTCGCCGCCGACCGGCAACGGGCGCGCGGGATTGGTTCACGACGCCCGGCGGCTGGTCTTACGGGGGATTGGCGCGGCCTGGGTGCGTCAGCCGGCGGCCTCGGCGGCGACGATGGCGGCGATGGCGGTGGCCGCGAAGCGCGCTTCCGGCGGGTCGGCGCGCGACGTCAGCACGATCGGCACCTTGGCGCCGAGCACGATGCCGGCGGCGAGGCCGCTCATGAAGTAGACCATCATCTTGAACAGGGCGTTGCCAGTCTCGATGTTGGGCATCACAAGGATGTCGGCGGCGCCGGCGACGGGGTTGTCGATGCCCTTGAGCTTGGCGGCGTCCGGCGAGATCGCGTTGTCGAAGGCGAAGGGGCCCTCGACGTGGGCGCCGGTGACCTCGCCGGCCTTGGCCCGGGCGACGACCTGGGCGGCGACGCCGCTCGACGGCATCGAGGCGATCACCGATTCGGTGCCCGACAGCATCGCCACCTTGGGCTCCGGATTGCCGAGCGCGTGCGCCAGGTCGACGGCGTTGCGGACGATGTGCATCAGGGTTTCCTCGTCCGGCGCCACGTTGACGGCGCCGTCGGTGATCATCAGGACCCGGTCGTCGCCGGGGACGGTCATGTGGAAGACGTGCGACAGCCGGCGGCCGACGCGCAGGCCCGTTTCCTTGTTGATCACTGCCTTCATCAGCATGTCGGTATGGACTTGGCCCTTCATCAGGGCGGTCACCTCGCCGTCGTGGGCCAGCTTGACCGCCGCGGCCGGGGCCTGTTCCTCGCCGGCGGCGTCGACGACGCGGACGCCCGAGATGTCCCAACCGATTTCCTCGGCGGCGGCGCGGATGGCGTCGGCGCCGCCGACCAGGACCGGCTCGATCAATCCGGCTTCGGTGGCCTGGCGCGTGCTTTCCAGGGCGACCGCGTGGTCGGCCCCGGCGACGGCCATGCGGACCGGCGGGTTCTTCTTGCCGCGTTCCAGGAGATACGGCGGAACCTCGAAGGGCTGGGTGCTGAGCATGGGTCTGTCCTCTCGGGCGGTCCGGCGCCGGCGGGCGGCGGCGGAGCATTCTCGGTGGTTGGAAAAAGGGCCGGGAAGCCGATTGGCCGCCCGACCCTCAATCCACGTCAGTTACATCGGATATGCGCGGGCTTACGCCGGGTTCTGCGGGCGCATATCGTTGATGTCGATGCCGGCCACCTCGACGGGCGGCTTCATGGCGTCGCGGCGGAACGGCTCACCCAGTTCCTGATTGAGGACGACCTCGATCAGGGTGGTGACGTTGTCGTCCATCTGCTCCTTGATGGCCGTCTCGAGGGCCGCGGTGAGCTCGTCCGGCGTCCGCACCTGGATGCCCTTCAGTCCGCATCCCTCGGCGACCTTCGCGTAGTCGACGCCGACGTTGAGCTCGGTACCGACGAAGTTGTCCTCGAACCAGAGCGTCGTGTTGCGCTTCTCCGCACCCCACTGGTAGTTCCGGAACACGACCATGGTGATCGCCTTCCAGTCGTTGCGGCCGCAGGCCGTCAACTCGTTCATGGAGATGCCGAAGGCACCGTCGCCGGCGAAACCGACGCAGGGCAGGTCCGGACGGCCGATCTTGGCGCCGAGGATCGCCGGCAGGCTGTAGCCGCAGGGGCCGAACATACCGGGCGCCAGGTAGGTGCGCGGCTCCTCGAAGGTCGGGTAGGCGTTGCCGATGGCGCAGGCGTTGCCGATGTCGGTGGAGACGATGGCGTTCTTCGGCATCGCCGCCATGATCGCCTTCCAGGCCTGACGCGGGGCCATGTGGTCCGGCTGGCGGTCGCGGGCCCGCTGGTTCCAGGTGATGCCGTCGTCGTCGAGCTCGTGGTCCATGGAGGTCAGTTCCTGCTGCCACTTCGACTTGGTCGTGGAGATCAGGTCCTTGCGCTCCTGACGGCCTTCATCGCCGGCCGTGTCGGAGAGATGCTCGAGGAGCTGTTCGGCGACCAGCTTGGCGTCGCCGTGGATGCCGACGGTGATCGGCTTCACCAGGCCCAGGCGGTGCGAGTTGATGTCGACCTGGATGATCTTCGCGTCCTTGGGCCAGTAGTCGTACTGGTAGCCGGGCATGGACGAGTAGGGGTTGAGCCGGTTGCCCAGCGCCAACACCACGTCGGCCTTGTTGCACAGTTCCATGGCGGCCTTGGAGCCATTGTAACCGAGCGGGCCGGCGGACAGCGGGTGCGAACCCGGGAAGGCGTCGTTGTGCTGGTAGTTGCAGCAGACCGGCGCGTCGAGGCGTTCGGCCAACTGACGCGAGGCATCGACGCCGCCGGCCAGAATCGTGCCGACGCCGTTGACGATGACCGGGAACTTGGCTTCCGACAGCAGCTTCGCGGCTTCCTTGATGGTGTCCAGGTCACCACGCGGGTGCTTGATGTTGATGATCTGCGGCAGCTCGATGTCGATCACCTGAGTCCACATGTCGCGCGGCACGTTCATCTGCGCCGGGGCCGAGCCCTGCCAGGCCTTGGCGATCACCCGGTTCAGGA